>JAZQPG010000213.1:0-5886 GCA_045628365.1 Sodaliphilus sp. | reverse complement strand
AATAAAGAGCCTCGTTAGTTTTGAATTAACGAGGCTCTTTATTGATGGCGGTATTGGAAGGGGAGGTCTTATCTTCTTCTCCTCTTGGCTCGGCGTGGCTTTTGAGCGCTGTTATCATCGTTGTCCTTGTCGGCGCTGGATGATGATGAAACGGTGCGCTCGGGCTGGTTGAGGTAGGTGAGCCAGGGCTTAGACGCTGCACCGGCATAAGCCTTGTAGGTGTTGTTGGCAAACAGGATGTCGGTGATCTTGTTGTCGATGGCATACTTCTTGAGGTTCTTGGTGAAGTAGCGGAAGTCGAGCACGTGAACCTCTTCAAAAGAGTAGAACAGGTAACCGGGCAATGCGTTGCCAAAGCTGTCCTTGAGGATGATGAGGCGTCGACCGTTCTTGGTACCGGTGCGCACCTGTGTGATCTTGCTGTCACCACCCATGAAAGTACAATAGGCTCCACCACTGCCATCGGGGAACTTGTAGAAGAACTCGCCCTGTGTAGGAGCACTTTCCCTGATGATGTTGTAATTGTTGCCGAGCTTATACTCGATATAGGTGGTGGTGTACTGGATGCCCTTGGGGGTGTAGTAGACGAAGTCCTCGGGGTTGTTCTTGATGGCGATGTCGCGTGAGAACGCGTACATGCTTCCCACGTAGCCGTGGATGACGTGCTTCTCGTAGCTTGTCAGCTGCTTGAAGGGAACGCCGGCAACCTTGGCAAACGCCTCGGCGGCATAGAATGCGCCCAGGGGAGCCCAGTGGTGGTCGGTGCGCAGGTAGATGTCCTCGTTGACGTGCTTAGACAGCGGGGTGTAGCAGTCGACGGCCTTGACCTTGGGACTGAGGTTCTTGTAGACGTTCTTGATGGTTGGGAGCTGACGGCGTGTGAGGTCCTTGGCACGCTCGGGCAGGTAGAAGTCGGTAGACGTTGGGATGATCATGCAATATACCTGTACTCCGTCGCCAAAGGTGTCGGCAAACGTGTTGGCACACTCGGCATACTGTACACCACCGTTGCCGTCCCCGCCGTAGGACTCAAGTGCACGCACTGTGGGGCCTGACCCCACGATGATAATGCCTCGCGAAGCTTTCTTGGCGTCGGCATTGTTGGGGTTCTGGAAGTCCTCGATGTCGCCCAGCTGGGCCTGGTTGTCGGCTTTGTTTCCTGTTTCTTCATCCTGGTGGAAGGTGATTTCCTCCTCGCTCGAGAGGTTGAGCTTGAGAAGTCCCTTGAGGCTCATGGAGAGGTTCATGAGTTCCTCGCGATAGGGCTCGCTGTCGCTGAACCACTGGGATATTGCCTTGGAGAAACTGCCGCTCTGCAGGCTGTCGACGTTGTACTTGGGGAACGTCATGAGTTCGCGTCGCTCAATCTTGGAGTAAGTGCTGCGCGGAAAGGTGACGAAAACTATTGCTGTGCCGAAAAAGAGCAGGCAGAAAACGGTGATGAAAAACTTATTCATTTGTCCTTGGTAGTGGTGTTATTGAACAAGATATTTGCGATAATTCTTGATGATGGTGGCAGTGGCTGCATGTCCCACGTTGTTGGCAAAGACGATGTCGGTGATGCCGTTGTCGTTGACATACTGGGTTAGGTTCAGCGTGAAGTAGCGGCAGTCAACAACATGGATCTGCTCGAAGGAGTAGAACAGGTAACCGGGCAGCGCGTTACCAAAGCTGTCCTTGAGGATGAGCAGACGGCGTCCGTTGGCGGTAGAGGTCTTCACCTGTGTCACCTTGGTGTCCCCGCCCATGAAAGTGCAGTAGGCCGCGCCCGAGCCGTCGGGATAGTCCCAGAAGAACTTGCCCTCGTGGGGCTCTCCGGTCTTGACCACGTAACGCCTAGACTTGTCGAGGGAGAAGTCGATGTAAGTTGTGGAGTATTCAACTCCCTGTGGAATGTGGTAAACGAAGTCCTCGGGGTTGTTCTTGACATCGGCAACCTTGGAGTACATGTACATGGTGCCCACGTAGCCGTGGATCACCTTGGTGTCATAGTTGCTGAGGTCCTTGAAAGGCACGCCGGCAACCCGTGCTAGTTCCTGTGCAGCATAGTATGCTCCGAGGGCTGCCCAGTGGTGGTCGGTGCGCGAGTAGATTGCCTCGCCGGCATGCTCGCCCAACGTGGGGATGATGTTCACGCCTTTCACACCCTCGTCCAGAGCGTTGAAGCAGTTCTCGAAAGGCGTCACCTGGCTGCGCACGATGCCCGTTGTCACGTCACGTCCGTAGAACTCGCAGGCGTAGGGGATGGGCATGGAGTAAACGTTGACCTTGCCGTCAAAGTTGTGGTAATACTCGTTGGCCACGGCGGCATAGTCGAGCAGGCAGTTGTTGCCGTTCTGGAACGGACTCATGGCACGGGTGTCCTTGCCCGCGCCCAGTACGAGTACACTTGACTGTCCCTTGCGCAACTGGGTTTTGCCAGTGGAGGATGTCGCGTCCTGTGCATTGATGCTGGCTGTGCATGCCAGCAACGCGGCTATGATGAGATGAGTTTTATACATATTATTATATTGTAGTTGGCGTGTGCTTAGAATCGGAAGTAAAGGAATGCGTTGTTGGTGGCTCCCACAAGCAGCGCTGTGCTGATTACGAGTACCACTGCGCAGAAGACGATGCGAGTGCACATCACTGTGGCACGGTAGGCTGTGGTGTCCTCGCCTCCGGCCATGCGGGCACAGAGTGCTGCGGTCCAGCGACGCACAGGCATGACGAACAGCAGTGCAGCTATCCAGAGCCAGAAATTGTTGGCAATGGCTGTCTCAGAAATGATGTTGTGGAACACCTTGGCGTTGCCAAAGAAGGCGTTGTAGAACACACCCATCTTAGACATGTCCTCAAAGTAGAAGATGCCCCAGCCCACAACGACGAGGAAGAGGGCATAGACGTGCATGAACACGCGGGGAACGGGCCATCGCAGCAGGGTGTATTTTTCAAACATCAGGATGACACCGAAGAAGAGGCCCCACAGGACGAAGTTCCAGCTTGCTCCGTGCCACATACCGGTGAGGAACCACACAACGAGCAGGTTGAACCACTGGTGGCGGCGGTTGCCTCCCATGGGGATGTAGACATAGTCGCGGAAGAAACTACCGAGCGACATGTGCCAGCGGCGCCAGAAGTCGGTAATCGAACTGCAGCAGTAGGGGTGGTTGAAGTTCTCGTTGAAGCGGAAACCCATGCAACGGCCAATGCCGATCGCCATGTCGCTGTATCCCGAGAAGTCATAGTAGATTTGCAGCGTGAAGGCCACGATTCCCAGCCAAGCCCCGGTGGTCGACAGGTTGCCCAGGCCCTTGTCGAGGAACTGAGTCGCAATCTCCGACAGTTGGTTGGCAATAATCACTTTCTTGGCCAGACCGAGCATGAAGCGCGAAATACCGTCGGCGATGTCGGCCGAGTTGACGCGGCGGCCGTGGATCTCATTAACGATGGTCTCGTAGCGCACGATGGGTCCTGCAATGAGCTGCGGGAACATGGAGATGTAGAGCAACAGTCCCCAGTAGCTTTGCTGGGCAGGGCACTGGCGGCGATACACGTCAACAAGGTAAGAGATCGACTGGAAAGTGTAGAAGCTGATACCGATGGGGAGCGCTATGTCGGGAACAGGGCATTGCAGTCCCAAGAGGTTGATCTGCTGGACAAAGAAGCCGGCATACTTGAAGACACCCAGCACGAGGAGGTTGAACACGATGCCCGAGACGAGGGCCGTCTTGCGCCGTCCGTTGGCATTGTCGATGATGCGCCCCATGACATAGTTCATCAGGACGCTGAGTATCATCAGGAAAACGTAAACCGGTTCGCCCCACGCATAGAAGAGCAGGGAGAAGATGATGAGGACAAAGTTCTTGGTCGCGTTTTGAGGCATGGGAGTGTCCTCGTCGTCGTCCTCATGTCCTAACATCCACTTGTCGATAGCACCACCTATCAGGTAACAGATGATGAATGCGGGAATGAACGCAAACAAAAAGAATAAGTCGGCAAATACCATATATTAAAGTTAATTTGTTTTCACACAATACAATATATAATGATAGTGCTGTGCTCTCGGCACAACAAGGTACAAAGTTACAACAAATAATTATAATAAGGTGTAGAAATGGGTTATTATTTTGTTTTTTTTGCTTTGCTCTTTCCTGTGTGGGATAATTCTTGTAACTTTGAAGGACAAATTAAGTAAAAATCATTATGGAGTATACATTGAAGAGTGGTTCCCTGCTGCAGGGCGGCCGATACAAGATACTTAACGTGCTGGGCCAGGGCGGCTTCGGCATCACCTACATGGCTGTGCAGAGCGGCCTGGAGCGCAAAGTCGCCGTCAAGGAGTTTTTCATGAAGGAGATGTGCAGTCGCGATGAGAGCACCAGCCGCGTCACACTGGGTACCGAGGGAGGCCGCGAGACTGTGATGCGTTTCCGCGAGAAGTTCCTCAAGGAGGCCCGCAACATCGCCCGCTTCAACCATCCCAACATCGTGCGCATCATCGACGTGTTTGAGGAGAATGGCACCGCCTATTACGTGATGCAGTATGCCCCCTGTGGCTCGCTCAGCGACAAGGTGAAGAGAGATGGGTATCTGTCTGAGCCTGTCGCCACCCGCTACATCAAGCAGATAGCCTCGGCGCTCGACTACATCCACCAGCAGAACATGAACCACCTGGACGTGAAGCCCGGCAACGTCATGCTCAACGAGAAGGACGAGACCGTGCTCGTCGATTTCGGCCTCGCCAAGCAGTATGACGCCAAGTCGGGCGGCCAGACCAGCACAACCCCGGTGGGCATCAGCGAAGGCTATGCGCCTATGGAGCAGTACAAGCAGGGCGGTGTTTCCACATTCTCGCCCGAGACCGATGTGTATGCCCTTGGTGCAACGTTCTTCTACCTGCTCACCGGCCAGCGTCCACCCAGCGCCAGCGATGTGAATGAAGACGGAGTCCCCGTGGACCAACTCGTGGCCCGCGGAGTGAGCCCGCAAGCCATCCATGCCATCACCCAGGCGATGGAGAGCCGCAAGCGCGACCGCCTGAAGAGTGCCTCGGCATTCGTTGCCGCCCTGGGTAGCGACGCAACCGTGGTGCCTGTAGCCGATGAAACTCTGGTAGAAGCCACGCTGGTCGAGGAGCCTGTTGCTCCCCCGGTGGTTGAACACCCCACGCCCGCTCCTCTAGCCCCGGTGAAGAGCGCGGGGAAGAAATGGCTATGGTGGGTGTTAGGAGCCGCAGCGCTAGCCGCCGTGGCAGTGGTCATGGCAGTAGCCGGCCAAGGTGGCGATGCCCCGCTGGAAAACAGCGACAGCAGCGCCGCGATAGTTGAGAACACCCCTGACAAGTCGGGAAGGGATAGCGCAGGGCGTGAGTATGTTGACCTGGGGCTCCCCGGCGGCGTGCTGTGGGCGACCTGCAACGTGGGCGCCAGCAAGCCCGAAGATAATGGCCTGTACTTCGCCTGGGGCGAGACCAAGGGTTACGCCAAGGGCGAAAGCCACAGTTTCTACGAGGCTAACTATAGTTACAAAGAGGATAAAGACCTTGATGCGGCCCATGACGCGGCTACAGCCAACTGGGGCGCGGACTGGCGCATGCCTACCTTGCAGGAGATGAAGGACCTCATTGACGATAAGTACACCACAACCGAGTGGGTGACAGAGAATGGTGTTTCAGGGCGCAAGATAACGAGCAAGAGCAAAGGTAACAGCATTTTCCTTCCTGCCGCTGGCTACCGCGGCGGCACGTACTTCGACAACGAGGGTTCCTGCGGCTACTACTGGTCGCTTGAGCTCAATACAGACAACAGCAACCGCGCTTACAGCCTGTACTTCAAATCGGATTACATTGATTGGCTCTACAACGAACGTTGCTATGGGCAGAGCGTCCGGGCTGTGCGCGTTCCT
>JAZQPG010000212.1:0-5970 GCA_045628365.1 Sodaliphilus sp. | reverse complement strand
CCTTGAGCGATGTGTTGCAGTCGATGGGGCTGTAAAGCTCGCCAGCGGGCAGTGCCTCGGGTTTGTAGCTGTCGCTTGCCTGGTTGTAGAGTTGATCGCCGCTGACGCTTCCCATTGCAGGATAACCCAGGCGGCGCACCTCGCACCACGACTCAAAGCTGTTGCCCTCGGCCAGGGCAATCCACTTCTGCACACCTATGGCATGCTTGTAGTTGCTTGCAGTGAGGGGATAAGCCTTCATGGCAACCTCAGCGTTCTTCTGTGCTTCTACAGCAGCCTCAGTAACTTCCATGCCTGCAAGAGTTGTGAGTGCGTGCAAGCTTGATGTAGCAATCGCTTTCTTGTAGTTTTCCTCAGCCGGACCCATCTGGTTGTTCTTAGCATAGAACTCGGCCTTGAGGAAGTAAATCTCGGCAAGGCTGATGAGCTCCACTGGGTCGTCATAGTGTGCATTGGGACGGCACCAGTAGTTGGCCTTGTAGGTAGCTGTGGTGCTGAAGTTTGAACCGCTCACCGAGCCGGCATACACACCGCTGGCGTTGGGCGTGAACATGGCCTGGAGACGAACATCGTCATAGGCGTTCATTGTGTTGTAGAGCGCCAGGTTGAGCACTATGTTCTGCTGCGAGCCACCGTAACCAGCAAATGCGTCCTCCTGGTAGAAGGGGTTAGCCTTGCCTGCCTCGTCGCTCCAGATTCCGGCAAAGGCAACATCGGCAGCAGGGAAATTGTTCTCTTTGATGAGTGCCTCAATCTTGCTGTTCACGTCTTTCACGCCGCTCTCGCGAGTGTAGATGCGCAGCTTGAGCGCGTTGGCAAACTTTATCCACGCATCTGAGCTCTTGCCTGCATAGAGGAAGTTGGTAGCAACCTGCTCGTTGCCGTTGACCTTTGCAAGCGCTTCGTCGAGCTCGGCGATTATGCCATCATAGATAGTCTGGCCTTCGTCATACTCGGGAGTGAGGTACTCCAGGTTGAGTGCCTGGGTGTAAGGCACCTCGCCATAGCAGTCCACGAGCACCTGATAGGTGAACGCGCGCAGGGTTGTAGCTGCAAGATATGTACCCCAGTCTTCCTGTGCCATAGCCAGGTTGCGCACGGTCTTGAGGTTGCTCAAGGTGCGAGACATGAGCTGAGAATAGGTTGAGCTAGAGCGAGTGGCGCTCATCTTGAACTGGCTGTAGTCAAGATAGTTGCTGGTACCGAACTGCTGTGCGTAGTGCTGTGCATAGTATCCGCCCACGCTGCGCAGGTAGTCGCCATAACTTGCCGCAAGGTTCAACTCGGCAGTGGGCAATATCATTGATGAGGTCATGTTGCCCTCGGTGGGTGAATTGGGATCCTGGTTGATGTCGAGATAGTCATCGCACGAGGTGGCCATGATGCCCAGCAACACGAGGGTGGTCATAAATATCTTTTTCATAATTATTGTCTCCTCTCTTTTTTAGTACTTAATGTTAACACTCACGCCAAATGTGCGGCATGACGGGTTAGAGTAAAGTTCGCCAAAGTTTCCTGCAAGGTCGGTACCTGTAGTTGTTGACTCGGGATCAACATAGTAGTTGTCGCGTGCAGTCCATGTGAACAGGTTGTTGCCGAATGCTGTGATCGAAGCATTGCTCAGGTGCGCAGCACGGAGCCACTTCTTGGGGAGTTCCCATGTGAGGCTCAGTGAACGCAGTTTCACAAACGAGCGGTCCACGAGGTAAGCCTCGCCGCCTTGGCCCCAGCCATAGTCATTGAAGAACAACTGGAAACTGTCGTCGCTCACATAGATGGGGGTTGTGTTCTCGCTGTAGGTGCCGTCGGCATTGGCAACAACACTACCGGGGATAATGAACGGACGGCGGCCGTTATAAGTGGTAATGGTGCCATTACCGGTGAACTGCATGAGGTTCTTTGTGCGTGAGAACATGTAACCGCCATAGCGCACGTCGAGGGCTGCTGCAAGCGTGAAGCCATAAGCGCTGAGCGATGTGGTCACACCACCAGTCCACTTGTTGTTCATCGTCTTGCCTGTGTCAAGGACTTTGTCGCTCAGCACGGGCATACCAGCCTCGTCCACGACTTGGTGCTTCACACCCTGGTCGTCAACCATATACTCTGGCAAATAGGTGTAATAACTACCCATGGGCTTGCCTTCCTCGGCATACATATAGACTGCATCGTCGCCAGCCGAGAAGCTGTAGATGGTCACCTTGCCGCCCTCGAGGCTTGAAGGCATCGAGAGAACCTTGTTGCGGTTGATAGCAAAGTTGAAACCGAGATCCCAGCGGAAGTTGCGGGTCTGCACGGGAGTGGTATTGACGAGCAGCTCGAAACCACGGTTGCGCACCTCACCAAAGTTGGTGACAACATAGTTGTAACCAGTAGAGGGGTCAACGGGGAGGGTGAAGATCTGGTCCTTAGTCACACGGTTGTAGAAAGTAGCGTCCACGCCCAGGCGGCCGTTGAAGAACTGGAGGTTGAGACCTGCCTCAAATTCGGTTGTCATCTCAGGTTTGAGCGATGCCGAGCCTGCTGTTGAAGCGTTCTGGAACGCATTCACGCCCTTGAAGGGGAAGGTGAGGATGTCGCCCACATAATAGCCGTTGGCATATCCCTGCACAAAGCGTGCGCTAGTATAATAAGGAGATGCGTCGTTACCGGTCTTACCATAGGCCACGCGAGCCTTACCGAAGGTGAACACATCGTTCTTGGGAATGAACTTGGTGAAAATCCAGCTCAGTGTAGCGCCAGGATAGAAATAGCTGTTGGCTTTGATGGGCAGTGTCGATGACCACTCGTTGCGGCCAGTGACGTTGAGATAAAGCATGTCGTCCCAGCCCAGGGTAACATCGGCAAACGCTGCCACCTGGCGACGCTTGCTCTGGCTCTCGGAGAGGCTTGTCCATGACGAGCCGTTGCTCAAATCCCAGAAACCGGTCTCGAATGTCAGCTTATCGGCCTGTCCGCTCATTGCTGTTGCATAACGCTCGTTAAGGTTAACGCCAGCGATTGCAGCGAGGCTGAGCTTGTCGGCCAGGAAGTTGCGTGTATAGTCGGCCAGGAAATCGTGGTTAAGCTCATAAGAGCGCCTATACTGGTTGTTAACCCAACCGTCCTGGTTCATGTTGCTGGGAGCGTAACCCTTGTCGTCGGTGATGAGGGCATCGTCGAGGGCAATCTGGGGATAACCCACCTTGTGGTCATAGTCGGTGTAGTCAAAGCCGAAGCGATAAGTGAACGTGAGGTCCTTAATGGGTTTCACGTCGGCTTGTATCTTACCATGCAACTGCTTTGAGTCGAGGTGGTTGTAGTTATTGGCAATAGCCCAGTAGGGATTTGTGATGCCGTAAGGTGTCAGCCAGGCCTCGGGGGTGTTGAACGGGCTGCTCAGGTCACGGTGGTCGAGCAGCGACATGTCGCGGGGCAACTCAAGCACGCCATCGATCACCGAAGCACCCTGGAAACTGCCCACCATGTCGGTCTGCGACTTAGCATAGCTCACAGCCGAAGTGATGTTCATCCAGTCGGTTGCCTTGAAACCGCCACGGAAGTCAAATGTGTGGCGTGTGTGCTTGTCGGCCTTGCTGGGCATGATACCGTCGTCGCCCAGGAAGTTGTAAGACAGGTAGTAGTTAACCTGCTGGTCGGTCGATGCTCCGCTGAATGCCACGCTGTGGCTCTGAGACAAGCCAGTCTCAAAGAATTCCTTCACGTTGTTCTTCACAGCGCTGTATTCGTGAATGAGCTGCTGGTGGTTCCATATTGGGCCAAATACCTGTGTGGAGCCGTCGAAGGCAGGACCCCACGAGCCGTTCTCGATAAACGTCTGCTTTCCATCCCAGCCCTGGCCCCACTTGTTCTGCATCTCGGGCAGATAAGCGACCTGGCGTGCCTGGAAACTGCCATTGTACTCTACGGTGAAGTTCTTGTTTTCACCCACTTTTCCTTGCTTGGTGGTGACGATGATCAGACCATTGGCAGCACGGCTACCATAGAGTGCGGTTGCGGCAGCTCCCTTGAGCACTGTCATGCTCTCGATGTCCTGGGGAGCGATGCTTGATATACCGCCGGCAGCCAGCGCATGACCTCCGCCCAGCTCATCACTGCTCGATGTGATGGTAGTGCTCTGCAAGGGCACTCCATCCACAACATAAAGAGGCTGGTTGTTGCCATTGATAGAGCTGAAACCACGTATGATTACAGAATTAGCCATACCGGGGTCGGTCGATGTGCTCTGCACGGTGAGACCTGCCACCCTACCGCTGAGCGAGTTCATCGCATCACCGGTGTGGGCACTCAAAATTTCGTCTGATTTAATTTGTTGAGCGGCATAACCCAGCGATTTCTGCTTGCGGGTGATACCCATTGCGGTAACAACAATCTCGTCAAGATTGTTGCCGTCCTCTTCGAGCTCAACGGTAACCTCGTTGGTTGCCGCAACAACTTTGCTCTTAAAGCCCACATAAGATACCATGAGTTGCTTAACGTTGTCGGCAACAGATAATGAAAACTCGCCATTAAGGTCGGTGGCAGTGCCTTCCGGCGATCCCACTGACTGGACTGTAGCGCCAATCAATGGCTCTTTGTCGCTTTGCGACATCACCTTACCCTTAATGTTCCTGGCCTGTGCAGCGAATGTGAAAACGCACAATGCCATAACAATAGATAAAAGTCTATTCATACAGTAAAATAATAAGTGAATAAATTTAGTCTAAATAACTAGTTAACTCTCTCAAAAATAACACTTAATGTATAAATTGATGATCCAACATGTTTACACGTTCGACTTGAGATCGACACCTGCTTCGACTTTCCCTAACGCCTGCTTTTACGGTGTCGATTTGTTAATAATTTTTATAAATTGTAGAATTGAGTTGCAAATATAGTAAATTTGAGCAAAACACGCAAGAAATATTGAGATTTTTAATAAAAATATCTAAAAGTTTTTCATTTAAACGTCTAAACACGGCAAAAACTCACACAATATAACAAACACACTTTTACAAAAAAATATCGACCAGAGGAGGATTGCTTCTGGATCCCTCGGCCGAATTCTAAAACTAAATCAAAAATCGCGCGTGTGGCTTTATCTCATGTGTCGGTGAGCAGGTATCGACTGGTAGGCTATCACCTTGCCGTCGGCATTGAAGTTGACGAGGAAGTAGGTCTCGACAGGTTCGGCGATTTCGCCCAGCATCTTGCGATAAACCCACTGTTCGCTGATGAGGTCGCCATTCTTGGTCTCGGGCTGGCCCAGCAGCTTCCTCACGTCGTTTTTGTCCATTCCCACTTCTACCTTTGCCACCTGTGTTGTCGAGCGTGTGGCGATACAGCTTGTCGCTGTGATACTCATCATAACTGCGAGTGCAATAATAATCTTTTTCATAGTCAATCTCTCCTTTTTAAATTACAAACATTAATAATTACGCTGCAAAATTACAACTTATGTAACCTTGCAGCTTGTAAAAAAAGGACATTGTAATATTTATTACACAATATTGCAGCTCACTTGCGGCCGAAGTCGGCGGGAATCTCTCCCCACTTGTCGGTCTCCCACTTGATGATGCGGTTCATGGGCGTGTGTGTGTTGAGCCAGTGCTCGGCTCGGGCTATGAGTTCAAACACGCGTGCATTGCGCTCGGTGCGTTCGAGCTTGGTGTTGCACTTGCGGTTGCGCACCCATGCCATGGCGGTGCGGCTGTCGCTGTAGATGGCTATGTGAGGCTGATTAGTGTTGTGGAAGAATGCCAGGGCATGCACCAGTGCCAGGAACTCGCCTATGTTGTTGGTTGCATCGGGGAACGGCCCCTGGTGAAACAGCTCGGCGCCCGTGAGCACATCCACGCCACGGTATTCCATCATGCCGGGATTGCCGCTGCATGCGCCATCCACGGCGATGCTTTCCTTGACAATCTCGGGAATGGCCTCATAGTTGACATGCACCACAGGGTCATGGTGGGCAATGGCACGCAGCAGCGCCAT
>JAZQPG010000211.1:0-4670 GCA_045628365.1 Sodaliphilus sp. | reverse complement strand
TATTCCAGACGGAAGCCACCCTTCTGTCCCTTCATACCACGCTCAACTTCTGCAATCTCAATGTCGTATTGCTTGGCGTGCTCGACGATGCGGTCGAAACTGGGCTTTGTCCACATCTTGCAGTCAACCATCTTCGTGCCGTCCTGGAGATGAAGTATTTCATCTTCTTCCGTAAACCAGAAACCCCTCTCATTTTCTGTCTGGCATTCTTCCAAGCGTTTGAAATTTACGGGCCAACCGCTATCTGGATTAAGAGCTTTGGGGAAAGCTTTCTCAAAATGCTCAAACGTCGCATGTGGATACATCACGAGGTAGGCATTAACGATACCTAGTGCGGTACGGTTCTGTGCCTTGCCATAAACTCTTACTTTACTTGCCATAGATAGTATATATTTTATAAGGTGAAATAATTAATGTTTTACTTGTCTTTATAGTCGAGGCTATCGGGCATGTTGTGCTTTACCATGTATTTGAACACATCCATGCGGGAGAATTCGTTAAGCCCTTTATGGTAATCTCGGTATACTCGCTGGGCACTCTTGATGTCGTCGCTCTCGAGGCAAGCTGTGATCACTTCCTCGGCCAGCGCGCCGTCTTGTTTAGTCACTCGGTTCTCGTTGGCATAGCGTGAGTCTACAAAGTAGTCGTGCATGAGCGATGCGGCTTTCCCTGTGCACCCAAATGTCATAGCTAGCTTGACGTAGGTGTCTAGGAATTCTCTTTCGGCGCTGCGTGAGCACTGAAGTACACATCCCATAATAAACAGTATGGCGATGATACTGGTCCAAAAGAAGTGCTTAAAGATAGAGGTGAAGCATCCGCCCATAGCCACTGATGGTCTCTAGTTTGTTTGGTTTGTGCCTATAGACTGACCCCTGATTCGGCAATTATAAATAAAAAAAAGACGTGGGTTGCTGTACATCATGCTCACCCCGTCTTCAGGCCCTGGAATTGCCTACCTACTGGAATAAACAATCAGCAAGTCCCACGCCTATTAGAGAATGTGTATATTATAGTTTGCTCATCAGCCTGTGTCCTCGCAACTGATGCTGCGGGTACACACGGTTGTACAAGGCAAAGATACACTTCACTCGCGTAGACTGTGTTACTGATTGCGTTTACTCTGAGTAGGTTATCAAATTTTCCAGGTTTGAAGACCAGAGGTAAACGTTTACTGTAAACGTCTTTTTGACCAGCACTGTGAGCGGAGATGGGTTCCCTGACCCCCGTGTTTCACACATGCTGATCCCCAAAATGTCACTGTGACTGCCACGGTGCTGTTGCAACCGGTGGTAACGTTAACGTTACTTGTCACTTTGCAAAGATAATAATATTATTGTTAAGAATCAAGAGATAAGTTGTTTTTTGCTATATAAGCACCAAAATTGGTGCATTTTGGTGCATTTTTTTCTGGCCGGTGAAGTACATGTAACTATACACTATGGGATGTCCTCTCGGGGAACTCAGGGAATTATTGATTCACGTTGACCGCGATTAAGCAGATGTATCTGCTTAAACATGACCAGCATGAAAATAATTCCGTGAGTTCTCCGGGTTCTGCTCGAGAGAATATCATGACTGAGTAGTTGCCATTTTTGCGACACCCTCTTTTACCGGACACTAATAATTGAAGGTGGGTTCTATCAATTTTGGGATAAAGTTATTGTTTATTTCGGCCGCTTTTGAACCTGTTTTGGTATATTTCAAAATCGCCTCGACATAATTAATAGAACTCACCTGAAGTTATTCTCCAGGAAGAGTTTGTTTGTAGTTGTCATTCTGTAGGACTGGAGGTTTTCCGTTAACTGGGCGTGCTGGTTTGGTGTCAACTTGCCCTCAACTTCTTTAAGATCCTTTTCTATGCATTTGTTGGTATTTTTCATCACACCGTAGTAACACCTCCACCATGGTCCATTATATATTGTGCGGTCCCATATCGAGTCAGGGTACTTGAATATATCGCAATTGGCTATGATATTGTCAATTTCGCTTTTGCATTTATTGAATGTCTTTTCGAACAGTTCCTCGTTTGTTGTGGTTGCCGGTGTGCTGGTGGCAGGCGGTGTTGCCAGGTCGGCGGGTAGGTTGGCTGATGCCAGGTCCTGGGAAGCGGCTGCAAGAGCAGTGGAATCCTTGAGACGTTGTAGTTCTAGCCTGAGGGAGTCGGCCTCCTGGGAGCCGTTAATGGTGTCGATGGTGACTTGCGAGATGGGGGAGTAGTCAACGATGTCGGCATTAACGGGTTCGGCCTCGTGCTGCTGGTTGAAAAGCGACGAGACGAACGCGCCTGCCACGACAAGTCCCAGTGCACCCAAGGACTTGATGGCTAGTTGCTTGCGTTGGTCGCGGCTGTTGATGGCGTGGCGCAGGGCGTCGACGTTGGGGTAGCGGTGGTCGATGGGGGCCTTGCATCGCTTGGCGACGGAGCCTAGCCCCAGGTCCATCTCCTCGATGACGATGCCCAGGCTGTAGATGTCGTTGCGGCAGTCGGCCTCGGTGGTGTCGAGCTGTTCGGGAGACATGTATCGTGGCGTGCCAGCTGGTTGCTTGAGGATGGCGTGGGCGCTGGTGTCGGCCAGGCCGAAGTCGATGAGCTTGACGTCGTTGCCGTTGCGTGTAATCATCACGTTGGTGGGCTTGATGTCGCGATGGGCGACCTGCTGGCTGTGCACGTGGGCCACGGCATCGAGCAGCTGGTTGAGCGCACGGCGGCGCATCGCCCGCGAAGGTTTCTCGTCGAGCCATTGCCTCAGTGTCATGCCGTCGACCCAGTCCATGACGATGCACCGTCCGGCGGGAGTGTCTTCCATGCCCACCGCCGCCACCACGCCGGGGTGCTGCATGCGCATGAGTATCTCGCATTCCTTGCCCAGGCGCTGCCGCTGGGCGGCATCGTCCTCGAGCTCGGGCTTGAGCCCCTTGGGCATGTACCACCTGCCGTAGCGCTTGGCGCGTAGCAGGCGTGTCGATTTGCCCGACGACACCTCGGTGACCTCGGTAAACCGTGCGTACACGTCCTCAAAGGCTTCATCGCCAAAGAATCCTGACTGTGACCTCTCGTTGTTCATCTTAAATAATGAGTTTTTTCTATGCAAAGATAATAATAATTGTCTGAATTACGAAATAATGAAACTTGGTAATATAAATATATATGTATCGCAGATTTTTTGGATGCCATCAAAGGGGCGATTCTTTTGATGGCGTATCGGCCGATGCGGTTGTGCTTATCCCGTACCTAAAGGCACGGGCACATGATGGTGGCATTTTCACAGCCATTTGCAAGGACCTAAAGGCCCTCGCTGCATGGCTGCCTACACTATCAAATCCCTCGCGGAATTTACACCTCGCTGCATGGCTGCACAGCCATTTGCAAGGACCTAAAGGCCCTCGCTGCATGGCTGCCTACACTATCAAATCCCTAGCGGGATTTACACTCGCTGCATGGTTGCCGGTTGCAGAAATTTTATTACTAAGCAGTTGTGAAAAAGCCGTGTTTCCCGGGGGTGGGAAACACGGCTGGATTATGAGTTATCTATTTGGTGGGGTCGATTAGTTATTGAACCCACCGTAGGGTTGATTACTCTTCGGGTTCAACTCCCCACTGCTGGCGTGCCAGACGGCGGTAGTTGTTGTAACGCCACTGGGCGTTCTCCTTAGCAGCAGCGAAGAGCTGTTCGGCCTCCTCGGGATACTGCTTCATCACTGACGCGTAGCGTACCTCGCCCTTGAGGAAGTCGTTGAAGCCTTCCCAGTTGGGCTCCTTGCTGTCGAGAGTGAAGGGGTTCTTGCCCTCGGCCTCGAGCATGGGGTTGTAACGCCACAGGTGCCAGTAACCGCATGCCACAGCCTTAGCCTCCTCGGCCTGAGACTTGCCCATACCTACCTTCAAACCGTGGTTGATACAGGGAGCGTAAGCGATGATTACTGAAGGACCGTCGTAGGCCTCGGCCTCGCGGATAGCCTTGAGGCACTGTGCGTTGTCGGCGCCCATAGCTACCTGAGCCACGTAAACGTAGCCGTAGGTTGAAGCGATGAGACCAAGGTCTTTCTTGCGGATGCGCTTGCCGGCAGCGGCAAACTTAGCGATGGCACCGATAGGAGTAGCCTTAGATGCCTGGCCACCGGTGTTAGAGTAAACCTCGGTATCGATAACGAGGATGTTCACGTTCTTGCCTGATGCGATCACGTGGTCGAGACCACCGAAACCGATGTCGTAGCTAGCGCCGTCACCACCAACGATCCACTGGCTGCGCTTAACCAGGTACTGGCCAAGTGACTTAACCTTGAGGTCAGCAGCGTTGTCGCTGTGCTCAATAGCAGCCATGATCTTGTCGGCGAGCTCGCGGCTCTTAGCGCCGTCGTTCTTGTTCTCGAGCCACTCGGTGTAGAGTGCCTTAACCTCGGGAGCAACGCCGTCGGCAGCAACAGCCTCCTCAACGAAGCCTGTTACGCGTGCACGCATCTTCTCGTCGGCGATAGTCATACCCAGACCGAACTCGCAGAAGTCCTCAAACAGTGAGTTAGCCCATGCAGGACCGTGACCCTTCTCGTTTACGCGATAGGGAGTTGAGGGAACTGATGCTGAGTAGATTGAGCTACAACCAGTTGCGTTAGCAACCATCTCGCGATCACCAAAGAGTTGAGAAATCAACTTCAGGTAAGGAGTCTCA
>JAZQPG010000210.1:0-2090 GCA_045628365.1 Sodaliphilus sp. | reverse complement strand
ACCTCGTTGCGCTTGCGCTGCACGTCGGCCTGCTGCTGGTTGAGCTGCAGCTCGCGCTGCTTGAGTTTTGCCTCGCTCGACTGGACCTTTGACAGGCGTGCGTTGGCCTGCTTCTCGGCCTCGCTCTTGATTGACATTCCTTCTTCCTTACCCTTGATAACCTCGTTGTTCTTGAGAACCTCGGCTTCAAGCTTGGCCTTCTCGATAATCTCGTTGGCCCTTGATTTAGCATTGCGCTTAGCCATTGTCTGGGCTACTCCCAAACCCACAGCAAAAGCGACAACTGCTGCGATCACATAAAACAAAATTTCCATTTATAAATTAAATATTGGTAATAAAATATTAATAAAAAAAGCACTACTCACGTGCGGACAACCGTCCCAGCCAAGGGCGGCAACCATCTCCACAATGAGTGTGCAGGAACCTATTATTATCTCAGTTTTTATTGTCATTGACCGACAACTACCGCTGTAGTGCGGTGTTTTCCGCGTTGGGACTCAGCTGCAGCCCCGGGCTTCACACATCCACCACCAGCGCGTCGAGCTCTTTCTCAAACTTCTGAAGGAAGCCTTGGACTCCCTTGTTGGCGGCATACTCGTCAAAGTAAAGCTGGGCAAACCTGAAAGCCACGCGTGCCAGCACCTCGGGCGACGAGCCCTGGTCGGCAAACTGTCGCATCCACTTTCCCCACAGCGAGTTCACCAGGCGCTCCGCCTCGCGGCAGCGTGCCTCCTCGTCGGGGCTGATGTTGAGCGGTATGGGCCTCACGTCAGCCAGATGCAACCATATTTCCTTTTTACCGTTGTTTGCCATTATCGTTGTCATGCATTAAGTTGGTTAATGCACTTGTCAATGTCCCGCACAATCTTGGATATCATGCTCTTGCTGCGAGCAACGCTTTCGGGCGTGGGGGCAATGGTATGGGCCATGCGCAGGTACTCGTTCTCACGTTTCACGCGTTCTATCTCCTTGCGCAACTCCAGGTTCTCAGCCCTTACCGCCTCAATCTCACTGTCGGTTTGGGACTTAGCGGCAGCCAGGGCATGGTACTTCTCTATAAGCACCTTGCTCTTGCTCATGATGCGCGCGAGTGTGTCCTGAAGTTCTACTGCCATATATATCCAAGTTTTTGACAAAAGTACAAAAAAATCATGACATAGCAGCAACATTGAGCCTAAAATATCCCAATTAACCACTAAAAAAAGCACTACAACCAACTTTTTTCTATTTTTGGACGATAATTCGACTTTTACTTTGTAAATTTGCACCATGAAAGGACTGGTAATTAAAAACACTGGCAGCTGGTACGTCGTGCGGCAGGACGACGGTACTGTGCTCAACTGCAAAATCAAGGGGAACCTGCGCCTCAAAGGGTTCCGATGCACTAACCCCGTGGCCGTTGGAGACATTGTCAACATCGAGGCCAAGGACGACGGCACGGCTTTTATCCGTTCCATCGAGGAACGCCGCAACTACATCATCAGGCGTGCCAGCAACCTGTCCAAGGAATTCCAGATCATCGCCAGTAACCTCGACCAGGCCGTCCTGGTGGTGACCCTGGCCAACCCTGTTACCAACACCACGTTCATCGACCGATTCCTGGCCACTGCCATGGCCTACAACGTCCCTGCCGTCATCGCCATCAACAAGGTCGACTTGCTCGCCGAGGACGACGACACAGCCCTGCTCCAAGCCGTGGCCGCACTATACCGAAACATCGGCTACAAGGTTATCCTCACCTCGACCAAAACAGGCGAAGGACTCGACGAACTGAGGTTGTCGCTCAAAGACAAAACCTCTTTACTGTCGGGCAACTCGGGCGTAGGCAAGAGTTCTATAATCAACTGCATGGTACCCGGTGCAAGACTGCGCGTGGGCGACGTGTCACAGTCACACCACACCGGCATGCACACCACCACCTTCAGCGAGATGCTGGACCTGCCCGGCGGCGGATGCATCATCGACACTCCGGGCGTGAAGGGATTCGGCACCATCGACTTTAAAAAGGAGGAAGTGGCCCATTACTTCCCCGAGATCTTCAAGACGTCCGAAGGATGCCGATTTGGCAACTGCACCCACACCCACGAACC
>JAZQPG010000209.1:0-3541 GCA_045628365.1 Sodaliphilus sp. | reverse complement strand
TTATAGGTGTCTTATGGATTCATATCTCGAATGGAATCCAAAATAGGAACCGCCGTATGCCGAACGGCACGTACGGTGGTGTGAGAGGTCGGAAAACGAAAGTAGGAAGAAAACTACTTCGTTTTCCTCCTACTCGATTATCGTAAGCCTGCCACTTTTATACGGTAACGTGGGCAAAGTAGCACCATCAAAGGGACGGTTTTTAATTTCTGTATGTGTTTACTTTGTGCGGAAGGGGTGGTTGATGGCTTCTTTTATTCCATCGATGCTGTCGTTGAAGTGGATGCCGTGCTGCCCTATGAGGGAGCAGTCCATGGTGAGGTTGCGGGGTTGGTCGCTGAAGCGCTCCTCGTCGGGAAGTATCCATGCGGAGGGGGCCTTTAGTCCCATCAGGTCGGCTGCCTTGAGAAAAAGTTCGTGGCTGTTCAGCGAGTTTCCGCTGCCGTAGTTATAGATGCCTCCGGGCAGGGAGATTGCTTTCTCGATGTTCTTGACCACCTCCCACACGTTGGTCACGCCACGGTACTCGTGGGTAGCTGCCTTGATGACGTTGCCTTCGTCATGGGCTTTTTGCAGATTGAAGAGGATGTTGGTGTTCAGCTTCAAGCTGCTACTTGGCAGGTCGTACATCCAAGTGAGTCGCAGGCCCACAGCGTCGGGATTGTTCCACAGTGCCCGTTGCTCGGCTTCCATTTTGTGGCATCCGTAAGCATTGACAGGTTGGAGCAGCGCGTCCTCCTTGAGTGCTCCAAGCATAGGCGTGCCGTTATACACCTGGTCGCTCGACATGAACACGAGTTTGGCGCCCGTGAGTTTGCAGGCCTTGGCAATGCGTACCGTACCCTGCACGTTCACCCTGTGCGACTCGTCGGGATGCTGCTCGCAGTACCACGTGTTGCTGAGTGCGGCACAGTGAATCACCACCTCGGGCTGGTGCTCCCCGATGTAGGCTCTGACGGCCTCTTCGCGGCTCACATTCAGCTCGCCGTGCGCGGGCAATAGCAGCTCGTATCTGTCCCTGAGGAAGTAAGCCAAACGGCTCCCCAGGAATCCGCTGCCACCGGTAATCAGTATCTTTTTCATCACTTTACTATGCTTTTATTTAACATCAAGTCTCCACAGTTTTGGTAGACCTCATCAAAGATTTCCCGACATCGTTTTTCGTTCATCTTTATTTTGGTGCCAACAGCAATGAAATCCTGCAGAGTAGGGTGGGCTGTTTGATTGACAGATGTAGCATGTTGCCCGTTATAACCCTCAGTGCAAAGAGTAAGATCGTATGCTGGAGCCAAGTGCCATACATATATGCCGTTATCATCTTTGTGCACAAGAAAACTGAAGTTCTTGCAGTGGTCGTCTTTGTTATCGGTGAGATAGTTGAATACCATGCGACGGTACATTTCCTCGACATGTTTAGGGTTTTGTGTAAGAAAACCTGTTAATGCCAGCAGATTGCTATAGTCGAGCACTGGGTCAGAAAGAGAGAGACATAGCAGGCCTCCAGCTGTTGCTGTGTGGATTCTTATGCCCTCGTTGGTCAAATCAAATCGTCGTGTAGCAAAATACTTATTGTTTACTAATTTGAAATCGGGAACTGTAATGCCACACTTGCGTGCGACCTCATTGTAATGGTATTCTTGTTGCCCCATATCCTTCGGGTCATAAGTATGACGGAATTTTACAATCCAATGACCTTCTGCATCAGAGAACACTGCCTTTGGGCGACAGCCGCCACTATTACCGCTGTTGTAGAGCAGGAGCCCTGCGTCGGTGTCCTGTTGTTCTTTGAGAACTTCCAGCGCTTTTTCTTGTAGTTGATCAAAATCGGTTGTGCCCTTGTCTTTAACGATTACGGTTTCGGGCTCATAGGTTAATGCGCCCATACCGTTATTACCTACTATACTAAGCCTTTCAATGGTCGTGAGGTTCCTGTCGTCAATACCTTCGCGAAGCAAAGCTTTGTGTAGAAGGTAACGACCATAACCGTCAGGTAAACTGTCCTCGAAGATGCCAAAGTTGCCGTAGAGAGGCGTTGGCCTGGCAAGAAACAGCCCTGTCTGCAATGGCAATTCCAGTGGCGAGATACTGAATCCCTCGGCAATCCAGTGAGGGGCATACTCAAATGCCAAACGTTTGTCGTCGGGGGTAAGCGATATGACTCCTACGTCCTCGCCGTGGTATTTTACGGTTAACTTATCAATAGTTGTCATCCTTTATGTGCTCTTGTTTTACCTGTGTTCTTGCGTATCTGGGTCAACTCCTCCATGGTTGAATATTTGGGTTCAGAAAATATATTCTTTACCTCGGATGTATACTCCATAGCCATGGCAATGCCAATGAGATTCTTTAACGAGATAAGTCCCTTTTGCTCAAATCTCACGATGTTACTGACTGCAACACCAGACCTTTCGGCCACCTGTTCGCGTGTGAGATTTTTCTCTATGCGACGCTTGCGAAAGTCGCCGGCAATAGCCTTGGCAATATCGTCAGGGTTGTCAAGTGTGTAGTTATCTAAAACTGATAATATATTATTCATAAAGTGTATTATGCGTTGTGTAGTGATAATATGTTATCAGTTACAAAGGTAATACATTTATTTTATAAATCATACAATTTTAGCAGAAAAAGTAGCATTATAGATATGTAATTTAGGCGGAGTTCTTTTCGGCTTCGCCATGTGTGGGCAATAGCAGCTCATACTTGTCCCTGAGGAAGTAAGCTAAGCGACTGCCCAGGAATCCGCTGCCACCGGTAATCAGTATCTTACTAGTCGGTATAGGTGATTTTGCCCGAGGGGTGGTGCTGGTTGGTCTTGAGCCAGCGGCTCCAGCCTGACAGCTTGTCAAACTCCAGCAGGGGGTATGTCTTCTCGTAGCCAAGTTCGTTGTAGAGGGCTTCGTTGGTGATGATTATGCCCACGCTTACGTTTCCCTTCCAGTTGCGGAAGGGCGGGTTGCATGTAACGCGATACTGCGCCTGGGCCAAGGCCTGGGCAAAGCGGTCGGCTTGCAGCTTGAGGGTGGCGTTGCCCGATGCGGCGGCCAGCTGGTTGAAGTAGTCGCAGGCGTCAAATCCGCAGCAGTATTTGCCCCACTCTTCACCTCTGGCAGGGAACAGCAGGTGGCACTGCTCGGCCGCCTGGTCATAGGCATCGTGATGTGTAACATAGCTGGCGCACAGTTCGCCGGCAATGTCTTTGACTGCGCTTGCCACGGCTGGCAGTTTGCGCAGGTCCACAACGCCCATGTCGCCATAATACTCGTATCTGTCATACTCGGTTTCCAGCGGGTGGGTGAACCAGTAGGCCTGTTGCCCGTCGGCAAAGAGGTGCAGCTGCTTCTCGAGCGACTCGTCGCCAGCGGTCACGCTGTTAAGGTGCTTGAGCAGGTTGTAGTAGTTGGTGCCGTAGTCGGGGGTGGGCTGGGATGCGCCCACGCAGTAGTCGGCCACGGTGGCATAGTCAAACAGGTTTTCCAGCGTGTGCATGTTGCAGGCATCGGTGAGGAGAACCTTGAGCCTGATGCCCGAGTCCTTGACGCCC
>JAZQPG010000208.1:0-17222 GCA_045628365.1 Sodaliphilus sp. | reverse complement strand
AGTGATGTCCTTGCGGATAAGGTAGTCGAGCAGGCGACGACGCTTACCTACGAGCATTTTAAGTGAACGTTGAGTCGTATGATCTTTCTTGTTGGCCTTCAAGTGCTCGGTCAAGTGCTGGATACGGTAAGAGAATAATGCAATCTGTGCCTCGGGAGACCCAGTATCAGTATTGCTAGCACCGTAAGTAGCGAAGATCTCTTTCTTTTTCTCTGAATCTAAGTACATTACTTTAATTTATTATATAAATTTTGCAAAATTGCGGTGCAAAGTTACTAAAAACTTTTCACATGCGCAACTATCTTGCACTAAAATGATTAAGTTTTTTATTCCTCGGCGATGTTTTTGAACTTCTTCCAGTTGTCCTGTGCCTTGTAGACCTCGGCTGTGCCGCTGGGGACAACGAGCTGCACCTTGTCGTTGGTCACTTTCTCGAGCTTGGCAGGGATGCGGCCCTTGCACACGATGCGCGCCATGTTCTTGTTCTTCTCAGTGATCTTCTTGCCTATGCTGACCACTGACGCGGGGATGGTGAGTTCTATCAGGTTATTGTCGCTGAAGGCGTTGTCGCCGATGATGCTCAGGCCATCGTTGAGCGTGATGCTTGCCATGCCGCAGTTGTTGAATGCGTTCTTGCCCACTTCCTTCACGGTCATGGGAAGGGTCATGTTGAGCAGGCGGCATTTCTTGAAGGCATATTCGCTGATGGTTGCCAGGCCGTCGTTAAGCGTGAGGTTGCACAGTGATGAACAACTCTCAAACGCGCTCTTGTATATCTTGGTCACGCTGCCGGGAATCTCGATAGAGGTGAGTGCCGAGCAGTCGCGGAAAGCATCCTCACCAATAGTCAGGATGCTGTTACTCAACTCAACACTTGTCAGGCGAGAGCAACCTTGGAACATGGCGTAGGGGACCGTTTGTGTGCCCTCGGGCAGTTCTACCGATGTAAGCGCTGTGCCTCTGAACGCACTGGCGCCAAACTTGGTGCAGCTCTCGGGAATGTTGACATTGCACAGCTTTGAGCAATCCTTGAAAGCACCGTCGCCAATCTCTTCCAGACCGTCGGGAAGGTCTACGCTGGTGATGCCGCAGCCGCTGCAGGCATAGGCGGTGATCACGCGGGTGCCGGGCTCAACCGACAGCGGGCCGCTGGTGTTGGACAGCACGCTGAGCAGCTTGGTGATGCTGCGGTCATACAGGGCGGTGCCCACCATGGTGTAATACCTGTTGCTGGGGTCGATCTGAATCTCGTTGCATCGTGACAATGTTCCCAGGTTGTCGTTGCCAATCTTGGTGTCGCGCGGAATGTAGAGGCTGCGGATGTTGGTGCCGCTTAGGGCGCCGGCACCCAGATACTCTAGGCGGTCGGGCAGATACACGTCGCTGATGGCGGTCTTCTCAAACGCATAGTCTCCGATGCGCTCAACGGTCTCGGGGATATAGAACGAACGGATGCGGGTGCAGCCCGAGAAGGCCTTGTTGCCTACGGTGCGCAAGCCATCGGGAAGATAAATGTGGATCAGCTGGCTACAGTTCATGAACGCCTCTTCGCCAATCTCGTCAAGACCGTAGGGCAGTACCACGTCCTCCAGGTTTGAGCAATAGCGGAAGGCGCCGCGGTCAATCTTGCGCAGGCGGTCGGGCAGAACGATTGAGCGCAGGTGGTTGCAGTTGGAGAACATGCTGCTCGACAGCACGTCGCGGTTGCCCGAGGTGAAGAACGAGCCACCGTTGTTGATGCGGGCATGTGACATGTCGATGTCGATATAGTTGTCAACCTCGCGGCCGTCGGCTCCGTAGACGCGTGAGCGGTCACACAGTTTCTTGATATAGCGCAGGTCGCGGTCGTTGAGATATCCGTCCACGATGAGCAGGCGCACCTGCTTCTCCATCTCGGGACCGAGCTCTTTCTCGAGGTTGCCTGCTGCACTCAATCTAACATCAGCAACATCGGCCATGCGCGACCTCTCGTAGCGTGAGCGGTCAAAGGTCTCGCGGCGGGGGGCACGACGCTGTGCCACGCTGGTAAGTGCTACCATTGCCACTAATAGCATTAAAATTGTTTTTTTCATAACTGTTTATTTTTATACATGTAATTTCTAGGTGCAAAGATAATACTTTTTTGACAATATCAACCCCCGCCAGGTTTAAAAACTCACCTTATTATATATAACAAATATCCCGCCCAGCTATAGGTGGACGGGATTGTGTTTTTAGGTGGGAGGGGAATGATAGCGTGCAAACCGGTTATTCGGGATACTTCACTCTCTCCACTTCAAGAATGCGCGACACGTCAAAGTAGAATCCCTTGGTGCTTTTTCCCTCCTTGGGCTGCACTTCGATAAACTCGATGCCGTTGTCCATGGGTTTGTGGTCTTTCGCGACATATCCCAGGTAATTGATGATGTTGTACTCGTGGTCGGGATAGATGACTACCCAGGGCTCTTCCTCGGTTCCCTTACCGCTCTCCAGGATGGTGCGTATCAGGCAGTCAAGCTTGAAGCGGCTCACGGTTGCGCGGGCAAACTTTTTCTTCTCCAGCAGGGCGATGGTGAAGAACTCGCGCTGCTCCAGGTCGAACAAGTTGTCCTTGAGCGACAACTCGGCGTAGTGCTCGATGCTGTCGTTGTCGTCGCGTGTAAACTCCTTCTGGGTATAGAGTTCCTCGACGCGGTCACAGTAAGTCGACACGCGGTAGGGGTCATAGTCCTCTTGGAACGTGTAGCCGTAGTACAGGTTACGGTAAGACTCGAGCGACATCGTGGTGTCGTTCTTCTGGAACTCCTCGAGCAGCTTGGGATAGAAATACTGCGAGTTGGGGTTCTGTATTACCTCTTTCACGTGCTTGAAATCTACTTTTCTCACGTTGAGTTTTTGGGCGCTTATTGCCGTTGTGGCCACAATGGCGGCCGCAAGTATGATTATTATCTTCTTCATGACTAAATTGTTGTTTTCAGTAAAAATCCTTCAACCGAGATGCTGATGATGGCCACTGCCACTATCACCGGCAGACCCTTGGCGGCAAAGTATTGCCAGTAGTCGCGGCGGGCGGGCTTGAGCCATCGGCCGTGGGGGGTGCGGCTATACATCATCAGACCCATGAACGTGCCCAGCACCACACCCAGAACCATGATGCGCGGACCCACTATCAGGCCCAGCAGGGCTCCGGCGATGGCACCTAGGCCCAGGTAAAGGTTGCTCGACCGCTTGCCGTCGGGTTCGCCCTTGGGCGACAGGTAGGCAATGCCGGCAACCATGGCGGCAGCTACTCCCCAGAACAGGAGATACTGCGTGGGCACCATGATGAAGTAGCTCAGATGGAGCAGCACCATGCCCGCGAATGCCGCTATCGACGCGACAAAACGTGGCCACAGCACGAATAACAGTGCCGCGGCGAGGCAAGCGATGCCCAGTACCAGTTGAGTGTATTGCAATATCATTATTCTCAGTTGTCAGTGTTGTTGTCTCGTTGACGGTTAAGCGCAACGCGACATATTTAATATTAACACGCGGCTGCTGTCTTTTATTGTGGCCGCCTTGTTTATTTAGTATTATTTAATATTCTACACGGATGTCACATCCTCGGCGTCATCGGGGGTGGTGTCGTGCTTGGCAACCAGTTTGATGTCATCGGGATAGGCGATGCGGGTGTGGTAGAATGTCTTGAGACGCTCGATGAACACTTTCTTGATTACCTCCACGTGCATGAAGCTGATGGGAGCGTCTTTGAGTTGTCCGCTGGCAATCTGTCCGTCCACAATCTTCTCCACGAGTGCCGTGATGGTTTGCTCGTTGTGCTCCTTGAGGCTCTTGGCAGCGGCCTCGCAGGCATCGGCCATCATCAGGATGGCGGCTTCCTTGCTGGCCGGGCGCGGTCCGGGGTAGGTATAGGGTGCGGGGTCCACTGGCTCGTTGCCGGCCTCCTTGCACGCCTGGGTGTAGAAGTAGCGCGTCAGTGTGGTGCCGTGGTGCTGCTTTATCAGGTCGATGATCACCTGGGGCAGGCGGGCATGCTCGGCGATGCGCTGGCCCTCGGTCACGTGTTTGATCACGATGCTGGCGCTGGTTTCGTAGGGCAGGGCATCGTGGGGATTGATTCCGGTCTGGTTCTCGGTGAAGAATGCCGGGTTCTCGGTCTTGCCGATGTCGTGGTACAGCGCTCCGGCACGCACCAGCTGCTGGCTGGCGCCCACCTTGAGGGCTGCCTCGGCGGCGATGTTAGCCACCTGGAGCGAGTGCTGGAATGTCCCGGGGCAGCGCTCGGCCAGTTGCCTGAGCACCGGGGTGTTGATGTCGCTAAGCTCAACCAGCGTCACGAGCGATGTGAACCCGAAGAGTTTCTCGACAACGAAGATTGCCACGTAGGCAAACGACAGGATGACGCAGTTGGTGGCAAAGTACAGGTAGTGGTGCCAGTCGATGGACTTGAACTCCACGCCCTGTGACAGCAGCACTGCCGTGTGGGTAGCACTGTAGGCAAGGAAAATCAGGAACGCGCACCTCACGAGCTGAGAGCGGCGGGTGAGCTCCTGCATTGAAGAGATGGCGATGCATCCGGCCAGGAACTGCATGATGATGAATGCACCCTGGTCGCGCACGGCAAGCGAGCATATCAGCACCACGACGATGTGGGTGAAGAACGAGATGCGCACGTCAAAGAAGCAGCTGATGATGATGGGGATTATCGCAAACGGGATGAGGTGAAGGTAATTGGCCTTGAACCTGATGATGAGGAACACCGACACGATGAACAGCGTCATGAGCGACACGAGGAACACCATCTTGCGCAGGCGGGCATACACGCGGTAGCGCATGGCGATGATAAACACGCTGTACATCATCATCATGATGGCCACGATCAGGATATTGCCCAGCAGGCTCCAGTCCTTGTTGGAGTTTTTGTCGCGGGCGCGTTCCTCGAGCATGCGCTCCATGGTCTTCACGATGGTGAACTTTTGGTCGGTGACAATGTTGCCGGTGTAGATGATGGCTTCACCGGTCTGGATGCTTCCGTTGGGCGACAGCGCTGCCTCTAGCGCCGAGTGGAAGTAGTTGTTGTTGACCTCGGTGTTGAGGCGGATGTTGGGCTGGATGAACTCGTGCACGTGGGCTGTCGTGAGGATGTCGCCGGGGTTGTTGTCATAGAGCGAGTCGAGCAGTTCATATACCTGGCGCTCTGAGCGCATCCCCTCGGTGGGCATCACCTGTGCCGTGCCGTTGTTCTCGAGGAAACGCACCTTGGGCAGCTTGCCGCGAGAGATCTTGTCGCTGGCCTCCTGACTGACGATACCGTCGGCATAGGCGCTTGCGAGCGTGTTGAGGATGCCCTGCTTCACGTGGGCCGGTGCGTCATGGTGGGCCATCATCTCTTTCTTGAGCAGCTCAAGGTTCTCTTCGGCTCCTGTCTCGTCGCGGGTGTAGATGGGCACGAAGTTCTTGGTTACGCTGTCGGTGATGGCGGCCTTCTCGTTGTCGCTTAGCTCGATGGGGATGTCAAAGGGGGCATACAGCGTTGAGTTGAGCCATGGCTTGCCCTGCTCGTAGGTCAGCTCGACGACTTTCTCGTGTCGCGGCAGTGCCAGCGAAATGAGCACTGTAGCCAGGATAAACATCCCGAATACTATGTAGTTGTGTTTCTTCTCAGTCATGTCCGTTGAATGAATTGTGTTGTGTTGGGGTTAGCTGATGCGCACTGCGGTGTTGACACCCTTGACGTTTTTGAGGCGCTTGCACAGGTTGGTCACCACGGTGGCATCCTCGATGAACACGTCAAGGCGGCAGTTGAACAGGCCGTTGTTGGCCTGGATATTGAGGCTGCGCATGTTGATAGACATGTTGGTCGAGATGATGTAGATGATCTCCTGCAGTATACCCATGCGGTCGATACCCTCTACCTGGATGCTGGCGAGGAACTTCTCGCTCGACACTTCCCAGTGGGTGTGTACCAGACGGGTGCCGTGGCCGCTCTTGAGCTTCATCGCGGTGGGGCAGGTGAGTTTGTGCACCACCACCTCGTTGTCGTCATTGATATAGCCCACAACGTCGTCGCCGGGGATGGGGTGGCAACAATGGGCTATCTTGTAGTTGCTCACGCCGTTCTCGGTCTTGAGCGTGTACACTTCCTTGGTGTTGATTTTCTCGTTGCTCTTGGTCTCATCGTCCTTGCCTCGCGACGAGAAGGGATTGCGCAGCAGCTTGGAGAACAAACCGCCACCGCGGCTCTTGTCTTTTTTGAGCAACTGGGGGCCTATTGCGATTTCTCCGTTTCCGATCATCAGGAACAGCTCGTCCTTGTTGCGTGCACGCTCATTGTTGATGATGCGCATCACCACGTCGTTGGTCAGCGTCAGGCCGTTCTCAATGAGCATTTCCTCGAGGCGTTTCTTGCCTCGTTCCATCGTGGCGCGGCGGTCGTGGCGCAGGGCGGCACGCAGTCTGGTCTTGCCCTTGGCTGTCACCAGGAAGTTCTCCCATCCGGGCTGCGGCTGCTGGGCCTGTGATGTGAGGATCTCCACCTGGTCGCCGCTCGAGAGCTTGTGCGACAGCGGTTCGAGCTTGTGGTTCACCTTACCGGCGATGCAGTGGGTGCCAATCTCGGTGTGTAGCGTGAACGCCATGTCGAGCACGCTGGCATCCTTGGGCAGCGTCACCAGTTCGCCCTTGGGGGTGAACACCACGATCTCGCTGGCAAAGAGGTTGAGCTTGATGGTGTCAAGGAAGTCCAGCGCGTTGGGCTCGGGATTCTTGAGGATGTCCTCGATGGTCTGCAACCATGCGGCCAGCTCGCTCTCTTCCTCTCCCTCGCCGATCTTGTATTTCCAGTGTGCCGCAAAACCGCGCTCGGCGATGTCGTCCATGCGGCGGCTGCGTATCTGTACCTCGACCCAGTTGCCGTCAGGGCCCATCACGGTGATGTGAAGCGCACGGTATCCGTTGGCCTTGGGGGTGCTTATCCAGTCGCGCACGCGGTCGGGATGCAGGCGGTACAGGTCGGTGATCTCGCTGTAGATGTTCCAGCATATTCGCTTCTCGTCGCTCTCGTTCTCACACTCAAAGACGATGCGGGCGGCATACAGGTCATACACTTCCTCAAACGGGATGTGCTTGGTCTCCATCTTTTTCCATATCGAGTAGCACGACTTGACGCGTGCCTGGAACTCATAGGTGAGGCCTATCTCGTCCAGATGCTGGCGTATCGGGGCCGAGAAGCGGGCAAACAGCTCGTTGCGGCTTTGCTCGCTGGTGGCTATCTGTTCCTTGATGCGGGCATATACCTCGGGGTGCTCATATTTGAAGCTGAGGTCCTCAAGCTCGGTCTTGATGGCAAACAGGCCCAGGCGGTGGGCCAGGGGGGCGTAGATGTAAAGGGTCTCGCCGGCAATCTTATATTGCTTTTGTGGCGGCATTGACGCCAGGGTGCGCATGTTGTGCAGGCGGTCGGCCATCTTGATGAGCACGACCCTGATGTCATCGCTCATGGTGAGCAGCAGCTTACGGAAGTTCTCGGCCTGGGCGCTGGCGTGGTCGCCGAAGATGCCGCCCGAGATCTTGGTCAGGCCGTCGACAATCGAGGCGATCTTCTTGCCGAACTGTGCCTCAAGGTCCTCGACCGTGTAGTCGGTGTCCTCGACCACGTCGTGCAGCAGCGCGGCGCATATCGAGGTTGACCCCAGGCCTATCTCCTGGCTCACTATCGTGGCTACAGTGATGGGGTGCAGTATGTAAGGCTCGCCCGAGCGGCGGCGCACGCCAGCATGGGCCGAGCAGGCAAACTTGAACGCCTTTTCGATGATGTCTACTTTCTTGCGGTGGTTGCTCTGCAAGTATCCGTCTAACAGCGCTTTATAGGCGTCGTTGATAATTTTCTCTTCCTGAGGAGATGTAGTGTTGCTCTCTGCCATATTCGTTGCCATTAGGTTTTGTTCCCTAAGTTAATGTTCTTTTAAATTACAAAATTAATAAAATAAACGCAAAAAACGACCATCACACCTATAAAAATAAAGAAAAAACACCGCCAGACCACATTTTGTGGATGTGAGATCTGGCGGCGTGTGATGTGGTGTCGTGTTTATTTGTGACAGGGTGTTGTCAAAACCTGTTCCACTGGTTGAACGACGTGGTGCTCTTCAGTGCCGTGGCTTGTGCGGCAGGCAGTTTGGGGAAGAATGTGATGCCGGTGGCTTTCTCGATATCGCTGATGGCAACCACGTGGTTCTGCATGTTCTCTCGCGGCGCGGGGTCGCAGTTGTCATACACGAAGCCTATGGCCCTCATCGCCTTGCCGTCGCCGGGATACAGCACCACCTTGAAAAACGCATCGGGCACGTGGATGTCGCTGCTGCCCAGCCGCTTGTGTTGCTTGCTCCTGAATATGGGGCCGCACACTATATACAGTTTGCCCGCGCGGTTTGCCCAGTTGCGGCAAGCACTTTCGAGGCGTTCCCAGGTCTCCTGGTTGAGGCGTCGTGCCTGGGGGCACATGTTGGTGAGCAGGAATGTCTCTTCCATGGCCTGCATCGACCACTTGTTGTCGCCGGCGGGGCACATGTGGCCGTGGTCATATCCCAGGCGGCCGGCCTCGCTCCAGTCGCCGCTGGCCTGGCGTGGCGACACGTCGCGGTCTTCGGCATAGGGGATGCCGTTGCGCTTGGCGTTGCCGGTGGTGTGGGCCGCAGTGAGCTCCCATGCCACCCAGTTGGGCAACAGGGTCGTTGAGTTATAGGAGGTTACGTATCCCGCCCTGTACAGCACCTTGCTGGGCGTACCTTTGCCCGTGACGGGTAATCCCAGGTCGGTCCACCACGACGAAGCTGCAGGTTGCTGCTTGGGCTGCGGTGATTGCTTGTTACTCTTTACGGTGGAGGGTGTGATGGAGGGGACGATGTCAAGAGTGCGGTCCTTGGGACGGCACATTCCGCTACATCCCAGCAGCACGATGAGTGCTGCCAGGATGCAAGACTGGATGTTGCGGCGTGTGTTGCTCATGCTTGTGAAAATTAGTTTGTCAGTTGATTGGTTGTTGTTGTCGTTTTATTGCAACTTTGCAAGTGTTTCCTTGATGCGGCGCGCAGCCTCGATGAGGTTTTCGTCGCTGGTGGCATAGCTCAGGCGCAGGTATCCGGGGCAGCAGAACGCGTCGCCCGACACGGTTGCCACGTGGCCCTCGAGCAGCAGGAACATCGCCAGGTCGTTGGCGTCGTTGATGACGGTGTCGCCGTGCTTTTTGCCAAAGAATGATGATACCTCGGGGAAGAGGTAGAACGCTCCGTGGGGAACGTTTACCTGCAGGCCGGGGATCTCTTTCATCAAGCTCACGATGAGGTCGCGGCGGCGCATGAATGCCTGGCGCATCTCCTCAACGCAGTCCTGCGGACCGTTGTAAGCGGCTTCGGCGGCCTTTTGGGCAATTGACGATGCGCCGCTGGTGTACTGGCCCTGCAGCTTGGTCACGGCTTTCGCAACCCACAGTGGGGCAGCGATATAACCGATGCGCCATCCGGTCATCGCGTAGGCCTTGGAAACACCGTTGATGATGACCACGCGGTCCTTGATCTCCTCAAACTGGGCCAGCGACTCGTGGCGTCCCACGTAGTTGATGTGCTCATAAATCTCGTCGGCAACCACCATAACGTTCTCGTGGCGCGCGAGCACCTGGGCCAAGGCCTTCAGCTCGTCGTGGCTGTAGATGCTGCCGGTTGGGTTTGACGGTGAACACAGTATCACGAGCTTGGTGCTGGGTGTGATGGCGTCCTCAAGCTGCTGTGCCGAGATCTTGAACTCGGTGTCGAGCGTGGCGGGGACAAGCACGTTCTTGCCGCCTGCCAGGTTTACCATCTGCACGTAGCTCACCCATGCGGGGGTGGGGATAACCACTTCATCACCAGGGTTTATAAGCGCCATGATGACGTTGCACAGGGCGTGCTTGGCTCCGTTGCCCACAACGATTTGGTCGGGGGTGAACTCGAGTCCGTTCTCGTTCTTGAGCTTGTTGCACACGGCCTTGCGCAGAGACAGGTAGCCGGGGACGGGGGTGTAGAACGAGAAGTTCCCGTCGATGGCTTCGTGGGCTGCCTGCTTGATGTGGTCGGGGGTGAAGAAGTCGGGCTCACCCACGCTCAGGTTAATCACGTCTACGCCTTGAGCCTTCAGCTCGTTGCTCTTTTGTGACATCGCTAGGGTTGCACTGGGTGCGAGCGCCTGGATGCGGTCAGATACTGTTGTCTTCATTTGTTTTTGTACTGAGTGTATTTGGTTGTCTGTATTATGCAATTTATATTGTTATCACTGCGTCGGGGAGATATCCGCTGCACACTCCCTTGTCGGCATACCCCAGCTGGTTGCTGCACAGCATGGTCTTGCCCAGCACCGTGCCGCTGGCTCCGTTGTAGTGGGTGTGGCCGTGTATCCACGCGCTTGCTCCGCTGGCTGCCACATAGTCCTCCATGGGGTTGACAAAGGCGTTGCTCAGGCCGTTGCTCTCGTAGCGCGGGTCTTCGGCACGCACCGGGCAGTGGTGGGTCACGATGACCTGTTTCTCGGCCCGGGGGTGGGCCAGGGCGTTGTCAAGCCACGCGCGGCACTTGCTGTGCACCTCGCTGTAGTGGCACGCCTTGAACGGCTCGCCGTGGTACACGCCGGTGTTGCACTCGGCCATGTATTTGTTCACTAGTGGCTCGGCGTCGGCCGGAACGTGTGACCACAGGGTGGTGAGCAGGAACTCCACGTCGTCAATCACAATGCTCTTGTTGCATGCCATCTTCACTCCGGGGAGAATCTCCTTTTCCCAGCCTTCGAGGGTGGGGGCGATGTCATGCCCGCCGTAAAACTCGTGGTTGCCTGGCACGATGAGCGTGTGCTCAAAGTGCTCGCTGCACCAGCGAGCAAATTGCACAAATTTCTCCTCCTTGCCACCCAGGACCGTGATGTCCCCGGCGAGCACCAACACGTCGCCGACGGGCTTCAGGGGCGATTGCTCCAAGAATGCCACGTTAGCGTCATGCTCGAGGTGAAAGTCTGATGCAAATTGTATCTTCATCTATTTGTGTATAAATTTATTGAGATATAAATTCTAAAGTAAAAATCTAGCACTATATTTCAAGTACTACTTTAAGTTTTTTACTGCCAGTTCGAGGCGTTTCATTGCCTCCTCGATGACGCTGCGCGATGATGCCACGTTGAGCCTCATGTGCTGCTCGCCGGCGGTGCCGAACATCGATCCCTCGTTGAGTGCCAGGCGCGCGTTGTTCTCGATGAGGTCCACGAGTTGCCCGTGGCTAAGTCCCAGTTGGCGGCAGTCGAGCCACACGAGGTAAGATGCCTGGGGCATGACGGCGCGCACGCCGGGGATGTGGTCGCGGCAGTAGTCACACACGTAGCGGGCGTTGCCCTCGATATAAGTGATGCACTGCTCCAGCCATTCGTGCCCGTGACGGTAGGCCGCCTCGGTGGCTGTCATCGCGACGAAGTTGGGAGAGGACAGCTCGTTGGTCTCGAGCCAAGCGAAGAACGGTTCGCGCAGGGCGGGGTTCTTGATAGCGCACCACGAACTCACGATACCCGCGATGTTGAAAGTCTTGCTGGGAGCGCCAAAGGTGATGGCCACCTCGCGGGCGTCGTCACTAACCGAAGCAAACGGTGTGTGCTTGTTGCCTTCCAGCGTGAGGTCGCCGTGAATCTCGTCGCTGAACACCACCACGCCGTGGCGACGTGCCAGTTGCGCCACCTTGCGTAGCACGTGCGGTGGCCAGGCGATGCCTATGGGGTTGTGCGGGTTGCACAGCACCATCATAGCCGGCTTGTGCTCTGACATTACTTGGTCTAGATTGTCGAGGTCCATCTCATAGAAGCCGTCGGCGGTTTCGCGCAACGGGTTGTTGACGATGACGCGGCCGTTGCCCTCGGTGAGGCGGCGGAATGGGTGGTAGACCGGTTCCTGGATGACAATCTTGTCACCGGGCTGTGTGAAGTGGTTGACGGCAAGGCCAAATCCCGTCACGATGCCAGGGATAAAGCACATTTCCTCGGGGCTGAGTTCCCAGGCATTGCGCTCCCGCTGCCAGTCTGTCACCGATTGCCAATAACCGGCAACTGGCATTGTGTAACCATATACAGGATGTGATGTGATGCGCTCCTCCAGAGCCTGGGTGATTGCCGGGCACACGGCAAAGTCCATGTCGGCCACCCATAGCGGCAGGAGGTCGGTGCGTCCAAAGTGCTCGGCTAGCCCGTCGCACTTCACGGCGTGGGTGCCGCGACGGTCTATCACCGTGTCGAAGTCGTAGGTTTTTTTCATTCTTTCTCGCTCTCTCGGGTTGGAGGCCCGCGGGCCGTTAATTGTAATGCAAAGTTACTCTAAATAGTCCACACGGCAAAATAAAAACGCACCAAAAACGGCTTTGTGCACGTCGCTCGTACACAATTCCCCGCATTTCATACAAACCACCTGCTGCACTTAACCTCCGGGACCGGAATGCTGCTTACCTTTGCATCACATGAAAGACACAAACACATGTTTTAGGTTAGTTAGTAAGTAAAAAAATAGGTTAGTAAATACGGCTAGTACCTGAAAGACACACAACATCAAGAGGTGCATCTAGAAGTTTTGGCCCTGAGAAGCCATTGCACCCGCGGGGTGGCGAGTATCCAACACGGAAATCGTCGCCCCGTTTTTTTGCCCGCTTTTTTGCTTCTTTTTTATTATAAAATGCCTCTGGCCTATTGGTTAAGCAAAAAAATAGCATTACTTTTGCATTGCATTAAACTATATTTCCGATATGCTATCTAAAAAGCGTATGAACGCTATCATTAAACATATATGTTTGCTGGCTGCGGCTTTTGCGGTGCTGGCCTGCAACCGGGGCGGGGGAAACGTGGAGAATCCCGTCCCCAGCATCTACTATTGGCGCACGGTGTTCAGCCTTGACAGCGCCGAGAGGCAGTTCCTTGCCCACCACGGGGTGAAACGCATCTACATGCGCTACTTTGACGTCGTGGCCCGTGACAGCATGGTCGTCCCCAATGCAACTATCAAGTTTGTCGACAGCGTCCCCCAGGGAGTGGAGGTTGTCCCCACGGTGTTTATTGTGGAAAACTGCCTGAACCGTGACCTCAAGGGGGTTGCCGCTAAGCTGGTGGAGCGCATCGTGCAGATGAACGAGACCCACGACATCCCCGCCGCACGTGAGATACAGATCGACTGTGACTGGACGTCGCGCTCGCAGGAGCGGTATTACAAATTCCTGGACGAGGTGCGGGCATTGCTGCGCGACCGGGGCATGCGCCTGTCGGCCACCATCAGGCTCCACCAGCTGTCGATGAAGGTGCCCCCGGTTGACTACGGTGTGCTCATGATGTACAACACCGGCGACATCAACAAGAAGAACGGTCGCAACCCCATCCTTGACCGCCGCGACGTGGAACCCTACCTCAAGCAGGTGGGCGCCTATGGGTTGCCACTATGTGCCGCATGGCCTTGCTACACGTGGAACTTGCTATATCATGACAATAGCTTCAAGGGCATCCTCTATGATGTGAACTTGAAGGATAGCAGCATCTATCGCAAGGCTCAGGACGGGCACTACGTGGTGCTCTCGAGCCGAGGCCTGCCCGAGCCCAACAGCGACGGCAGCAACATGACGTGGATCAACGTGGGTGACAGCGTGATCGTTATGAGACCTACTGCATCAGAGGTTCTCTCTATCGCCGACGCTATCGAGCAGCAGCGTCCGGGCATCAACCGCCAGGTGGTGATGTACAGTCTTGACAGTAAAAATATTAATAACTATAATAATCAGTTCTATGAAGAGATTTATTCTCGCTAGCGTGCTGGTGGTGGCAGGTGTCGCCGCCGCACTGGCGTGTGGGCCGTGGCCGCGCACGCACTATTATGTCTTCAGCGCTTATCATCGCAACATGACGAATCACACGTTTGAAGACCGTATCAATGAGTTCTGGTTCAACTATGCCCCCAAGTCCCGCGAAAAACGCTGGGAAATCTACAACCTGGGCGACATCAAGCCAGAGGAGTTCTCTAAGAGTAAGAACGTCATCGTCAGGGCGGCCTACAAGAAGAATGACCAGCAGATGATTGCCTACCTCAAGTTGCTTAGTGCCTACACCAGCGTTAGCTATAGCTACAACGACAACTGGGATTATCCTACCAAGGAGGAGCTCGCCAAGCGTACTGAAGAACTCAAGAGAATCAATGCCAAGGCGCGCGCTTACAAGGGCACACGCCTCGCTCCTCAATACCACCTGCTGGTGATGCGCACCATGATGGGGCTTGGCGACCACCAGGGAAACATCAAGTACTGGAACGAGACTGCAACTAAGCTCGCACCTAGCGTCTACAAGGACATGATGAAGGACATCTATGCCGGCGCGCTGCTCCACACCGGCAACCGCTCGGAGGCCAGCAATATCTACTACGAGCTGGGCGACATCAACAGCCTGCTGTGGATAACACGCGACGAGCGCAACCTGGAGGGCATCAAGAAGGAGTATGAGCGCGACCCCAGTTCGCCGGCTCTCATGTGCCTGGTTCAGGACTTTGTCAACAACAGCCTTGACTCGCACTACTACATCCGCACCAACATCGAGGAGGGTGGCGACTCTGTTGACATGGATGCGTCGGAGGTCAACAATGACATGCGTGGTTTTGTTGAGTTTGCATCGCGCGTGCTCAAGGAGGGCAAGACCCAGTCTCCCGCCCTGTGGCAGAGTGCTGCGGGCATCCTCACCCATGAGCTGGGCAACACCAGCGAGGGCATCGATATGCTCACCAAGGCCATGACAATGGCAGGTACCGACCGCATGCGCGACAATGCACGCATTTGTCGACTTGTGGCAACTGTTGAGGGGGCTAATCTCAGCGACGAGACTTTTAAATTCATAAAGGAAGAGTTGGGATGGCTCGACAAGAAAATCAATGACGAACCCAAGGATACCTATTGTGAATATGGCTGTACCAACCATTACTTCGAGGTGAAGCAGAACATCGTCTATGATTCGTTTGCTCCGCGCCTCAAAAAGGACGGCAAGCCCAACCTCGCTACCGCATTCGTAAGCTGGAACGAAAATAATATTAACAAGTCGATGGAGGAATACTGGGACCACTACGAGATGATAGACCGCATCGACAAGATGAGTTCGGAGGAATATGTGAGCTACTGCGACTACCTCAGCGCTACTCCCTCTACTTCGTTTGAGGCAATGATCACCAATGGTGCTAAGCCGTCGGCCGACGAGTATAACGACAGGCTGGGTTCTAAGCTGTTGCGCGAAGGACGTTTCTCCGAGGCTATCCCTTACCTGGAGAAGGTGTCGCTCAGGTTCCTCTCTCAGCAGGGCATCGCTTCCTATGCTGTGGCGCGCGACTACAAGAAGGACGCCGCCCAGACCTGGACCCTTAACAACGGCTACAAACCCCTGCCCGTGACACTCAAGCGCAACCAGAAGCTGGACTTCTGCCGTGACTTGCTGGCTGCCCAGGACCGATACAGCAAGGCCACCGACGCCACCGCCAAGGCCGAGGCTGCATACGACGTCGCCAACATGTACCAGCAGGCATCCTATGCCGGTAGGTGCTGGTATATCTCAAGGTATTTCAGCAGCGTGAATGACACCGTTGAGTATAAGAACGAGAAAGACTTCCTCGCCGAGGCTGCCCACTGGTATGACACCGCGCTTGCCCAGCCGGGACTCTCGGTGAAGCTGCAGCAAAAGTGCCTCTATGGCAATGCGTTCCTGCCCTTCGGCCCGCGTTACTGCACCTCTAAGTATGACTGGAACAAAAACGTGTTTGTTGTCACTTACAACCCCGGCTCGCGCCAGTATGGTGCCATGGTGGCCCTCAAGCAGTTCACCGCTGCCCATCCCGGCCAGCTCGAGCCTTACGTGACCCGCTGTGACTTCCTGAGGCGCTTCCTGAAGGATTAACCGTCCCAAGGCATATAAAACCAGAAAGGTGCGTTGCTAGCTCCATTGCGGAGCAAGGCAACGCACCTTCTTCTATAATTGTTGTCGTTAAGTCGTGTGTCTAGCCAATGGCGCAGGCGGCAAACAGGATGATGGTGAACAGCAGCATGTTGCGCGCTGTGCCGCCTAGCAGCGGGTTGAGGGCCGCGCCGTCGCGGGTGACGAGTCGGTACCATGTGGCGGTGTGCATGAGCAGGTAGAGTACGGGGGCCACGAGCAGCCACACGGGCATGTTGCCGTTGGGAAGAAACGGCATGAGCCACAGCGGCGTGAGCAGCGAGATGGCCACGTAACCGTTGATCAGATAAGCGGCAGCAGCGGGTTTGCGGCCGAATATCACCACCGAGGTGTTCTTGCCTGCCTCGCGGTCGTCGTCGACGTCGCGGTAGTTGTTTACTAGCAGCACGTTCACTGCCATCAGGCCTATCGACATGCCGGCGAGCAGCACGATGGGCACGAAGTGCATGGGTTGGGTTGACACGACGTGATGGGTGAACACCACGGGGACAACGCCAAAGAACACGAACACCGCGGCCTCGCCCAGGCCATGGTAGCTGAGCGGGTAGGGGCCGGCGCTATAGGCCAGCGCAAAGACGGCTATCACGATGCCAACGAGCAGCAGCCACCACTCGCCGTAGAGCAGCATGCACAGGCCTACGCAACAGTCTAGGGCCAATAGCCCGAAGGTGACGTTGCGCAGTGTCTTGGGCTTGATGTCGCCCTCGGTGACGCCACGGCGGGGACCCACACGGCCGGGCTTGTCGGTGCCCTTGAGGTAGTCGTAGTATTCGTTGGCGGTGTTCGACACTATCTGTGCCAGCACCGCAAACACGAGGCACAGCACTGCCGGAACCCCGTGGAAGCACCCGAGCCACAGGGTGAGCCCTATGGCAAGCACCACGCTCGACAGCGACACGGGCAGTGTGCGCAGGCGTGCGCACTCGATCCATATCTTCAGTTTTTTCATATCATTCCCTTGGTTGATGGTAATTCATAACGGAAGGCATCGCGCCTGATGGCCTGCTTGAGCGAGCGGGCCAGTGCCTTGAAGGTGCCTTCGATCTTGTGGTGCTCGTTGGTGCCGCGTGCGCTGATGTAGAGGTTCATGCGCGCCGCGTCGCTCAGGCTCTTGAAGAAGTGGTGGAACATCTCGGTGGGCATGTCGCCTATCTTCTCGCGCTTGAACTCGGCGTCCCACACCAGCCAGCTGCGTCCGCCCAGGTCGAGGGCAACTGTGCACTGGCAGT
>JAZQPG010000207.1:0-44597 GCA_045628365.1 Sodaliphilus sp. | reverse complement strand
GGAAGTTCCATTCGACAAGGAGCATTTACTGGAAGTAATCCTTAGCCCCGACAACCTCAACGAAGCCTACAAGGCAGTATTGAGGAACAAGGGATGTGGCGGTATCGACAAGATGTCATGCGAGCAGTTGCTCCCATGGCTCAAGGCTAATAAGGATGAACTGATACACTCCTTGCTTGACGGTACATACCGTCCGAATCCCGTCCGAAGGGTAGAGATACCCAAGGACAACGGCAAGATGCGCCTGTTGGGCATACCTACCGTGGTTGACCGCATGGTGCAACAAGCCATCAACCAAGTACTGACAATAATCTATGAGTCCCAATTCTCCAAGCGGAGCTTCGGCTTCCGTCCAAGAAGGGGATGCCTTAACGCACTGCGAGAAGTGCAGAAGATAGTCAATGAAGGCTACAGATACGTAGTTGACCTTGACCTCGAACGCTTCTTCGACACAGTGAGCCACAGCAAGCTCATAGAGATACTCAGCCGCACCATCAAGGACGGCAGAGTAGTCAGCCTTATACACAAATATCTTCGAAGCGGAGTCATAGACAAAGGGCTGTGGCATGCGAGCGAGGAGGGCACTCCGCAAGGAGGACCATTGAGTCCACTGCTCAGCAACATCATGTTGAACGAATTGGACAAGGAACTTGCACGCAGAGGACACCCCTTTGTACGCTATGCCGACGATTCGATGATATTCTGCAAAACCAAGCGTGCGGCAGAACGAGTACGAGAGTCAATAACCAAATTCATTGAAGGAAAACTATTCCTAAAGGTAAACAAAGAAAAGACGGTAGTTTCATACGTCAAAGGTGTGAAATATCTTGGTTACTCTTTCTATGTACACAAAGGCAAATGTCAACTCACCGTACATCCCAAGTCCAAGGCAAAGATGAAGTCAAGGCTAAAGGAACTGACAAGTCGGAGCAACGGATGGGGTTACGGGAAGAGGAAGCAAAAGCTGAAAGAATACATAGAAGGGTGGGTAGGTTACTACCACCTTGCAAATATGAAACGTCTTTGCCTTGAAACAGATGAATGGTTAAGACGTAGAATACGCATGTGTATATGGAAGGCTTGGAAGAAGCCAAAGACAAAGGTGGCAAACCTTATTAAGTGTGGAGTAGCCGAATGGCAAGCATACCAATGGGGAAACACTCGCCTTGCATATTGGCGCATAGCACATAGCCCGATTCTACTTACAGCAATATCAAACGATAGGCTACGGAAGCAAGGTTATAGGTGTCTTATGGATTCATATCTCGAATGGAATCCAAAATAGGAACCGCCGTATGCCGAACGGCACGTACGGTGGTGTGAGAGGTCGGAAAACGAAAGTAGGAAGAAAACTACTTCGTTTTCCTCCTACTCGATCTTTTATCTTTTTAAAAATACAACGCCTGATGTGCTTGTAGCGGTTGCGTGCTACCGATGAAGCGGTGGCAATCACTTTGTCGTCGATGCCCCTGAGTCTTGTTTCAAACGGGTTCTTTCTAGTGGAGGTTGCAAGCCTTGTGGGGACTGGAGGGGAAACGAAGCGACGGAGCCGCTTCGCACGTGGACGCCTTGTCGCGAATGCTAAAATATTAAATAGTTTTTTACTGGACACCAATAGGTAGTAATGTTGCTTGTTGTGGTGCTTTTGGCATGATTTATGCATTGGAAAGTGTGTGGTCGCTTGTTTGATCGTTGAGCTTATTGCATGGTTGTCTGGATGAAGTGACTTTTGTTAAATTTAAATTTTGATTATTATGAGTTGTTTTAGAGTTTTATTGTCAATTATATTTCCTCCGCTAGCTGTTATAGATAAGGGGTGCGGTTCGTTTATTCTCGTTTGCATCCTCACTTGTGCTGGATGGATTCCTGGCGTTTTGGGTGCTTTAATCATTTGTAATAAATAAGCATCGACAATATTATAACACTTAAAAATAAAATCACGACAAACAGGATATTACTAGTTAAGGAGGCTTTGAGCTTCCTTTTTTTGTTGCTTTCAGATGTCTTGGTTTAGAATGAATGATGAGAGTGTTTTCGTGCTATGGTAAAATCATTTCATGAAAAATGTTTGTTGGTAAATAAGTTGGGTGGTGGAAAGTTTTGTCAAGTCAAAAATTATTACGAATTTTGTGGTCGCAAAAAAATAATGTATAGAAGATAGATGGCTGATAGCGGAAACAGACTGTTGAAAATGATAGGCGATGGCAAGCAGATGACGCTGCGGGAGCAGCTGACGCTGACTGCTCAGTTGAGTGTACCAGCTATCATGGCTCAGTTGTCATCTATCGTGATGCAATATATTGATGCATCGATGGTTGGAAACCTCGGCGCAAATGAAGCGGCGGCGATAGGCCTTGTAGCCACAACACTGTGGATGTTTGGCGGTTGTTGCAATGCGTTGACAACAGGTTTCTCGGTGCAGGTTGCTCATCTGATAGGCGCCAAGCAGGGCGGTCGTGCGCGCAATGTGTTACGTCAAAGTATTGTGGCTAGCGTTTTGCTGGGTTTGAGTGCAGCAACATTGGGGGCTGTGATCAGTCCTTTTTTGCCCGGTTGGCTTGGCGGTAACGAGGAGATTGCCGGAGACGCGTCGGCTTATTTCATGATATTCAGCCTGTGCCTTCCGTTCCTTGTGTTTAATTTCCTTGCTAGCGGAATGCTACGCTGCAGTGGCAACATGAAGGTTCCCAGCATGTTGAACATATTGATGTGTGTTCTTGACGTGTTGTTTAATTTCCTGTTTATATTCCCGTCGCGTGATGTGTCGGTGATGGGGTGGTCATTTACCATGCCTGGTGCCGGCCTTGGCGTCATTGGTGCCGGAATAGGCACTTCGCTTGCCGAAGTGGTGGTGTGCATGCTGATGGTATATTACCTGGTGTTTAAGTCCAAGGAGCTGAATCTGACCCAGGACTGCGGCTCGTTCAAGCCCACTAAGGACGTTGTATCCAAGGCTGTGCATATCTCGTTGCCGATGGCATTGCAGCAGTTTGTGATGTCGAGTGCGCATGTCATGACTACAGTGATTGTTGCTCCGCTGGGCAATATCAGCATTGCTGCTAACTCGCTTGCCATCACTGCTGAGAGCCTGTGTTACATGCCTGGTTACGGAATCTCGGATGCTGCGACCACGCTGGTGGGGCAAAGCTTGGGTGCCGGGCGCCGATACCTGTGCCGCCAGTTCGCGCGCATCTCGGTGCTGATGGGCATGACGGTGATGGGAGTGATGGGTGTGTTGATGTATCTGTTTGCTCCCGCGATGATGAGTTTCATGACCAATGTGGCTGATGTGATCGCCCTTGGCGCGGAGGTGCTGCGCATCGAGAGTGTTGCCGAGCCGTTGTTTGCAGCCGCGATAGTTACTTACGGAGTGTTTGTGGGAGCCGGCGACACGATGGTGCCTTGTTGGATGAATGTTGGTAGCATGTGGTGTGTGCGCGTGACGTTGGCTTATGTCCTGGTAAATGTATTTGGCCTGGGCTTGGCTGGCATGTGGGTAGCCATGTGTTCCGAGTTGTGTTTCCGTGGTTTGATCTTCCTGCTGAGGCTATGGCGTGGTAATTGGCTTAAAAAAATAATTTAACTATCAGGATGTGTTGAATGTGAGAAAATTATAGTATCTTTGTAAGTTAGAAAGTTATTAATCCTCATGATTAACTGAAAAGAATCATATGAAATTGAGATATATACCGGTTATTGCAGCAATGTGCTGTATGGCAAGTCATGCCAGTGCTCAGGGATTTGCCCGTACTTTTAACGTTAACGGAGTGTCATTCAACATGATGGCCGTTGGCGGTGGCTCATTTATCATGGGTGCTAACCATGATGACCAGGCCTATGAGGACGAGAAGCCCAGTCACGAGGTGGTGCTTGACAATTATTATATCGGTGAGACCGAAGTGACCCAGGGGTTGTGGTATGCCGTGATGGGCAGTTGCCCTGCGTTTAACCTTGGAGACGAGAAGCCTGTTGACGGCGCTAGCCGTGACGACTGCTTGGAGTTTATTGCCCGGTTGAATGTCCTCACCGGCATGCAGTTCCGCCTGCCCACCGAGGCCGAGTGGGAATATGCAGCCCGTGGTGGCCGTGCGTCTCAGGGGAACATCTTCAGCGGTAGTTCTCGCATCGAAGACGTGGGTTGGAGTGACAGCAACAGCGGTAACGCTACCCATGACGTGAAGTCAAAGAGTCCCAATGAACTTGGCGTGTATGACATGAGCGGTAACGTGTGGGAATGGTGTTCGGGTTACAAAGGCAAGTATAGCAGCAGCAAGGAGACTAATCCCAAGGGCCCTGCCAGCGGTTTCTTCGTTGTGTATCGCGGCGGCAGTGCGCTGGTACCCTCTCGTCGTTGCCGAGTTTCGGCCAGATATGCCGACGCATCTGATTTTAAAGGCAACTGTAACGGAATGAGACTGTGCCTGGATGGCGACAACGTGCTCACGGCCATGTTTGAGGTCAAGGCCCCGCAGCCCGCCGAGGAAGTTAAGCCGGCAGTTCAGGAGCCGGTAGCTAAGGCTGATCCGGCAACTACACCTAAACCTAAAGCAGAGTCTAAGCCTAAATCATCAGACAATGTCGTTACTATCCCTGCACCCGTTTCAATTAAGGAAAGCCCCGTTACGGTTATCGCCGACACTATGGCCGTAGCTCCCGAAGAAGTTGCATCCACAGTTGCCGTGTTCAGGCATCCCAAGAACCGCACGTGTAGTGTGAATGGCGTTAAGTTCAACATGGTGTATGTTGAACCCGGTGAGTTCATGATGGGTGCAACGCCTGAACAGACCGACTTTGATGCCGACCAAACCCCTGCTCACCTGGTGAAGATCAGCAATGCCTACTTCATGGGCGAGACCGAGGTGACCCAGGAGCTGTGGCAGGCTGTGATGGGAAATAATCCTTCGACCTATAACGATAACCTGCAGCTGCCCGTGGAGACAGTAAGCTGGGACGACTGCCAGAGGTTCATTAAACGACTGAATGCGTTGACCGGACTCACCTTCCGCCTGCCCACCGAGGCCGAGTGGGAATATGCAGCCCGTGGCGGTAACCGCACCGAGGTGAACCAGTACAGCGGAAGTTACGAACTTGACGTGGTGGCATGGTACGGAGAGAACAGCGAAGGCTTTACCAAGGAGGTGAAGACTAAGGCTCCAAATGAGTTGGGCCTATATGACATGAGCGGTAACGTGTGGGAATGGTGCAACGACTGGTTCCGTTTCTATAGTCCCGATGCCGTGACCGATCCCAAGGGTCCCGAGACAGGATACTTCAAGGTGTTCAGAGGCGGCAGCTGGTCATATCCGGCCCGCAACTGCACTACATCATTTCGTTGCAGCGAGGATGTCACAGCCAAGAACCTGAACATAGGCTTCAGACTGGCGATGTGATTTATGTCGATATTTCATAAAAAGGTGGGGTAAGTAAAAGACCTCGCTTTTTCGAATGACTAAAGAAAGTGAATAATGTGTTATTATTGATTGTATAAATACAATTGCATTCTACAGTAGACATGAAAACAATTAAGGATCTTCAGTTAGGCGGCGAGCGTCCGCTCTTTGAGAGCCATGATGTCAGGCTCGAAAATGTTCAGATCACGGATGGAGAATCTGGAATCAAGCAGTGCTCCAACATCGAGGCCTGTGACTGTAAGTTTTATGGCAAATATCCATTCTGGCATGTTGATGGATCGTTGATAGAGAAGTGTTACTTTGCACCGGGGTCGCGCTCGGCGATATGGTATAGCAACGACATGGTGATGCGCGATACCGTTATTGATGCTCCCAAATTGTTCCGCGAGATGAAAAACTTAACGCTTGAGAATGTGGTGATTAATGACGCCGACGAGACGTTTTGGAACATAGACGGCTTGATTATCAAGGATGTTAAGCTTCACGAGGGCACTTACCCTTTCATGGGAAGCCGCAATATCGAGGTTGATGGTCTGGAAAGCGATAGCAAGTATGTGTTCCAATATGTGAAAAACGTGGTGATCAAGAATGCTGTGATCACGACAAAGGATGCTTTCTGGGAAACAGAGAATGTCACTATCATTGATTCGGAACTTAACGGGGAATATCTGGGCTGGCACTCAAAGAACCTGAAATTGATAAACTGCCGCATCACTGGCACCCAACCGTTGTGTTATGCCCAGGGATTAGTGCTTGAGAATTGCACATTTGGCGACGATGCCGACCTCGCGTTTGAATACTCGACTGTGGAGGCATCAATAAATGGACACGTCCATAGCATCAAGAATCCCACGTCGGGAAGAATCAAGGTGGACAGTGTGGGTGAGATCATAATAGACAAGAATGTGCGCCAGCCGGCTGATTGTATTATTGAGGTAACTGACAACGATGGCATTTGACTTTGACACTCCGGTAAACAGACGTAATACCAATTCTTATAAATGGGACTCGTCGGAGATAGAGCCTGACGTGCTTCCCATGTGGGTTGCCGACATGGATTTCAAGACCGCTCCGTGCATTGTCGATGCACTGCACAAGAGGGTAGAGCATGGCGTCTTCGGATATGTCACAGTCCCCGATGCTTACTATGATGCGGTTATAAACTGGTTTACGCGTCGCCACGACTGGGCCATTGAGAGAGACTGGATCCTGTATACCAGCGGGGTCGTTCCAGCCATCTCGGCCATCATCAAAGGCCTCACCAGCCCCGGTGACGAGGTGCTGGTGATGACACCTGTTTATAATTGCTTCTTCTCGTCGATAAGGAATAACGGATGTTCAGCCCTGGAGTGCCCCTTGGTTTATGAGGACGATACTTATCATGTTGATTTCGAACTGCTTGAACAGTGTGCATCGCGTGAAGCAGTGAAGCTGATGCTGATGTGCAATCCTCATAATCCCGCTTGCCGCGTGTGGACGGTTGATGAACTAAAGCGCATTGGGGAGATATGCAAGAGGCATGATGTGGTAGTCGTGAGCGATGAAATCCATTGCGAACTTGTGATGGATGGTTATCGTTTCACTCCGTTTGCCTCGGTGTCGCCTGAGATGCAGGACATGTGCATCACGTGTAATTCGCCTAGCAAGGCATTCAATACCGCCGGACTGCAAATTGCGAATATCATCACAAATAACCCTGAGTGGCGGGCTATGATTGACCGTGCGATAAATGACAATGAGGTGTGCGATGTCAATCCTTTCGGTGTGGAGGGACTTATTGCCGCCTATCATGATGGAGAACCGTGGCTGAGGGAACTGTGTCAGTATATTAAGGGCAACTATAACATGGTTAAGGAGTTCTTTGCAAGTAAACTTCCCGGCTATGGAATAACTGTGCTTGAGGGTACTTACCTGGTGTGGATCGATTGCCGCAAGACTGGTAAAACCAGCGATGAAATCACGACCTTACTTAATGACAAAGCTAGGGTGCTGGTTAATAGCGGCACTATGTATGGCAAAGCGGGCGAGGGATTCATAAGGTTGAATGTCGCTTGTCCGCGCCAGGTAGTCGCTGAGGCGTTGTCGCGAATGTTGCCTGTGCTGGAGGCTTTGTGAGGACTGGAGGGGAATCGAAGCGACGGAGCCGCTTCGCACGTGGACGCCTCTGCGTGGACGCTTCTGCGGGGATAGCTTTGTGGAAATTTATAAAACGGGGATAGCCGATGATGGCTGTCCCCGTTGTTCAATAGTGTGGGATCAAGTGACTTTATTTCTTTGCCGCTTTCTTCTTGGTGGTAGTTTTCTTAGCGGGTTCTTTCTTGATTTCCTTTTTTGTTGCTTTCTTGGACTCTTCCTTTGTCTCTTCGGTGAAGTCGCCGGTGAGGTCCTTGACGATGTTGTTGCGCATCATCTCTACCTCGCGGTTTAGTGCCTGGATTTCTTTTTCCTGGTTCTTGATGGTGAGCAGCAGTGCGTTGAGTTCCTCGTTGTCGATCTCGGCGGGATACTGAGCCTCGACACGTGTCATGAAGTCGCTGAGGACGTTCATGTAGTTGGTGAAGGCGGTGTAGGGCGAGTCGTATGGGCTGTAGTGGGAATGCACGTTGCCGTCGCTGTTGTGCTTGGTGCTCATGTAGAAGAAATGGTCGCTAGCCTGCAGGTAGTTCCAGTCTTGCTTGATGCGCTTGTCCTTGCACAGGCGTACTCGCTCGCCGATGGAGTAGAGTTTCTTAACAGCTTCCTGCTGCAGCGTATTGCCCAGCCACGCGCTGGTGTCGCGAGCCTCGTCGGCCCAAGAGATGGGTGACGGCACGCTCATTTCGCTCACGGGCTTAAGCTTGGATATAACTTCGCTGGGAGTCCAGAACTGCACGTTGCGGTCGGCTGCAAAACGAGGCAGGGCCCTCATGAAGTCGAAGATACCGCTTTGCTGGGGCTGCAGTTCGCCGAATGTCTCGTAGTTCATGAACAGGTTGACGAGTTGTTCTTCCTGGGGCAGTGAAGCGATCCAGTCGATATACTTGTCGGCGGTGAGGGGATAGCTTTCCCACTCGTGGTTGCTGAAGCGGAAAGAGATGTCGTCGCTGAGCTTAGAGTTCTTGAGAAGCAGTTTCAGCTTGGGAGCAGATGCTGCATTGTAGAGGTAGTTGGGCGACTTCCATCCCAGGATGTGCTTTGCGCCGTCGGTGATAGCACCTTTGAAACCCATTGAAGCCACCATGGCAGCGATGTCGTCGCTGTAGATGAGCTCGGTGTTGCGGAACACTTTGGGCTTGAGACCAAAGAGCTGGTATATTTTCTCGTCGTGAGCTTTGACCTGTGCAACAAACTCATCGGGATCCTCGAGAGAGGAGAGAGAGTGGGCATAGGTCTCGCTGAGGAACTCAACACAACCTGTGGCTGCAAGTTCCTTCATCGAGTCGATGAACTCGGGTACATACTGCTCGAGCTGTTCGAGCGCTGTGCCGCTGATAGAGAATGCAACCTTGAACTTCTTGCCGTGTTCCTTGATGATGTCGAGCAGCATCTCGTTGGCGGGAAGGTAAGAGCGATGGGCGATGCGTGTGATGATGTCATCGTTGGCAAAGTCATCGTAGTAGTAATGGTCGTTACCAATGTCAAAGAAACGGTAGTTCTTCAAGCGGAACGGCTGATGTATCTGGAAATATAAACAAATTGCTGTCATAATATAATATCGGTAAAATGGTTGTTAGCTATTGTTTTGAAATGTGATGAAGGCCTTACATGAGGCGCTTGTAGATGTCGATTACCTTGGCTCCAGCCTTCTTCCATACGATTTGGTTCACCTCTTCCAAGCCGTGCTCGCGCAGTTCCTTGTACATAGCGGGATAGGTGATGATGGAGTAGATGGCATCGGCCATGGCGTTGATGTCCCAGTAGTCCACCTTGATGACATTGTTAAGGATCTCGGCACATCCGCTCTGCTTAGAGATGATAGACGGAACGCCCATCTGCATTGCCTCAAGCGGAGAGATGCCAAAAGGCTCGGAAACCGATGGCATGATATAAACGTCGCTGGCCTTGAGCATCTCATATACCTGTTTTCCTCGCAGGAATCCGGCGAAGTGGAAACGCTCGCTGATGCCTCGTCGTGCCGCCAGCCTGATCATTTTCTCCATCATGTCGCCTCCTCCGGCCATGACAAACTGCACGTTGTGGACCTTTTGCAGCACCTGTGCCGCCGCCTCGACAAAGTATTCGGGTCCCTTCTGCATGGTGATGCGGCCAAGGAAAGTCACGACCTTGTCGTGCTTGGGCGGAACCTCCACGTTGAGCAGTTCCTGGCTGAGCGGTTCCACGGCATTGTGCACTGTGGTGACCTTGTCAGGGCTGATGCCGTATTTCTCGATGACGGTGCGTCGGGTGAGGTTGCTCACGGTGATGATGTGGTCGGCATTGTTCATGCCGTCTTTCTCGATGGCAAATACAGTTGGGTTGACATTGCCTCTCGAGCGGTCAAAGTCGGTTGCATGGACATGGATGACGAAAGGCTTGCCTGTAACCTGCTTAGCATGGATGCCAGCGGGGTAGGTGAGCCAGTCGTGAGAGTGAATGACATCGAAGTCAATAGTTCGGGCGATGACTCCGGCAACTATCGAGTAATTATTGATCTCCTCAAGCAGGTTGTCGGGGTAACGCCCTGAGAACTCGATGCATCCCAGGTCATTAGTGTTCATGTGGTTAAAGTCGGCATAGATGTGGTCGCGCAGGTTGTAATATAACTGCGGGTCCATGACGTGTCCGATGCGCGACTGCACGTGGTCCCAGTTCACGTCTCGCCATGCCACGGGAGTGGTGTTTGCACCGATAATCTGTGCAAAGTCCTTGGGCTCGTCGCCCCATGGCTTGGGAATGACAAAGGTGATGTCCAGGTCTCCGTTTTCGACCATGCCTTTAGTCAGTCCGAAGCTAGCCGTTCCCAGTCCGCCTAAAATGTGGGGAGGAAACTCCCATCCAAACATTAAAGCTTTCATATCGTGTTATTAGAGGGTTATTCGTCAATAATTTTGAGGTTCTTGAAGATGCGCAGGATGCGCACAACGCCAGCTACGTTGGGGGCATAACTAACGGCACCGCGTCCAATGAACGGCGGGTTGCCGTCGTAGAGCTCGCTCAGCGTGCCGATGCATCCTTCCTTCATCTCGTCCTCGAAGCCGATGAGCATTCTCTCGATGAACGGCAGTCCGTTGATGCCGAACACCTTTATATAAGTATTGGCGTAGAAACCGATGAGCCAGGGACGTGCCGACCCGGTGAAGTAAGCACGCTGACGCTCCTCGGGGTTGCCCAGGTACCACGGGTTATATCCGTAGCTGTTGGGGCTGAGTGTGCGTAGGCCCTTGGGGGTGAGCAGTTCTCGTGTAGCCACGTCAAGAACTCCCTTGCGCTGGCGGCGGTTGAGGGGAGAATAGTCAAGTCCGGCGGCAATGATCATGTTGGGTCGCACGCTCAGGTCGGTGTATGTGCCGCTGACGTAGTCATAGAGGTAACCGTAATCGTTGAGGAAGGTGTCGACAAACGAAATCTGGACCTTGTCGGCTATTTCGCGCCAACGTTCAACGTCCTCGGCGCAGTCCTCGACGTGTTCAAACACCTCGATAGCACATTTGAGTGCGTTGTACCACAAGCCGTTGTGCTCAACGAGGAAACCTGTGCGGGGAATGTAAGGAGTTCCGTCGGGGCGTGTTGAGTCCATCCAAGACATGGGCTTGACGGAGCCTTCGACACTCACGAGGCCATTGTCTTCAACCTTGATGTTGGGGTGTTTGCCGTCGATGATGAAGTTGATCATGTCCCTGATGAGTTGTCCGTAGCGCTCACGGCAGATGTCGTTGCTCTGGTCGTGGCAGTATCGCTGCAGTCCCCATATGATCCAGAGAGGCACGTCGGGCTGGTCTAGGCCTTCGAGATGCTTGTCGCGAGTGCCGTCGGCCATCCAGTTGTTCATGGCCTGCATCGCAGTGTCCATGATTGCCTCGTAGTCAGGGCGATGGTGCACGCTGAGTGTACAACCGGGAAGGGCGATAAACTGGTCTCGTGCCCTGATTTTGAACCATGGGTATCCGGCCAGCAGATAGTTGCCGTCTTTGTTACTGATATAGAACTGCTTGGCACTGTTCTTCATGCAGTTGTAGAAGCTGGTGCGCGGAGTTCGTGGTTTGATTTCGTCTTCATACATCTTGGCCAGGCTGCGTGTGCTCACGGGTTCAACGCCGGCCGAGAAAATGATGCTCTCGCCCTTTTTAATATCTATTTGGAAATATCCGGGAACATAGAGGTCCTCGCTATAAGGGATGCCACGTTCCTGGTCCTTGGTGTACTCGATGTTCTTGTACCAGTGCGGGTCGTGCACATAGGTGGGTTTGTGGTTAAACTGCATGTAAAGTGTGGGGTATCCCTCGTACATGCACATAGACACGCCGTTCTTGATTTCCTCGTATTCGCGACTTGCCACACTGTTCTCGATGCACAGGTCGTTGGCATTGCGGAAGGCGAGGAACGGACGGAACTGCAGTGTTGTCTTGGAATGGGCGTCCACCAGGGTGTAGCGTATGAGGATGCGGTTCTCGTGTGTGATGAAGATTTTTTCTTTCTTGAGGATCACACCGCCCACTCGGTAAGTGGTGGTTGGTACACGCTCGCAGTCATATTCGCGTATGTATTTGTGTCCGTTGGGGCTATAGCAGTTTCCGCTATACTTGTGCAGTCCCAGGTTGAAAGGCGCTCCGTGCTGGATTACAGTCTCGTCGAGCGATGACAGCAGCACGTGGTTATTGTCGTCGATAGACGGTACAGGAATCACCAGGAGGCCATGTTGCTTGCGGGTGTTGCAGCCCACAAGGGAGGTACAATGGTATGCGCCCGACTGGTTGGTGCGAAGCATCTCCTTGGTGAGGGAGTGCTCCAGGTTGATCATCAGGCTTTTGTCAAATTTCAGGTAACTCATAATTTTTAAGAAATTTGATTAGGTTATTAGTGGTGTAGTTTTATTGTCCAAAGTTACGAAAAATTTCGATTATTTCAAAATGCTCAAGGGGTAAAAGTATTATAGCTTAGGTGTTGAGTTGGGGGCTATGATGACCTTCAGTCCCTTGCTGACGCATGAAATCGTTAGATCTTTTTCCATCATCACGGGGTCGCCGTCGATGTGTATGATGTCGGGCTTGCTTCGCTTGATGGTGATGTTCTTACCGCGGTAGATGCTCACGTGCTTGTCGTGCTCCAGCTGGCGTGTCAGCATGCGTGCTCCCAGCAGTGCACCGTTGATGATATTGAAGTTGTGAATCACCGTGACGTCGATCATTCCGTCCTGCATGGAAGCGTGAGGTGCGATGAAGGCGTTGTTGCCATATTGCGCCGCATTGCAGCAGGCCACGACAAACGCTTTTTCCTCGATGAGGTTGTTGTCGATGATGATGCTGAAGTGCTCGCCATGATACCTGAAGTACTCGTTGATCATAGCCTTGAGGTATGTTATCATCCCTCGGCTTCCGGCTTCGGAAAACGTTTGGCTCACCTGGGCGTCAAAGCCGGCTCCGCAGGTGCAGAAGAAAGGCTTTCCGTTCACGGTGCAGTAGTCGACCATCTCGCTGTGTCCCTGGTTGATGACGCTGAGTGCTGCCGCCGTGCCCATGGGCAGATGCAGATGCCTGGCAAACCCGTTGCCCGACCCTAGGGGCACGATGCCCAGGGCGACGTTGCTGCCGGCCAGTGCGGTGGCTATCTCGTTGATGGTTCCGTCCCCACCGATAGCCGCCACGGCATCGATATTGTCTTTGATTGCCGCACATGCGATTTCGGTGGCATGACCGGGGTACTGGGTATAAGTCAAGTCCACGTCCCATTGGTCGGTGTCAAGGGCTTGGTGTACCATGGCTGGGATGTCACTTTTGCCATTTGTCCCTGAAATCGGGTTAATGATGACGAGAATTTTTCTCTTTGTGTCCATGCTTGGGTCTTGTTTAACACACAAAGATACTGATTTTTTGTGACATATTTTGTATTTCATCCATTTTTTTGTAATTTCGTCAGCAAAATTTAATGTAAAACAAGGTTATAGAATGAAAAAGATCAGTATTAATCTCCTGACTAACGTGCTGTTGTTGCTGGCAGGACTGTTGTTTATATTGCTTCGCGACACCGAGGACATAATAAAGTGGGTTGCATGCATCATGGGTGTGACATTCGCTGTTCCGTCGTTGATATTTTTGATTGTTGGTTCGTTGCGCAAGGAAACCGGGGGCCGCAATGTTGTCATGCTGGGGGTGCTGCCTGCGGTGGGCGGCCTGTTGTTTGGCGTGGTGCTGATGGTGAAGTCGGAAGTGTTTGTTGGGATGCTGTCGTTCATGCTCGGCATGTTGTTGTGTACTCTGGGCGTGTACCATATCATATACCTTTTGTTGTCGTTAAAGAAGATGCCGGTCAAGTTGTGGCATTTTGTGTGCCCGTTGCTGGTGTTGTGTGGCGGAGGTTATATCTTGTATAACGACTGCACTCAGTCTGTTGTGTCGCTGATCACTGGAGTTTCGTTTGTGCTGTTTAACGTCACCAGCCTGCAGGAGTATGTGATGATGCGCAAGGCTGTTTTGCCCCAGGCAGGTCAAGATGACGGTCAGGCGTCAGAAGGGGATGGTCTGTCCCCTGAATCCACAGGCGACGATATGGCTTGACATGATAATTATTTAGTTAAAAAAATAACGGCCACGGTGGAACAATCCATTGTGGCCGCTTTGTGTTTCGGTATTTTTCTGTAAAGCCCTATTTTTTATTTGTTCGTTTTTATGAACACTCGGCATTACATTTTTCACAAGATGCAATACCGGGTTGATTTTAATTGTTCTATAAATTAAACGATGCAAAATTACTATAAAATGCAAAGATTTCCAAATATTATTTGAATAATTTGCAAAAATAGAGTAATTTTGTGCTAATAAAATGCCAAATAAGTCCTAAGATTTAATTAAAGCGATTTGGAAATGGACCCAGTAGACAAGAAAATTTTAGAATTGTTGCAGCAGGATTGCACTCTTACGACCAAAGAAATCGCTGCCCAGGTAAACCTGTCGGTATCGCCCACATTTGAACGAATCAAGCGTCTGGAGAAGGATGGGTTTATAACCGGATATGTTGCACTCGTTAATCCTTTTAAGGTGGGTAACGGGTTGGTGCTGTTCTGTAATATCACTTTGAAACAGCACAGTAAGCAGATGAGTGACGAGTTTGTTGAAGCCATGATGCAATTTGACGAAGTGACTGAGGTGTATAACACCAGTGGTGACTATGACTACATGATGAAACTCTACGTGCGTGACATCCACCACTACCAGGATTTTGTCCTTAATAAACTTGGAAAAATCACTTCTATAGGTCAGGTGCACAGTGTGTTCGTGATAGGAAAACACAAGTCCTCGACAGTGATTCCCGTGATGTGATTTATGACAAAATGACGCATGGCATGTCTCGTCAATGCCATGGCATGATATGTGCTACACCTAAAACGTGTGGCCGCTATCTTGTGCGGTCAAGTGTAGAATATATTAACATTAAAATATCAAGTTATGACTATTAAACCATTAAGTGATCGAGTACTCGTGGAACCCGCAAAGGCTGAGGAGGTTGTGGGTGGTATTATCATTCCTGACACTGCTAAGGAAAAACCCCTGAAGGGTATCGTTCGTGCAGTGGGTAACGGCACCAAGGACGAAGAGATGGTGGTTAAGCCCGGCGATATGGTTCTCTATGGCAAGTATGCCGGTACCGAGATCGAGGTAGATGCCGAGAAGCTGCTGATGATGCGTCAGAGTGACATTTTGGCAATTGTTGAAAAATAATAGAAAACACCTTTAAATAATAAATATAGAAATGGCTAAACTGATTAAATTTGACATCAAGGCTCGCGAAGAGCTCAAGAAGGGCGTTGACCAGCTGAGCAACGCTGTTAAAGTCACATTAGGCCCCAAGGGTCGTAATGTCATTCTTGACAAGAAATTCGGTGCTCCCCACATCACCAAGGACGGTGTGAGCGTGGCACGTGAGGTAGAGCTTGAAGACGAATTCCAGAATATAGGCGCACAGCTGGTTAAGGAAGTTGCTTCCAAGACCAATGATGATGCAGGTGATGGCACAACAACTGCTACCGTTCTTGCACAGGCTATCGTTAACGAGGGTCTCAAGAATGTTGCTGCCGGCGCAAATCCCATGGACGTGAAGCGTGGCATCGACAAGGCCGTTAAGATTGTTGTTGACGCTATCAAGGCACAGGCACAGGAAGTGGGCGACGACCTGAGCAAGATCGAGAACGTGGCTCGTGTGAGCGCAAACAATGACGTAGAGATAGGTAAACTCATTGCTGAGGCAATGGAGAAGGTTAAACGCGACGGTGTGATCACCGTTGAAGAGGCTAAGGGCACCGACACCCACGTTGACGTGGTGGAGGGTATGCAGTTTGACCGCGGCTATATCTCACCTTATTTTGTAAACAACACCGAGAAGATGGAGTGCAACATGGAGCGCCCCTACATTCTTATCTTTGACAAGAAGATCTCGGGTCTCAAGGATATCCTGCCCCTGCTGCAGAGCGCATTGCAGGAGCACCGTCCCATGCTCAGCATTGCCGAGGACGTGGACGGCGAGGCGCTCGCATCACTTGTTGTGAACCGCATCCGTGGTTCTCTCGAGGTGTGCGCTGTTAAGGCTCCCGGATTTGGTGACCGCCGCAAGGACATGCTCGAGGACATCGCAATCCTCACCGGTGGTACAGTTATCAGCGAGGAGAAGGGTCTTTCGCTCGATAAGGCTACTCTCGACATGCTTGGCACAGCCGAGAAGATCACAGTTAACAAAGAGAACACAGTGATTGTTAATGGCGCTGGTGACAAGGAGATGATTGCTGCTCGCGTGGCACAGATCCGTACCCAGATCGAGACCACCACATCAACCTATGACAAGGAGAAGCTGCAGGAGCGCGTGGCTAAGCTTGCCGGCGGCGTTGCAGTGCTCTACGTGGGTGCTCCCAGCGAGGTTGAGATGAAGGAGAAGAAAGACCGCGTTGACGATGCGCTGAGCGCTACTCGTGCTGCTGTTGACGAGGGTATCGTTCCTGGTGGCGGTGTTGCTTATATCCGTTGCGTTGAGGCCCTGGAGAACGTGCAGGGTGACAATGCTGACGAGACAACAGGTATCAACATCATTCGCCGTGCAATCGAGGAGCCCCTGCGCCAGATTGTTAACAATGCAGGCCTTGAGGGTGCTGTAGTGGTTAACAAGGTTAAGGAAGGCAAGGGTGACTTTGGTTACAACGCACGCATCGACAAGTATGAGAACCTCTTTGAGGCCGGTGTTATCGACCCCGCTAAGGTGACCCGCATCGCTCTCGAGAACGCAGCTTCAATCGCTGGCATGTTCCTCACAACAGAGTGTGTTATCGCCGAGAAGAAAGAAGAGGCTCCTGCTGCAGCCGGTGCTCCCGGTATGGGCGGCATGGGTGGCATGATGTAATTCAATGCACGACTGAATCATAAAAATCTATACATAACGCCGAGCGTTATCGCTTGGCGTTGTGTTGTTTATGGACGTTTCTTCGTTCTGGTTGCAAAACTGCAACGTTGCCAAAAACACAGGGTGGGGGAGAAATGGTGTACCTTTGCATCGTAAATACTTCACAAACCATTTTAAATTTATACAACTATGAAAAAGAGCAAAATTTACAACGTGATCATTCTTGACAAGAGTGGTAGCATGACATCAATCAGCAAGCAGGCTGTTGACGGCCTCAACGAGACACTTGGTGCAGTACGTTCGGCCGCTGAACGTGACACCAACGTGGAGCAATATGTCACTATCGTGGCGTTCTGCGGGTGTGAACTTAAAAAGCTTGTCGACACCAAGCCCATCGGAAAGGTCAAGAATATCAGTTACGACGAGTATCGTCCCTGTTGCATGACTCCGCTGTATGATGCGATAGGCGTGACCGTGTCGGCTCTGCATGCACGCATCAAGGTTGAAGAAAAGAGTATCGGTGCTGTAACTATTATCACCGATGGATATGAGAATGCGTCAAAGGAGTTCACGGGAAAAGCCGTTAAGAAATTGATTGAAGATTGCCGCCATGACGGCTGGCTGTTCACCTACATAGGCGCCGACCACGATGTTGAAGCCGTTGCATTCAACTTGTCAATCAACAACTCAATGCGATTTGATAAAACAGAGGCTGGCACAAGCAGGATGTATACCCGACTGAACCGTGCTTCGATGCATTGGAACGCCAAGATGTCGCAAGTCATGTGCGCAATGCCAACGACGAATAGCGACGAGGCAAGGGAGAAGTTAAGGGAGTCAAACGAAGATTTCTTTGGTGAATAAACGAGAATAATGAATCATTGGCATGGTTATTGCTATAACATAGTGATGGCCATGCCATGATTATCTAGTAACATTATCCTGATTTATTTCTGCTGAAACAACCGATCCGTTATGATACTATCATCTATTCCCCTTCCTGATTATGGTGTGATACAGGTAATAGGCCTGATGAATGAGCGCATTTACTCCTTGCTGGAGGAACAGGTGAAGGCTAAACTCGGTTTTAAATTGACTTGGACCGAAAGCCTTGATCCTCCGATTATTCTTGCCCGTAGGCTTAATCTTGCCAACTTGGGCAAAAGTGCCAGTTTGGTGCTTTATGGGGCAAGGTCGAGTTTTGACATCATCAGGTTTGTTGACTCGTTGGCCGATATAAGTGATACTCAGGCGGGTGATAAGGTGATTGATAACCGCGCCATGTACTCGTGCAGCATTGGTATGCCCGATTGTGCCTCGGTGCAGTATTCGGAGCAAGTACCAACCCCGACTCCCAATAAAGACGCCTTGTCTTCAGGCCGCCCTAAAACAAGTGCCAGCAAGAGTGACTCGTTCTTAAGTAAGCTGTTCGGGAGAAAGAAAAAGTACGAGTCGCGGGAACGGGATGAAGCCTGTGAGGATAGTAGTTTACGGTTTGACGAAAGTGCTCCCTGTGCTTATGACGACTGGGACGATTCATCATGCTCCTACTCGGTAGAACGCCAAGAAGTAGAAGTTGACGAGGAGAGCAATGACCTTGAAAACGAGCGCACTCGTGAACTTGATGAGATCAAGATGCTCATCCTTAGATACGTTGCAAAGCATCATGCCGACCCCACCGATGAACTGATGAAACTGATGACAGGTAAGGTGGTGATTAATCCCTCAGGCCTGAGCCGTCTCGTGGTAAACGGTGACACCCGCATCGTGCTTGCCGACTATGACGAGACCGAGATAAAGCTAAGTGCAAGAGAAAGGACTCTATATGTGTTTTTCTTGCTACATCCCGAGGGTGTGAGACAGGTGGATGTGTGTGACTACTCTAAACAACTGCAGGAGATATACGGCATCGTGAAACCAGGAGCGAGTGCCGAGAATGCTTCACGTGTGGTGAGCAACCTGTGTGATCCGTTCGGTGACGCCTTGAGGCAATCGATAAGCAAAATCAAAGGAGCCGTGAAGCATGTCATCAGAGATGAAGTCATGGCAAGTGATTACTATGTCAAAGGGAACAAGGGTGGGTTATACGGCATCAGCCTTAAGGCCGAACTGGTCACTCTTCCGGCTATTTTCAAGACTATGCGAAACTGTTGATGATCAGATAAGTAATATAATTGGGTATATGATGGTTGGTGTGTGGACACGCCATTGTGTACTCATGGCTGCGTGCCAGTGGGATTTATTTCCTGCTGGCACGTTGCTTGTTTCCCCGACTTTGTGTTTATTTTGATAATTGGTTAGTTGTTTTGGTGCATATTGGTGCATGTGATTTCATGGCTTTCAAGGAAGACATTGAAACCGGACGGGTGGCAATGGCGGGTGGCAATGGTTGTTTTTTTCTGCTTAATGGGCAAAATAATTGCATATTATTTATATTTTTCGTAACTTTGCACGTCTGTGCGTGTGTTGTTTGCACTGCAAATGTACGCGTATATACAATAACTTGGTTTTGTAATTCTTTGGGTGTCAACATGTTGTGTTACATTCAAAGCACCAGAAGTATAGTCTGTAATAAGATACAAGCGCAAAAAGGTGGAAACAAATGCAACGTCCAGCGGCATCATTGAGAGGTGGTATGCCATGCGTGTCACCTTCAGGCGTGAGCTTGTGGTGAAGCAAATGCTAGACACAGCCCATATAGAGAATTACATTCCCATGCGTCGGGAGTCAAGGATAGTGAAGGGCCGCAAGTTGAGCGTGATGGTTCCTGTGATACACAACCTGATATTTGTGCGTGCATCTAAGGACGTGCTGCAGGCCTTCAAGTCGAAGGTGCCGTTTTTACAGTACATGACCATGCGCAACGGGGCCAAGAACGAGCCGATGGTGGTCCCTGACTACCAGATGAATGATTTCATCAAGGTGTCGCAAAGTGACGACAGCAATTTGATTTACTTTGACTCTAGTGAAGTGAACATTGCTGCAGGAACACCGGTCCGCATTCATGGCGGAGCGTTTGACGGCATCACCGGCACTTTTGTTAAAGTCAAGGGTAAGCGCAGCAAGAAAATAGTTGTTACGGTCCAGAACGTGCTAGCCGTTGCTATAGACGCGCTGAACTATGATTACATGGAGATATTGAAGAATGAATGATTCATACGTTATAATTGCACTTGCAGGTATTAGTTTCCTGACTACTTGGTTCGGGTTGAAATATGCAATCAAGTTCGCTTTGAACAAATCCTTGATTGATGAACCTGACGAGCGCAAGATTCATAATGGTAGTATACCCCGCATTGGCGGGACTGTGTTTGTTCCGGTGGCAATGCTGAGTGCGTTAATTGTCGTTGTGATGACAGTGTTTGGCGCTGTTCCTGATGGCGGCACTGCCATGTTGATGCTTATTCAGTTTGTCCTGCAGATGCTTGCGGTGATGTTGCTGTGGGTTGTTGGCTGTGTTGACGACCTGCGTGGCCTGCGATACCGTGTGAAATTCCTTGCGCAGTTTATCGTTGGAGCGATGTTCTGTGCATCGGGCCTTTATATCAAGGACATGCATGGCATATTAGGCATCCATGAATTACCCGATTTTTGTGGTTGGGCAATCACGATATTTGCAGTGATATATTGTACAAATGCGATGAACTTCATTGATGGTGTTGACGGTCAGTCATCACTCATCGGGCTCTTCGCGTTCTTGTATTATCTGGCTATGTGTGTGGCCGTTGACCTCCGCCTTGAGGTCTTGTATGCACCCGTGTGCATGATGCTTGCCGTGTGTCTTATTCCGTTCCTGAGGTTTAATGTGTTTGGAAATGCCGAGAGGGGTGCCAAGACATTCATGGGCGACGCCGGTTCGCTCACGCTGGGATGTGTAATGGTGATGGTGGGAATTGCCATCAACCAGATTCCGTTGTCATCGAGCCATGGTGGCGACGTGTCGTTTATCAAGGCGTTTGCTCCGTTGTTCTTGCCTTGCCTCGATGTCGTCAGGGTGGTGATCCACCGCATGCGCAATGGCTGCAACCCGTTTGCCGCTGATAAGAACCATATTCATCACAAACTGCTGGCATGTGGCATGTCGCCTCGCCGAGTGTCGATAACCGTGTCGTTGCTCGATGCTGCGATCATCGTTCTGTCGGTAGTGTTGGTTGACTATATAAACGCTAATCTTGTTATCCTGGTTTTGTTGGGCCTGTGGACCCTGCTTAACATGTGGATCACGAGACAGATGAAAGAAAATAATAAAAACAAAGCATAATGAAGATTTTCAAAACATTTTTCGTGGCAGCTGCACTTGCCATTGCATGCAGCTCGTGTGAGGCTCCCAAGTTGGGATATTTCCAGGGCGTGCAAAACGGTGAGTCATACGAGTTACCTCAGCCCACATTCGTGACGCTGCAGCCTGGCGACAAGCTCTCAGTGCTTGTAAGTAGCAAGGACCCCAATCTTGCTTATCTGTTCAACTTGCCCATCGTGGGTCACTACCGCTCGTCATCATCAGACCAGAGTCTCAATACTAACCAGGTGGCCAGCTACACGTTGGATCAGAACGGTAACATTGATTTTCCTGTGTTGGGCGAGCTGAACCTGAAGGGAATGAACCGCAAAGAGGTGTCGGTGCTCATCAAGAAAGAGCTCATCAACCGACAGCTGCTCAAGGACCCCATGGTCACTGTTGATTTCCTTGACCTGACCTACGGTGTGATGGGCGAGGTGAAGAACCCCGGCCGTTATGGATTTGACCATGACAAGATGACGCTGCTTGATGCCTTGAGCCGTGCTGGTGACTTAACCATCAACGGTGTGCGTGAGAATGTGCTCGTGTGCCGCGAAGAGAACGGTAAGCAGACCTACTACCGTGTTGACCTGTCCAAGGCCGACCAGATTTATACCTCTCCTGTGTTTTATCTGAAGCCCAATGACATCATCGTCGTTGAGCCTAACGTTAAGCGAGAGCGAGAGGCTACTGAGTATGGTACTTCTTTCACTCAGCCTTCGCTGTGGATATCGGCAGCATCGTTGTTGACCACAATCTCAGTTCTTATCTTTAAGTAAAAAATTTATACCTATTATATAATGGAATTTTTAAATAAAAACCAGCAACAGGAAAACGTTAATGATGAGCTGGGCAAGGTTCAGGATTGGTTAGCCTATCTGCCCAAGAAATGGCGTTGGTTTGTTGTGTTTGTTGCCTTGGCAATGTTGTGTGGCGGATATTATTACGTCAAAACAGTTCCTTTCTATGTGCGCAAAGCCTCGGTACTGGTGAGAGACAATGAGTCTTCATCGATCTCTAATCAGTTCAGCCAGTTCTCGATGTTCGGTGTGTCGACAGGCCGTGGTAATGTCTACAATGAGATGATCACCTTCAAGTCACCTTCCTACATGGAAGATGTGGTGAAGCGCCTGCACCTCGACATGGACTATGCCATGCAGGGAACATTCAGAGAGTCAGTGCTCTATGGAAAGTCTTTGCCTATCAGAGTAACTCTTGTTGACCTGAAACCTGAGGACGTTGCTCAGTTGCAGATCAACATCCTTGATGGCAAAACGATAAAGCTGAGCAAGTTCTTCCTTGCTGGTGAGGAGGGTGAGAACATTGATGGAGACAAGGTGCTGAAGGGACACTTTGACTCACTCATTTCTACTCCGCTGGGCAAAATCCTGGTTACCAAGACCGAATACTTTGATTTGAAGAAATTTGACAAGACCATCAGGGTTAGCCGCAATCCGACGTTTGACGTGGCGCAGAAGTACGTGTCTCGTCTCAATGCCGACCTCAGCGACCCCAAGGCATCGGTAATCGACCTTGAACTTGAGGACGAGTCTCCCCAGCGTGCCGAGGATATCCTTAACATCTTGTTTGATGTGTACAACAACAAGTGGATGGATGATATCAACCAGCAGGCTGTCAGCACTTCTAAGTTCATTGATGAAGAGTTGAAGCAGATTGAGGTTGAGCTGGGTAATGTGGACAGCGATATCGCTAACTATAAGAGAAACAACAATGTTCCTGATGTAGCCACAACGACTGCTATAAACATCAATCGCTCAGAAGCACTTGCCACACAGCGACTTGAACTGGACAACCAGAAGTTCATGGCAACCTACATGCGCAAGCAGCTTGAAAGCGAGGCTACCAAGAACCACATGCTGCCCGCAAACTCGGGTATTGAAAGCCCGTCGCTGTCGCAACAAATCGCAGCCTACAACGAGGAGGTCACTAAGCGTAACAACTTGCTTGCTAACAGTGGCGTCAACAATCCTATGGTTCAAGAACTTGACCAGAATCTGGTAGCGGCACGCCGTGCCATCCTGTATGCTCTTGACAACGTTATTGCCAACCTTGACAACCGCCTTGGCGACATCAAGGGTGTAGAGTCTGAAACTAAGAGCCAGATCTCGGAAAGCCCGGTGCAGGCTAAGTATCTGCTGAGCGTTGAGCGTCAGCAAAAGGTAAAGGAACAGCTCTATGTCTTCCTGCTGCAAAAACGTGCCGAGACCCAGATGACTAAGGCTTATAATTCAAGGACTAAACTTCTTAATCCTCCTGCTGGAAGCAAGAAGCATGCCCGCCCTGTCAAGATCAACGTGCTCATCATCTCGCTTGTACTGGGTATCCTGGTTCCGATTATTATCCTCACGCTGATGTTCAACATTGACACTACCGTTCAGCGCCGCAAGGATGTGGAGATGCTTACCATGCCGTTTGTGGGTGAGATACCTCTTAATTATAAGAGCTACTCGGGCCTGTTGTCATTCCTCAACAAGCGCAAGGAGGTACGCAAGATTGTGGTTAAGGAGAAGAACAACGATGTTATCAACGAGGCCTTCCGTGTTGTCAGGACTAACCTTGAGTTTGTGGCTGGTAAGGACCGCAAGTGCAACGTCATCATGTTCACATCGGCGTTCCCCGGATCGGGTAAGACATTCGTGTCGTCCAACCTCTCTACAGCTTTTGCCATTAATGGTAAGAAGGTGCTGCTGATTGACCTTGACCTTCGCAAGGGTACAACATCTCGATTTGTCCCCGGAGCCACAATGGGTGTATCCAACTACTTGAGTAACAATGTGGAGAACATTGACGATATTATTGTTCGCGATGCTATTGTCCCCAACCTTGACGTTATCCCCATCGGTGTTATTCCTCCCAACCCCACCGAGCTTCTTTATAGCGAGAAGATGCAAGAGTTGCTTGACAAGGTGCGTGATTACTATGACTACATCTTCCTTGATTGTCCTCCGCTTGGTATTGTTGCCGACGCATCGATTATCACCAAGCTGTGTGATATGACAATCTTCATCATACGTGCCGGCCTGTTTGAGCGTGAGTTGCTCCCCGAGGTTGACGCATACTACAAGGAGAAACGTTACAATAACCTGGTGCTGCTTCTTAATGGTGTTAAGGACGAGTACCATTCATATGGCCGCTACGGAAACTACGGCAAAGAAAAAGTATATTAATAGTTTTAAGTTCAGATAGAGAATGAAAGCATGTTTTATGGGCCTTGGCTACATAGGCCTTCCCACAGCAATCATTGCCGCAAAGAATGGCGGCGTTGAGGTTGTTGGTGTTGATATCAATCCCAAGGTGGTCGAGATGACTAACAAGGGTCAATTACACATCGTTGAACCCGGAATGGAACAACTTCTCCAGGAGGTTGTTTCGGATGGCAAGTTGCGTGCCTCGGTTAAGCCCGAGGAGTCGGACGCTTATTTTATCGTGGTGCCCACTCCTTTTAAGGGTAACCATCAGCCCGATATCTCGTATGTTGAGGCTGCGACACGTGCTGTGCTTCCTTATCTCAAGGAAGGTGACCTGTACGTTATTGAGTCAACATCACCTGTCGGAACAACCGAGAAGATGGCCGCACTTATTTTCTCAGAGCGTCCTGAGCTGGTAGGTAAGATATATATAGCTTATTGCCCGGAGCGCGTGTTGCCCGGTAATGTTATCTATGAACTTGTTCACAACGACCGCGTGATAGGCGGCATGACTCCCGAGGCCAGCGAGAAGGCTGTTGAGTTCTATAGCCAGTTTGTCACTGGCGAGCTGCACCGTACTAACTCGCGCACAGCCGAGATGTGCAAGCTCACTGAGAACTCAAGCCGTGATGCTCAGATCGCATTTGCTAACGAGCTTTCGCTCATCTGTGATGCAGCTGGCATTAACGTGTGGGAGCTCATCAACCTTGCCAACAAGCATCCTCGCGTGAACATACTTCAACCGGGTTGTGGTGTTGGCGGTCACTGCATTGCAGTTGATCCTTACTTTATCACCGCAGCGTTCCCTGCCGAGGCTAAGATGATAGCCTTATCAAGGGAGATCAACAACTACAAGGCACAATGGTGCAGCGAGAAGGTGAAGAGCACCATGCTGGAGTTTGAAATCAAGAACGGCCGTAAGCCTGTTGTTGCCATGATGGGCCTGGCATTCAAGCCCAATATCGACGACCTGCGCGAGTCGCCTGCTAAGCGTATCACCGCCGAGGTGATGCAGAGCGTCAGCAATGCTGACATCATGGTAGTGGAGCCCAACATCACCGAGCACAAGGTGTTCAAACTCACTGACTACAAGAAGGCGTATGATGAGGCCGACATCGTTGTGTTCCTGACGGCCCACGACGAGTTCAAGACACTGGAGTGGAATGAAGACAAGATCATTCTCGACTATTGCGGCATATTTAAAAAGTAACATTATACACGATGCTGCTTAGTTTCCTGGTTTATACTATTACTGCTGTTGCCCTTGCCTACCTGGGATGGCATGCAAACACTCGCGAGAGGAGCATGCTGGAAGCGGGAGGCAAGCGCTTGCCGTTCTATTGCTGGGAGATTGTAGCGTCAATCGTTCTGTTTGCCATTGTTGCCGGTGCTCGTTACAAAACAGGATATGACTATATCTATTACTATAGCCAATATGTCCAGATGCGAGACATGCAGGGCTTTTCCCGCCATGACTATGAGTGGGGTTTTGTCCTCATTACAAAGCTGTTTGCGGCAATAAAGGCCCATGAATTTTTCTACTTTGCATTTTGGGGTGGTCTGCAGCTAGGATTGTTCTACTATGCGTTCCGCAAGAACAAGTCCCTGTTGCCGTGGCTGGCTCTGATCATCATGCTGGGCGGATATTTCGTGGGATGGATGAATACCATCAGACAGGTTGTTGTCGAGTGCGCCTTCGTGGCACTGGTTCCGATGTGCACATCGTGGCGCAAGACATTCATTGCCTGCGCTATCGCGATGGTGTTTGCATCGATTCATGTGACAGCATTGTTAATCGTGGTGTATCTGCTGTGCATGTACTCATTGCGCAACACCGAGATGTCGCGGCGATCATGCTTAGTGGTATATACCGTTTTTGTGCTTTTGGGCATTTATCCGTTTTGGCTTAAATGGATGGGTGGACTTGGCACGGTGATGGTGTGGCTTGACTATTCCAAGTACGTGCCGTTGCTCAACAAACTCATTGCCGGTGAATTCAAACCCTTCGGCATGGGTCCCGGCCATTTGTGCTTGATTTTATCGCAAGTACTGGTGATGTGGTATTATCCTCTTGTCAAGAAGGATAACCCCGACGACAAGGTGCTGAGGAATTATTATTTCCTTGCCTTTTGGGGAATGTGCTTAAGCAGTTTACTGATTAACACAGCCCATTACATGCTTCGTCCTGTCGAGATCCTCACATTGTGCGTCCCAGTGATGTTGGCCTATACAATGCGTACTTTATATAGAAAGAGAAACTACATTGGCCTTGGGTTCGTGTGTGTGAGTACCCTTAGTGTTATATATATGGCTGTGGTAAAGGCTGTGTATGCTCCTACGAGTGTCAACACGCCTTACCTGTACAACATATTGTTCCTTAATTGATGCTTGTTTCTATAATTGTCCCTATTTTTAACGCATCGGATTATATAGAAGATTGCGTGAGGTCGCTGATGGCCCAGACCTATAAGGATATTGAATATATCTTTGTAGATGACGCATCGACCGATGACAGCCTGGCCAAACTTAAGACCTTGCTTGATGGGGGGGACCTAGGCAAACGGGAACACGTGGTTTTGTTGCACAATGATGTGAACCGTGGCATTGCGTTTACTCGAAAGCAAGGAATGACAGCTGCCACCGGGGAATATATGATACAGGTTGATAGTGATGATATCGTCGAGCCTGAGTTTATAGAGAAGTTGGCTGCCAGTGCCATTGAGAATGACTCGGATGTCGTGATTTGTGATATCAAATATGACTATGGCAAGTGGTCCAGAGTAAAGAAATCTGTTGTTTCCTCGTCGATTGAAGAGTGTATTTACCAGGTACTCACGGGTATCGTGCATGGTAGCCTGTGCAACAAACTGCTTCGCTCGTCAATCATTAGGGAAAAGGGCATATATCCGGTAGTAGGCCAAGATCTGGGAGAGGACAAACTGGTGATTCTCGAGTATCTGGAACACACCAGGAAAATCAGTTATGTTAACGAGTCGCTTTACATTTACAACAAAACCAATGCGATGTCCATCTCGTCGCGTAGCCGTGCCCGACAGTCACATGCCTTTGTTGACCTGATAGGACACATCGAGGCACTGTATAACGGCAAGTGTAAACTCACGCCTTTGATTGCGAAGGGTGTACTCGGTTATAAGTCACTGGTGCTGGGACAACTGCTGCTGTATAATAATGAGTTGCTCAAGGAGCACAAGGAACTCTTTAAGGATGTCACGGTAAAGGTGATTGTTAACCAGCCATCGGCTCCTGTTCATTACAAGTTGGCCGTTGTTTCATATTTGTGTCACGTTCCCTTGGTAAACAGTATGCTGAGAAACGTGCTTCGTTTAAAAAACAAAAGATATGTATAACAAAGGGAAATATATCCTTTTACAAATCATATTAATTGTATTGTCGCCAATATCGAGTTTATTGGTGTCCTTGCGCTTGTACAAGAGTGCTATTTCCCAGGTGTTCTTCGTTCTGTTTGCTGGCTATCTGGGATACTACATGGGGTTTGTGTATGACTTGATGAGGCATTATCAAGACATCCCTGCGTTTTATATAGGCCACGAATGGAATGAGATTTTATCAGACTTAAGGGTATATATCCTGGGTTCAGACTTTTATCACATCACGGTGAAGTATATAGTCTCGCGTTTCACTGACTCCCGACAGGTGTTTGGAGCGGTGGCGTCGATGATATATGCGACGGCGTTTGTGTTCTTCTTCAGGCAGTTCAAGCAGTATTACAAAGACAGGAATGTGATATTTTTCAATGTCGTGATGCTTGTGTGTGTATGTACTGTCGTTGAGTTTTTCTGGTATCAGGGATTCCGTTACTGGCTTGGCGTGTATGTGTTCTTCGGGTTCTTCCTTAAGTACCTTAACACACGCAGGTGGTGGTGGTTGCTGGGATGTCTGCTCGTGTTGTATTTCCACTTCACGCTTGTTGTGCTGCTGGGTTGTCTGATTATTAACTGGCTGCTTAGCTTCACTAATAAGTACTTCAGGCTCGCATTGCTGGGTCTGGGTCTCTTTGTCAGGTCGCTTAATGTGGACTTCGTGCCGTTGATGCTTCAATATATCCCATGGACCAACGGACTGAGCATTGCATTGACCGATGAGAAGATACGCAGTAACGTGCTCGAGTATATTGCCGAGCGCCGCGAGACCGGTAACCTGGTGTATGACTGCCGCATGGGTTTCCTTATTTTGTTTGGCCTGGGACTGATGTTTTTGTTCCGGAAGCTTAAGGTGCCCTTTGATAAACACTATGGCAAGCTGTTCTTCTTTGCAATGACATTGTTCACTATCGCAAACTTCGGTTATGCCGACATGACGTTCTACACCCGTTTCACACAGGGCTCGGTATTGGCATTCTATTGCTACCTGTATATAATAAGTGTGAAGTATAAGGACCGCTTGCAGAAGTATAAATTCTCATTGTTCCTCCTGGCATTAATCCCTGCTATATATTCGATTTCGGTGGCGTTCGCACAGGTGCGCGATTATATTTTCCACACTGAGCTTATATTTGGCAACATGTTTATGGAGTGGGATGGTAATGCATTAAATATGGAGTATAACTGGTAAGATGAAAAGGGTATTGCTTATAGGTCCGGCTCCTGTTAACACCGGCGGAATCAGCATTCACATGCGCAGGCTCGTGGACACGATGGAGGGCCTGTGTGAGTTTGACTATGTTGATGAGTTCAGAACCAAGTCTGAGGGGTATTTCAACCTGCGTTCGCTCAATGTGTTTAAATACCTTGCCAAGGTGATCAAGGCCGATGTGGTGCACATCAATAGCGGGGCAATGATACTGCGGTTGTTCAATGTGATTGCTTGTCGAGTACTCCTGCGCAAGTACACTATTGTGACCGTTCACCGTGATCCTGCCGTTGAAACCAAGTTAAAGCTCACACGTTTCCTGTTGTCACTGTGCAATGTAGTCATCGTGGTTAATCAGAGTGGTTACAAGTTGTTGAAGACCGACGGCAAATGCGACTACAGGCTGTTGCCGGCATTCTTGCCTCCCATCATGGACAAGGAAGCCCCCCTTGATGATGACCTGAAACAATGGATTGCCAAGTGCCGTGCCGACAAGGACTCGGTGCTGATGGTGTCAAACGCTTCGGGACTGAGGCTTCTCAACGGAGAGGACCTCTATGGCCTGGATTTATGTCTCGAGGCTGTTAACAAGCTTAAGGATGAAGACAAGAACTTCTACTTGATATTTATTGTCATTGTCAACTACCTTCCTGAGAGACTGGTCGAGTATAAGAAATTTATTGCCGACAACGGTTTACAAGACAGGGTTCTCATTCTGGAGAAGGCATGCTCATTTGTGCGCCTGATGCAGGAGAGCGATATCGTTCTCAGGACCACCAACACCGACGGCGATTCAATATCGGTGAGAGAGTCGCTTGCAATGGGGGTTCCCATCATAGCGTCGGATGTGGTTGAGCGTCCTGAGGGAACAGTGCTGTTCAAGAACCGTGACGCCGATGACCTGGTTGAGAAAATCAAGGAAACTGCTGCCGGCGACAAGTCCATGCTTGTCAAGGACGATAATGATTATAAGGAAATTTATAGTAAGATATACAGGTTGTAGTACCGGTGTGATACTGGTTGCCACAACTTTTGACTCAAGGTTCACTACATTTTTTTATAAATGAAAATTTGGTTTGACTTAACAAATTCCCCTCACATCAATTTCTTCAAGCAGTTGATTGAAGAGTTGGAAAATGAGGGCCATGAGGTCGTGATTACCTGCCGTCCGCTGGCCAACACCATTGACTTGCTCGACTTGTACAACATGAAGTATACGGTTGTGGGCAAGCATTACGGCAAGTCGGCCTACAAGAAGGCTATGGGATTCTTTGTGCGTGTGTTTGAACTGTATAAGTTCTTGAGAGATAAAAGAATAGACGTTGGTATCTCACAGAGTTCATTCTATTCGCCCATCGCTGGGACCATGGCAGGAATACCCACTATTTACACCAATGATAACGAGCATGCTGCCGGTAACAAGATAAGCTTTGTGTTTGCCAACAAGATATTGGTGCCTGAGTTTATCAAGAAAGAGAACGTGTGCAACATGTTGGTGAGCGAGAAAAAGGTGACCCAGTATAAGGGTGTGAAGGAAGGTATATACTTGTGGAAAAAGTATAAGGGTTTCAAGGCCGCAAGCGAGAAACTTAATAAGATTTATGTTCGCACCGAGCCCCAGACAGCACAATACTATAAGGGAAAAAGTTATTTTCTCGATCCAGTGTTGCAGTCACTCAAGGACCAGTATGAGGTGATAATCCTTCCACGCAACGAGGCACAGGCCGAGCACTACAAGAGTGAGCAATATAAGGGCATAAAGGTGTGTGACAAGCCGCTGCAGTTTGACGAAATTGCACGTGACTGCATGTTGTTTATCGGTGCTGGCGGCACGATGACCCGTGAGATGGCTGTAGTGGGCATTCCCACCATCTCTGTTTATCAAGACGCCTTGCTCGACGTGGACCGTTATCTTATTGACAACGGTATCATGATGTATGAGCCCGAGCTTAATCCTCAGCGCATGCAGGAACTGCTGACGGGAGTGCAGTCGCGCGAGGCCAACACATCTATCCTCGACAAGGGTGAGGAAACCTATAATTATATAAAGCAATTGATCCTCAATTGTGCAAAGTAAAGAAATTTAGATAACATAATCATAATATGGAAAAAGTTCGCATCGGAGTCGTTGGTATGGGGCGCATGGGTTTGACCCATTATTCCATCATCAACACTCATCCTGCTGTTGAAATCGTGTCGGTGAGCGACACGTCAGACTTGATCTTAAGCATGCTTAAGAAGTATTTGCCAAAGCTTAACACTTACAAAGACTACAAGGTGCAGCTTGCTGCTGGCGACCTTGACGGTATCATCGTGTGTACTCCGTCGCCGTTACACTATGATGTGTGTAAGATGGCGTGTGAAAACGGAATAGCTGTATTTTGTGAAAAACCATTTACCACCAGTCCTGTCCAGGCGGCCGAGCTTGCAGCAATCTTTGACCAAAAGGGCCTTGTCAACCAAGTTGGATATGTTTACCGTTTTGACCCTGTGTTCAACAAGGTGAAGCAGTTGCTGGGCACTGGTGCCATTGGCAAGTTGTGCCACGTGAAGGCCGAATTCCTTGCTAACACTATTTCTAAGCCCCAAAGCGGCAAGGGATGGCGCGCTAAGCGAGAGAACGGCGGTGGTGCTGTCTACGAGATGGGTTCACATGTCATTGACCTGCTTGAATTCTTCATGGGTGCTCCCGAGAAACTTGTTAACTCAATGACTAACAAGGTGTATAGTGAGAATGTGGAGGATATCTTGATTGCTGACCTCAAGTATGCCGGCGGTGTCACTGCCAATGTCCATGTCAATTGGTGTGACTACACTTATCGCAAGCCCATGATGAAACTTGACTTCCATGGAACCAAGGGAAAGATTCAGGCCGACTTGTATGGTTACAAGATTTATCTCAGGGAGGATAACAAGGAACTTAATCTTGCCGCAGGCTGGACCACCGAGCCCATGAATATGATTCCTGACCCCACGCCTTACTATGTGCGCGGAACTAGTTTCACTAACCAGTTGTATGCCTTTGCCGATGCTATCCTGGAGGGACGCAAGACAACCGGTTGCTCGTTTGCCGAGGCCGCTCAGGACCAAACGATATTTAAGGGAATCTTTGACAACGAATAATTTAGACGAATCAGATGGAACAAATTGATAAAATAGTATTTGGCGATAACCAGTTCTTCGGCATTAATCACCGCTCACAGGAGAAGGCTGAGGAAATGCTCAAGAGATTTGGCAAGCTGGAAAATATCATAGAGGTGTATGATAACGCCTTTGACTGCGGGGTGAATGCTGTGATGCTCAACAGTAACGAGCGTGCAGGAGCGATTTGCGACTACTTCCGTGAAAATAAAAAGAAATATGGCGACATAGCGTGGTACCCGTCAATTCCTTATCCCCACAAGTATGCCAACATGGTGAATGAACTGGGAATTTTCCCTGCCATCAACGAGGTTCTGTTCAAGAATAACTCAACGATGGGAGTGCTGGGCATGCTTGCAAAAGGTGCGTCGGCGGCATTTGGCAAGGATGCAATCAAGATGATGGAGATGCTCATTGATGTTGAGTTCAAGATGTTCAAGGGACTTAACGTGAAATGTCTGTTCCTGCAGAATGTGATCACCGACCTTATCTTGGGATATGACATTCCCGAGATTTTCCAACGCTACTGTGAGTTCATCCGCAAGAAATACGGTGTGCTTCCTGGATTCATCACTCTCAACATGCCTTACCTGAGGTCGAAGCTGATAGAGTGGGGTATTGAGGACGTTGTCATCTGTTCAAGCATTAATGCCGCTGGTTTCAACATGCATCCTTCAAGGGAAGAGTATGAGCGAGTGCTTGCCGAGAATGATCCCACTAAGTACCAGATGATGGCAATGAACGTATTGGCTTCGGGATCTATCACTCCAGCTCAGTCGTTTGAGTATGTTAATTCTCTTAATGTACAGTCGGTAGTGTTTGGCGCATCGTCTAAGGGCCACATCAAGAGCTCGGTCGACTGCATTAACTTGAAGTAAATTATTAGTGTCCGGTAAAAACGTCGGCGACGTTAGAGGCTCGAAGAGCATCACTATGCGAAACCCCATGCAAGCATCCTCGAAGAGGTGCGCAGCATGGGGTATAAACTACGTGGAAAACGTGCCTCGGAGAGGAACGCCAACGTGATATTATTGACAATTAGGACGATGTAGACCCTCTACGAGGCTCCTGTTAATAGTATATAGCCTACCCCATGCTCATGTGCATCTTCGACGCACATGGCATGGGGTTTCGCATGGAGCTGGCCCTTCGAGCCGCCGACATCTTCGATGTCACAAAGCAAGCCCCTCTGATTAATATGTTTATTGTCAACAAGTTCTAGCTTATATTTCTATTTTTACCGGACACTAATAGAAGTAAATATAGTCAAGGTGGTATTATATTAGGGTCGTTGGCCCCGTGATAATAATGATTTAGCCGCAAGGATTGCAACAGCAGTCCTTGCGTGTTTTTTTACAACATGGCCTGGGGACCACGCGATGACTCGTGTGGAACGGTGGCTTTGTGGCTGTGTGGAACGGTGGCTTTGTGGCTGTGTGGAACGGTGGCTTTGTGGCTGTGTGGAACAGTCGCTTTGTGGCTTTGTGGAACGGTGGCTACTTGATGGGCGCTTTACGCTTGTGCAGGAACTTGCCCAGGCGGGTCGTGATTAAGGTCCTGAATTCGGGTGAGAAGAACATGCCTGCTGAGCAAATCAACAGGATTGCTATGTCTATGAAAATATTGGTTTTGAAAAAGAAAGGTATACCTCCCGCTATCATGATGACAAGTGGCAGGTAGGTGGTTTTATATAAGTTTACCTTTACCAAACCATAGGTGTCATACCATCGGTAGATGATCAGCAGAATATAGGTTGAGGCGTAGGAGATGGTTGCTCCGTAGATGCCATACCTGGGGACTAGCAACCAGTTGAGTAGGATGTTGACCAGCGGTGCTACAATTAGGGGCGGCACAAGCCGGTTGGTTGTTTTCTCGCATTGGTAGATGATCTCGAAGTATCCGGCGAGTGCAAAGAACATTGATGCCACACACAGCGGATAGATGTAGCGCAAGCACTCGTTGTATTGCTCGTTGAAAAGGAATGGGAAAGCGATCTTGGCACTGAAGGTGTACAGGATGATTACAAACACAAAGCTCACGATGTAGCCGTTAAAGATCTTGGAAAAGAACTTGTTGCGGTCAGGAGTGTTGTACTGCTGTATGGCATTTTCCTGCCATGTCTGCAAGAACACGGTGGCGATAGCCTGGGCCACGGTGGCTAGTCGGCTAGCCACACCATAGATGCCGCTGTCATGTATGCTCAGGTAGTTGGTGATGAAATAACGGTTACAGAAGCCGATGAACCACCAGCATATTCCAGCAGGGAGCAATGGTATTGAGAACCTGAGGATGTCACGTCCCAGTTGCTTGTAATCGCACATGCGGATGTCGAAGTATCGCCTGAGTGCATGCTCGTGCAGGTCGACTGCTATGAGCGAAACGATGCGTGCCAGGATATTTGCCCAGAAAATTCCGGGAATGCCCATGTCCATGATCACGACAAACAGTATGCTGAACACTCCTATTCCGAACGAAGAGATGAGACTCACGGCGATGAAGCTGCGGTTGTTACCCAAGCCTCTCACCGTCTGGGCATACACGTCATAGAAAGACATGACTATGAGTAGGGTGGTGATGTGGCCAAGGCATCGGAACGGATGAATGAAGTAAACGCCTACTGCTATTATTATTGATAGCAGTGACGAAACTATCAGTGTCTTGTTTATAAAGGTTACTATGCGTGTGCGGTCGGTGTCGTCTTTGGTCTCGAGCAGGAAACGGAATGCACCGTCGCGCATCTGCAACGTGACGATGGGCATCAACAGGAAACAAGCTGAGAGGCACAGGTCGTAGTAGCCATACTCGGCTGGATTCTTCAGATAGTGGGCATACAGCGGTAACAGCAGGAATGTCATCAGCTTGGAGCCGATGAACCCTATTGCATAGATCAAGAAGTCCTTAGCAATCTTCTTGCTGCGCGAAGTGTTTACTGCTTGTTCTGCCATATCTGTAATTCTGAAGTAGCTTTAGTGTGCTGTGTTTACCACGAGCCGTAGGTAGAGCGGTCGGCGTCGATGCGCAGCAGGATGAATAGAAGGATTGTGAATCCCCACAGTGACGAACCTCCGTAGGAGAAGAATGGCAACGGGATACCAATTACCGGGCATAGGCCTATCACCATTCCTATGTTGATGGCCAGGTGGAAAATCAGGTAAGACGCCACGCAGTAGGCATAGACTCGGGCAAACTTGGTATGTTGTCTCTCGGCAATGGATATCACCCTGAGGATAAGCGCCAGAAACAGTAGAATCACCGTTGTGGTTCCCACGAATCCCTCTTCCTCGCCAATGGTACAGAAAATGAAGTCGGTGTGCTGTTCGGGCACGTACTTGAGCTTGGTTTGTGTTCCGTTAAGGAACCCCTTGCCGGTGAGACCTCCCGAGCCAATTGCGATTTTACTCTGGTTAACGTTGTATCCGGCACCCTGTGGGTCTTCTTCTATACCCAGTGTCACCTTGATACGAGTCTGCTGGTGAGGTTTCAGTATGTTGTTAAACGCATAGTTGACCGAGAACATGAAGATGATGGAAGACACCGCAAAGACGATGGTGACCGCCACCTTGCGAAGGTCATCGTGGAACATGCCGTAGCCCAAATAGATGAGTGAACCGATGATTACCGTGAAGAAGAACAGGTAACCGTTGATGACGATGCCACAGTAGGCTAGCACTCCCACAAGCAAACTGCTGCCCAGGTAACCCAGCAGCACGTTGCGGGTCAGCAGGAACGAGCGGCAATAAAACGCGAGCATGCCCACGATAATCACCATGATGAAGATAAACACGATGAATGAACCTAACGGTATTCCCATTATCGTTACTGCTGCAAACTTGAGCACTAGCACAAAGTAGGTGATGGCACATAGTGCCGAGAACAGCACGAATCCGCTCATGCCTTCACGGTAGAGGACAAAGATGAGCGAAGTGTAGACCAGTGCCGAACCTGTCTCTTTCTCCAAGATGATGCACAGGATGGGAAGCACGATGATGCCTCCTGCTATAGCATAACTACGCCAAGAGTTGAGTGTAAAGCCATAGGTGTCAAAGAGTTTGGCCAAGGCAAGCGCCGTGGCAAACTTAGCAAACTCGGCTGTTTGCAGGCTGACGGGACCTAGTTTGATCCATGACCTGGAGCCCTTGATGTCGGGTGCTATGAAGATAGTGAGGATTAGCATCACTATCATGATGGCATATATGGGGTAGGCATAGGCCTCGTACATGCGCTTGTCGATGAGCAACAGCATGAATCCAAGGACCAGTGACAGCCCGGCCCACACGAATTGCTTGCCTGAGAACTCATCAAAGCTGAACATGCTTCCGGCTTTGTCAAAGTTGTAGGTTGCGGCATAGATGCTCACTGCACCTGCCACAATCATGATGAGGTATAGTATTATCGTTACCCAGTCTACCGACTTGAGCAATGATGAGTTTTCGTTATCATTCCGTAGTTCCATTGTTACTTGTGCTTTGAGGTGTTGGCTCGGGCTTGGGAGCTTCGGCCGATTTGTTTTCGGTAGCTGCAGCCGGTGCTGAATTGCTGGCTGGTGTTCCGTTATTGCCGGCGTTGCCCTTGGCAGGCGCAGGCTTGGGCTTGGTAGCGGATGTGCCCGAAGTAGAGCTCTTGGCTCCGTAAGCCTTTGTGCTGTAGGTAGAGCTGCACTTCATTGATGAAGCAAGACCATCGCGCGATACCTCGCCGTTCAGGTATTTCTCAATCATGAGTGTACCGATGGGCACACCATAGGTTGCGCCGAAACCACCGTTTTCAACATAGACGCAGACTGCGATCTTGGGGTCGTTCATCGGAGCGAATCCCATGAACGCCGAGTGGTCGCGTCCGTGAGGGTTCTGTGCAGTACCGGTTTTACCGCAGATGTCCAGCCCTGGCACGTTGCCCGACTTACATGTACCACCGGTTACCGCCATGCGCATACCCTCTACAATGTGCTCATAGTATGCACGGTTGATGCGAGTGTCGTGTCGCTCAATGCATTTTTTGAGCACGCCCACACCAGCGATGCGCTTAACGATGTGTGGGGTGATATAGTAACCTCGGTTAGCGATTATCGCAGCAAGATTTGCAATCTGGAGTGGTGTCGCAAGGATTTCACCCTGTCCAATGGCGTCGCTGATGATGGCATTGGGTCCCCACTTGTCGGTCTTGAGGTTCTTGGTGTAATAAGCGCTGTTGGGTATGAAACCGCGGCTTTCACCGGGCAGGTCCACACCTAGTTTATAGCCGTAGCCAAAGTCGACCATGTAGTTTTTCCACACCTCGAAGGCCTTGCTGGTTCCGCCATATTTCTTGTTGTTAAGCATGTGATTGAGTCCCCAGCAGAAGAATCCGTTGCACGACGTCTGCAGGGCAGGCTTGAGGGTGATGGGCGAGCCGTGTCCGTGGCAACCCACTCTGAGTCCTGCGTTAACATATCCGCGGTGGCAGGGGTAGGCAGTTCCTGTGGTGATGATACCTTCTTGTTCAAAGATAAGTCCTTGGGAAGGCTTGAATGTTGAACCGGGAGGATATGCTCCCATGATGGCGCGGTCATAGAGGGGCTTGAACTGGTTGCGCACCAGATCGCTATAGTTCTTGCCGCGGTCCTTGCCCACGAGCAGTGCTGGGTCATAGCTGGGACTTGATACCAAGGCCAGGATTTCACCGGTCTTGGGTTCGATGCACACGATTGCTCCGATCTTGCCTCTCATGAGCTCTTCGCCAAACTGTTGTAGCTCGATGTCGATGCTCAGGTGCAGATCGTTGCCCGCGATGGCCTCCACGTCGTCGGCACCGTCGTTGTAGTGTCCTTTGATTTTGCCCAGGGCATCACGGATGAGCACCTCGGTTCCTTTGCGTCCGCGCAGGTATTTTTCATAACTTTTCTCGATGCCGAGGTCGCCGGTGTAGTCGCCGGGGCGATAGTAGTCATCCTTCTCGATATCGCTTGAATTCACTTCGCGTATGTTACCCAGGATGTTAGCTCCCACGTTGTAGTTGTACTGTCGCAGGATGCGTTGGGCTATGAAGAAACCGGGGTAGCGGTATAGTTTCTCTTGCAGTCGTCCGTAGTCATCGGGGGTGAGATGTGAGAGGAACACCTGCTGAGTGTAGGAACTGTAGTTGCGGTTCTTTTTCATCGCCTCCAGCCTCTCGTCAAACTCGGCCCTGGTGATGCGCAGTGTGTTGCAAAAGTCGATGGTGTCAAAGTCGACCACGTCCTTGGGGATCATCACCAGGTCATAGGCCGGGCTGTTGAGCACCACGAGTTTGCCCGTGCGGTCATAGATGAGTCCTCGCGACGGGTAAATTATTTTCTCAACAAAGGCGTTGGAGTCGGCTTTCTCCTTATACACGCTGTCGCCAAGCTGTATAGAGAACAGCTTAGCGATGTAAATAAATGCCAGGACGACAATGAAGCCGCCTATGGCATATTTGCGTTGTTCCAGGTTATAGTCTTTTCTCACGTTGTGTACTTACTAAACTGTCGATACCTACTAATAAAAGTACCGAGAGGATTGAACTAAACACTATGCGTTCAATTGAAAGCAGCACGTTGTGCAACGTGAATGCTTGTATGAAGAAGAGCATAGTGCAGTAGATTATCACCATGGTTGACAGGTACTTGATGTATATACCCATGCCCAGTGTCTCGATTGAGGGCAGGGGAGACCCCATCTCGTCTTCTCTTGAAAAGAACATGTTGAGAACAGGTGCCCTCATTGCCGACACTACCGTGCATGTTAGTGCATGCATGCCTGCCGTGTTGCCAAAGATGTCAATTATCAGTCCCATGATGAACGCGATGCAGTAGAGTGCAACCTTGGGCATGTTGACAGGAAGCCTGAACAGGATATAAATGAAGATGATAGGTGTCGCTACGTTGAATAATATGATTTTGTTGCACACAGCCTGGAGCAGGGTGAGAACAACAAACAGGATTGAGAATTGTATGATAGTGCGATGCATCGTTTATTCTTGTTTCTCTTCGGGTTTAACGTTACGATCCTTAGATTTGAGCGCGTCAAGCTCCTGGCGCATGTCGTTGGTGATGATGCGCACGGTGCTGAGCTGGCTGAAGTTGGTCGACAACTTGACCTTAAGCGAGATGGTGCTGTCGGTTTTCTTGCCGGCTCGTCCCACTACGGTTCCCACGATGATTCCCTCGGGGAAAATAGCGGAGTAACCGCTCGTGATGATGGTGTCACCCACGTTGAACTTCATGTGTTTGGGTAGTTCCTCGAGAATTGAATACTCGGGACTCTTCCCGTCCCACACCAGGCTGCCAAAGTACTCGCTTTCCTTGAGCTTGCACGACAGGATGTTGTCGGGGTTAAGCAGTGAAATGATGCGTGCCGAGTGGTTGCCTGTAACCTCGACATTGCCCACGATGCCGTTCTGGTCGACCACGCCCATTCCTTCCTTGATTCCGTCCAAGCTGCCTCGGTTGATGGTGACGTAGTTGTAGGGCTGTGAGATGCTATTGCTGATCACATGCGCCGGAATAAAGTTAAACCTCTGGAATTCGGGCTTCAGGTTGGTGTCGGGTACTTGTAGCTTGTACTCGTTGATTTCGCTACGCAGTTTCACGATTTCCATCTCCAGCAATGCATTGCGCTCGTGCAGGTCCTCGTTGATGTCCTTGAGGTCAAGATATCCTGTCACCGAGTTGATTCCTTCATATACTGCCGCGCTCATCGAGTTGGCCGATGTTAGGTACACGCTCTGCTGGTATGGGTTGTTGTTGAAGAGCATGACAAGGCTGATTATCACGAGCAGGAGAAAAACAAACCAGTGATATTGTTTGGTGAGGAAATTGAGCAGTTGGTTCATTGCTGATTGAGCTGAATACTTTCAATAATAAATGCTAATCCTTTATATCACACAGCAGTTATCGCGCTGGACCTGAAGGTCCATAACGACAACTGCAATGTGTATAGGGTTAGTAAATAGATTCTTATCTCTTCAAGAACTTGAAGTGCTTGATGTTTCTCAGTGCGATACCGGTACCCTTGGCAACAGCGTGCAGGGGATCGTCGGCCACGTGGAATGCGATGCCGATCTTGTCGCTGAGTCGCTTGTTGAGACCGCGCAGGAGCGCGCCGCCACCCGACAGGTATACACCGTTCTTAACGATGTCGGCATACAGTTCGGGGGGAGTGTGCTCGAGGGCGCTGAGAACAGCGGCTTCGATCTTAGAGATGGACTTCTCGATGCAGTGGCACACCTCCTGGTAGGTCACGGGGACCTCCATGGGCATTGCTGTCATCTGGTTGGGGCCATGCACGATATAATCTTCGGGGGGATTTTCAAGCTCGGTTAGGGCGCTACCCACGTTGATCTTGATGAGCTCGGCAGTGCGCTCACCCACTTTCATGTTGTGGACGCGGCGCATGTGCTCGATGATGTCCTCGGTGAGGTCGTCACCAGCGATGCGGATACTCTTGTTGCTGACGATACCGCCCAAAGAGATAACAGCGATCTCGGTTGTACCGCCACCTATGTCGACAATCATGTTGCCCTCGGGAGCGAGGACGTCAAGGCCGATACCCAGCGCGGCAGCCATGGGCTCGTAGATCATGTATACTTCGCGTCCGCCAGCATGCTCGCTAGAGTCGCGCACGGCACGTATCTCAACCTCGGTTGAACCAGAGGGGATGCACACTACCATCTTGAAGCTGTTTGAGAACCAGCGGTTCTTTGAGCTGAGTTTCTTGATGAGTCCGCGCATCATGAGCTCGGCGGCAGCAAAGTCGCCGATCACGCCGTCGCTCAAGGGGCGAACGGTGCGTATGCCTTCATGTACCTTACCATGCATCTCGCGGGCCTTCTCGCCCACTGCGATGAGTTTGTTTGTTCTGTTGTCGAGTGCTACAACCGACGGCTCGTCAATCACTATCTTGTTGTTGTGGATAATGATGGTGTTGGCTGTACCCAAGTCAATTGCTATGTCTTGTGAGAAAAGTCCCATATACCTTATATATTTTTATGTGTTTATTATTAATGCTTGAAATGGCGCACTCCGGTCATTACCATTGCCACGCCATGGTTGTTACAATAGTCGATACTCTCGCTGTCCCTTACTGAGCCGCCGGGTTGTATCACCGCGGTGATACCGGCCTGGTGGGCTATCTCCACGCAGTCTCCAAAGGGGAAGAACGCGTCGCTGGCCATCACTGCCCCTTCAAGGTCCTGGTTAAACGAGCGGGCCTTGTCGATTGCCTGGCGCAGTGCGTCGACGCGTGATGTCTGTCCAACGCCGCTGGCGAGCAGCATTTTGCCCTTGGCCAGCACGATGGCGTTGCTCTTGCTGTGCTTCACAATTTTGTTAGCAAACAGCATATCCTGGATTTGCTCAGCGGTGGCAGCTGTGTTTGTTGCCTGAGTGAGCTCTTCGGGTGTCTCGTTGTGGGTGTCGCGCTCTTGCATGAGTACACCGTTGAGCACGGTGCGTGTCTGCATTGCGGGACGTTCAAAGTCTTTCATCACGAGGATGATGCGATTCTTCTTTTGCTTGAGGATTTCAAGCGCCTCGTCGCTGTAGGCCGGAGCGATGCACACCTCGATGAATACCTTGTTCATTTCCTGTGCGGTGGCTTCGTCGACAGGCTGGTTGGTGACATGAACACCTCCGAACGCGCTGACAGGATCTCCGGCAAGCGCTGCCTTGAAGGCATCGCACAACACGGGGCGTGATGCAAGGCCGCAGGCGTTGTTGTGCTTCATGATGACAAATGTAGGCTCGTCAAAGTCCATGATCAGGTTGACTGCAGCGTCGATGTCGAGGAGATTGTTATAAGAAATCTCCTTGCCGTGTAGCTGAGTGAACATTGCATTGAAGTCGCCAAAGTAGAAGCCCTGCTGATGGGGGTTCTCGCCATAGCGCAGTTGCTTGCGGGTGTCACCAGTGAGTCGCAGTGCGTTCATCTCGCCACCATCGAAGTAGTTGAAGATGTGGCTGTCATAGGCGCTTGAGACTGCAAAGGCCTCGCGTGCTAGCCAGCGACGGTTTTCAAGGGTGAGCTCGGCACCTCCGTTTTCCTGAAGCATGTTGAGCAGCGGCTTGTATTGACCCTTAGAAGCCACGATTGCCACGTCGTTGAAGTTCTTGGCCGCAGCACGGATGAGCGATATGCCGCCAATGTCTATTTTCTCAATAATGTCGGCCTCGCATGCTCCGCTGGCTACCGTGTCCTCAAAGGGGTAGAGGTCAACGATGACGAGGTCAATGTCGGGAATCTGGAATTCAGCCACTTGCTGCTGGTCTTTCTCGTTGTCGCGACGGCTAAGGATGCCTCCAAACACCTTAGGGTGCAAAGTTTTCACGCGACCGCCAAGGATTGATGGATATCCGGTTAGGTCCTCAACTGCATCACAGTTATATCCCTGGCTCTTGATGAAATCCTGTGTTCCGCCGGTTGACAAGAACTTTGTTCCGTTGTCGTTGAGCTCTTTCAAAATTTCATTCAATCCGTCTTTGTGAAAGACTGAAATAAGCGCTGTTTTAATCTTTTTGTTTCCGTTCATACCCGTTTTAAAAGTGAGTAAAATACTTCAATCCAATATTTAGTGCAAAATTACTACAATTTCAACGATTATTTGCTATAAAAACGAAATAAATTGCTTTAAAAAACATTTTTAACATATTGGAGTTGAAAAAACGGGGGGTAAAGAATAAAGAGGTGGCGGGGGAGGAATATGGACCACGCGATGATCGCGTGGCACAGGGACTCCCCTTGTGGTTGGTGGCACAGGGACTCCCACTTGGGGCTGGTGGCGGGAGGATTTCCTTTCTTGGCGGGAGGATTTATCCTGGGAGGGTGAGGATGGGAAAAAGAAAGCAGCATCCCGCCATTGGAGATGCTGCTTTGATGCGATTCGAAATTCGTCTACCAGCTTGGAGATTATTTCTTGGTGCTCTTGCCGTAGCGGCTGAAGAACTTGTCCACGCGTCCTGCGGTGTCCACGAGTTTCTGCTTACCGGTAAAGAAGGGGTGAGATGAGCTGGTGATCTCAAGCTTAACCAGGGGATAAGTTACACCGTCAATCTCGATTGTCTCCTTTGACGCTACTGTAGAACGGGTGATGAACACCTCTTCGTTTGACATGTCCTTGAACGCAACCTCGCGATAGTTGGTAGGATGGATATCTTTCTTCATTGCAATGTTATGTTTTAATAATTAACTAAATATCAGGCGGTGGTAAACGCCTAAAATTTGTAATGGCATGCAAAGGTACAAATAATTTTTCAACTACAAAAAATATTTTGCATTTTTCATCGTTATTATTTGTAGAAACACCAAAATTATGTTCAATTTCTTAAGAAAAAACAACAAAAACGTCGAATTATTCTACAACACCGATGTGCATTGCCACATCTTACCCGGTGTTGATCATGGCTCTCAATCGGTTGAGCAATCGCTTGAGATGCTTGAGGCTGAAATGGAATTGGGTATTCACCGCGTGATGTGTACCTCGCATGTCACTTCTGAAACTTTTGAAAATACACCCGAGTCGTTGACGGCTGCTTTCAATGTTCTTCAAAAGGCAGTGAAAGAGGCCGGAATGGACATTGAGATATATCCGTCGGCCGAGTATCGCATCGATGAATACTGGGAGAAACAGTGGGAGGCAAAGACCATTTTGCCCATGCCGGGAAAGTTTATCCTCATGGAAAATTCTTTCCAGCAGGAATTGCTGTTGCTCGATGAACTCATGTTTGACCTGATGGTGAAAGGCTACAAGCCCATCTTGGCTCATCCCGAGCGATATGGATACTATTCTCGTCGCCGCCAGAGGTATGAGAAGCTCCACAACTCTGGCGTGAAATTCCAGGTTAATCTGCTATCGCTTGCCAATTTTTTTGGACCGGTCGCTCGCGAAAATGCGATGTGGCTGGTGAAGCACGGCATGGTGGACATGCTGGGCACCGACATGCATAATTTGGAACACGCGCATATAATTAAAGAGTATCTGCGCTCTAAAGACTGGAAAAAGGTCTCGAAAATTATCGAACCCGACATTATTAACGACTGGGTGAAATAAAATCCCGTCAGTTATTCCTATGAGGGTGTAAGTGGTGTTGCGGGCATTATGATGCTCGCAACAAGACTAATCTTTGCGCACACATTCCTCTCCTTCTACCATTGCATGGGCCACATCTATACTGGTCGAGGTTATGATTGCATCAACTGTTGTGGCACCCACTTCAATGATTTCGGGAGTGAACTCATATTCCCTCACATATTTCACTTTGTCGCGGTCATTTTCCAGCAACGACTTTATGAGCGCATCGTTACTATTGTCAATGATGACGAGGAAATGCCTGCCATTGCACACCAGCGCTCCATAATAGTTGTTGTCGGCCTTATTATGTTTCAGGGTGGGGTCGGCATTGACTATGTGCACTGTTGCGCTCTCGCCGTTGCCGGTAAG
>JAZQPG010000206.1:0-4033 GCA_045628365.1 Sodaliphilus sp. | reverse complement strand
CGCAAACGATGCTCGACCTCTACAGCATCTACAAGACACAAGGCCGCCTCGAGGACCTCACCATCACCATGGTGGGCGACTTGAAGTATGGCCGCACGGTGCACTCTCTGCTCGAGGCGATGCAGTACTTCAACCCCACGTTCAACTTCGTGGCATGCGACGAGCTCAAGATGCCCGAGCAGTACAAGGTGTTCTGCGACAAGCATGGCATCAAGTACACCGAGACCACCGAGTTCAGCGAGGAAATCATCAACCAGACCGACATCCTGTACATGACCCGTGTGCAGCGCGAACGCTTCAGCGACCTGATGGAGTATGAGCGCGTGAAGAGCCTGTACACACTGCGTGCCAGCATGCTCGACGGCAGCAAGGAAACACTCAAAGTACTCCACCCGCTGCCCCGCATCACCGAGATTGACCAGGACGTGGACGACAGCCCCAAGGCTTACTACTTCCAGCAAGCCAAGAATGGTCTCTTTGCCCGCCAGGCTATCATCTGCAGGGCACTGGGGATTGAGTAAAGGGTTAAAAGGTTAAAAGGTTAATGGGTTTAACGTCCTAACCCTCCTAATCATCCTACCCGTTTAAAGGTATAACAGTAAAAAAACTTAAGACAATGATAAAGAAAGAACTGGCTGTTGCCGCATTGAAGAACGGCACCGTTATCGACCATATCCCCAGTAAGTCACTGTTTAAGGTAGTGGATCTGCTGGGCATCAAGGACCTGGACAGCAGCGTCACAATAGGTTTTAACCTCGACAGTGAGCACATGGGCAAGAAAGGCATCCTCAAGATGGCCGACGTCACCTTCCCCGAGGAGACTCTCAACCGCATCGCGGTGATAGCGCCAACGGCTATCATCAACGTGATTCGCGACTATGAGGTTGTCGACAAGCATGCTGTGGTAGTGCCTGCCGAGTTGCACAATATCGTGAAGTGTAACAACCCCAAGTGTATCAGTAATAACGAGCCCATGCGCACGCGCTTCCACGTCATCGACCGCGAGAACATCGTGCTGCGCTGCCACCACTGCGAGTGCACCGTGCAACAGGCCGAAATTATCCTCAAATGAAACAGAACTGGAGACCGGGGACTATGATCTACCCCTTGCCGGCACTGCTAGTGAGCTGCGGAGCCACGCCCGACGAGTACAACATGCTCACCGCCGCATGGACGGGCACCATTTGCAGCGATCCGGCGATGTGCTATGTGTCGATACGCCCTGAGCGCCACAGCCATCACATCATCGAGAAGAACATGGCATTCACGCTCAATCTCACCAACCGCGCCCTGGCCCGTGCCACCGACTGGTGCGGCGTGCGTTCGGGACGCGACTGCAACAAGTGGGAGGAGATGAATCTCACGCCCGTCAAGGGCCGCACCGTGGACGCCCCCTACATCGAGGAGGCCCCGCTGAGCATCGAGTGCCGCGTCAAGGACATCATGCGCCTGGGCACCCACGACATGTTCATCGCCGAGGTGACCAACGTCATCGCCGACGAGAAATTCCTCGACCCCGTGACCGGCGCGTTGGACCTCAAGAAAGCCGACCTGATTACCTATTGCCACGGTCATTATTACACGCTGGGCGAGGAATTGGGCCATTTTGGCTGGACTGTGCGCAAGAAAAACAAGAAATAATTTGCTAGAAGGTCTTTTTTGCACTACCTTTGCACAATAACCTTCTATTAACAAAATAATCGATATGGTAAAAGATCAAGTATTATTTGACATCATCGCGAAAGAACAACAGCGTCAGCAGCAAGGCATCGAGCTCATTGCGAGCGAGAACTTCGTTAGTCCGCAGGTAATGCAGGCCATGGGCAGCTGCCTCACCAACAAATATGCCGAAGGCTATCCCGGACACCGCTACTATGGCGGTTGCCAGTGTGTGGACGAGGCCGAGACCCTCGCCATCGAGCGCATCAAGCAGCTCTTTGGCGCTGAGTATGCCAACGTGCAGCCCCACAGTGGTGCACAGGCCAACATGGCCGTGTTCATGGCATGCCTCAAGCCCGGCGACAAGTTCATGGGCCTCAACCTTGCCCATGGCGGTCACCTGTCACACGGCAGCCCAGTGAACTTCTCGGGCATGCACTTCAACCAGGTGGAATACAACGTTACCCCCGACACCAACCTCGTGGACTATGACATGATGGAAGAGGTGGCACTGCGCGAGCAGCCCAAGCTCATCGTGGGCGGCGCCAGCGCCTACAGCCGCGAGTGGGACTATGCACGCATGCGCGCCATCGCCGACAAGGTGGGCGCCCTGCTCATGATCGACATGGCACACCCCGCTGGCCTCATCGCAGCTGGCTTGCTCGAGAATCCCTTGAAATATGCCCACATCGTCACTAGTACCACCCACAAGACACTGCGCGGTCCCCGTGGCGGTATCATCCTGCTGGGCCAGGACTTTGACAATCCCTGGGGCAAGGCAACCAAGAAGGGCGTGATACGCAAGATGTCGTCGCTGCTCGACAGCGCCGTGTTCCCCGGCGTGCAGGGAGGTCCCCTCGAGCACGTCATCGCAGCCAAGGCAGTGGCATTTGGCGAGGCTCTGGATCCCTCGTTCAAGGAATACCACCTGCAGGTTCGCGGCAACGCACGCGCTATGGCACAGGCTCTCACCGACAAGGGTTACAAGATTTGCTCAGGCGGCACCGACAACCACAGCATGCTCGTTGACCTGCGCACCAAGTTCCCCGAGCTCACCGGTAAGGTAGCCGAGAAGGCTCTCGTTGAGGCTGACATCACTGCCAACAAGAACATGGTTCCCTTCGACGACCGCAGCGCCTTCCAGACATCAGGTCTGCGCCTGGGTACTCCCGCCATCACCACACGTGGCGCCAAGGAAGAACTCATGGGCGAAATCGTTGAGCTCATCGACACCGTGCTCCACGCTCCCGAGGACGAGGCAGTGATCAAGAGCGTTCGTGAGAAGGTGAACAGCATCATGAAGGATTACCCCATGTTTGCTTGGTAATATTTACAATAACCCCAATATGAATACAAGGTTGCCCTCAGCACATGACGGGCAACCTTGCTTCTTTTCCGGAGGAAGGGGAGTGCGGCAAACAGCAAGTAAGAACGAAAAAAGTTGTAAGCAAAAGGTGCTTTAAACTTGTGTATGTCGTGTTGTTTTACTAATTTTGCAATAGAATTGAAATGTAATTATTTTGATTTGCTAATAAACTGCAAAATACTTATCTAAAAAATACGTCTATGAAGAAATTTTTACTTTCTATGGTAGCCCTTGTGGCAATGTGTGTTAACGCAAATGCGCAGGAAATCACCGTTCCTGCTGAGCTCAACGGATGGTATGCAGGCTATTATGCTGCAACCAATATTGATGTTGAGACATTGAAGGGTGGTGTGATGCAGTGGCTTTCGCTCGACGGACTGGACGGCGATTCTTGGGACGAGTCGCAGCAAGAGTGGCTGGAAAGCACAACCAACTGGGGTGATCCCGAGGATCCCTATTCATTCTACGGACAAGTTAAGGACAGCAAGTTCTTCGTTGCCGGTGACATGGCCTCTAAGAACTACTATGCATTCTTGCTCGTGAATGGTCCCCGCCTGTCGGCCGGCACAGAGTGGCGCATGTATATTCCCGAAGAGCGCGGCGCTTACACGCTGACCAGTGAGCACCTCTTCCTGCAGGGTGTGTTTGGTGAAGGCCTCAAGAAGCCTACAGGCATCGAGTCAATCGAGGCTAACCCCACCCTGAGCAAGGCAATCAAGATGATCGAGAACGGCCAGCTCGTGATTGAGAAGGACGGCGTGAAGTACAACCTGAATGGCCAGATTGTAAAATAAAAATCAGACAAACCGAGTCATAGACTCCGGGAATAACAAGCCAAGGCTGTTTCACTCTCGAAGCAGCCTTGGCTTTTTGCGGTACGCTCGGCATGAGCATTGTCTAACGGGTGCAAGTCCCGAGTGAGCCCTGATAGCGGGAATCACATAGCCCAAGGCAAGGGTGTCCATCGCGAGATGGAATCTGAAGGAAGCCGTCGGCAAACATCTGGTC
>JAZQPG010000205.1:0-4461 GCA_045628365.1 Sodaliphilus sp. | reverse complement strand
CACGGATGCACAGCACCTCGCGTGCGCCACTGTTGTCGGCTACTGTCAATCTACTTTCAGTCTGTATCATAATTCAATTACTTCGCTTTTTCGATTATTTCAACTAATCTCCATCTCTTAGTTTTGCTCAGGGGACGGGTTTCCATGAGACGTACGGTATCACCTACGTTGCACTCATTCTTCTCGTCATGGGCATGGTACTTCTTTGTCTTGTTGACAAACTTACCGTAGATTGGGTGTTTCTCCTTCCACTTGATGGTTACAGTGATGTTCTTGTCACCCTTGTTGCTGGAAACAATCCCAATTCTTTCTTTTCTTAAATTACGTTTTTCCATTATCGTTGGCATTATTTAATGTTTAGTTGACGTGCGCGCACCTCAGTCTTGAGGCGAGCAATCATTTTGCGGTCAAGTGTAATCTTGGCGGGATTGTCAAGGGGAGTGATCGCATGCTGAACTTTCTCCTGCATGTACTCCTTCTGAGCCGCATCCAGGCGGTCGAGCAATTCCTTGTCGCTCAGTTCCTTAATACTATTCTTCTTCATAATCTCTTAAAAATTACACGTTTTGTGTCGGATCATAGTCACGACGTACCACAAACTTAGTTATCACGGGAAGCTTCTGCGCAGCGAGGCGGAGCGCTTCCTTAGCAGTCTCGAAGCTCACGCCGTCGATCTCAATGAGAATGCGACCGGGGTGAACGGGTGCAACATAACCGGCAACATCACCTTTACCTTTACCCATACGCACGTCGGCGGGCTTGCGAGTGTAAGGTTTGTCGGGGAAAATGCGAAGCCAAACTTGACCTTCACGCTGCATGTAACGAGTCACAGCGATACGGGCAGCCTCGATTTGACGAGCGGTGATCCACTTGCTCTGGAGAGTCTTGATTCCGAAAGAACCGAAGGCGAGCTGGTTACCACGCTTGCTGTACTGGCGAGGATGTCCGTCAGAGGGTCTTCTGTATCTTAATCTTTTAGGTTGTAACATTGTTCTACAGTTAACTTAATTAACGATTGTTATTCTTTTTATTGCGGAAGCCACCACGACGACGGTCACCACCAGAGCGACGCTCGTTGTTGTTAGCGAAGTTGGGAGCGAGGTCACGCTTGCCATAAACTTCACCGCGGCAAATCCAAACCTTGATGCCGATGAGGCCTACCTTAGTGAGGGCGGGCACGAGAGCGTAGTCGATGTCGGCGCGCAGAGTGTGCAGGGGAGTACGACCCTCCTTGAACATCTCGTTGCGAGCCATCTCGGCGCCGTTAAGGCGACCGCTCACGAGAACCTTGATACCCTCAGCGCCTGCACGCATAGTAGAAGCGACAGCCATCTTAACGGCACGACGGTAAGCGATCTTACCCTCTACCTGGCGAGCGATGTTGCTAGCCACGAGCTCAGCGTCGAGTTCGGGACGCTTAACCTCGAAGATGTTAAGCTGAACTTCCTTACCGGTGAGGTTCATGAGCTCCTGCTTGAGCTTCTCAACCTCCTCACCGCCCTTACCGATGATGGTGCCGGGACGTGAAGTGCAGATGGTGATTGTCACCAGCTTCAATGTACGCTCGATAACGATGCGTGAAATGCTGGCCTTAGCCAGACGCTCCTTAAGATACTTGCGGATCTTGTTGTCCTCGAGCAGAGTATCTCCATAATTACTACCACCGTACCAGTTAGAATCCCAACCACGGATGATACCTAAACGATTTGCAATTGGATTAACTTTCTGTCCCATATCTTATGCGTCTTTTTCGTTAGAGTTAATAGTGTCGACGAACAATGTAACATGGTTCGAACGCTTGCGAATTCTGTAGCCACGACCCTGGGGAGCAGGGCGGAGGCGCTTCAACATAGGTGCGCAGTCAACATTGATTGACTTGATGTAGAGCTGGCCACTCTCGGCCTTAGCACCATTATTCTTCTGTTCCCAGTTAGCGATAGCTGACTTCAGAAGCTTCTCTACGCTGGCAGCAGCTGCTTTGTTTGAAAAGTGAAGCATACCGAGAGCCTTGAAAACCTCGACACCGCGAACCATATCAGCCACCAGGCGCATCTTGCGGGGTGAGCTGGGGCAGTTGCGCAGCTTAGCGAAGGATTCGTTCTTGCGAGCTTCCTTAATCAACATAGCTGATTCTCTTTTTCTTTTACCCATTGTATTTTAATTCTTTTTTTCTTTTAAACTAATGACCCGGATCACTTCTTGTTATTACCGCTGTGACCACGGAAAGTGCGAGTGGGTGCAAACTCACCCAGCTTGTGACCTACCATGTTTTCAGTTACGTAAACAGGGATGAACTTGTTTCCGTTGTGAACTGCGAAGGTGTGTCCCACGAAATCGGGAGAGATCATAGAAGCGCGAGACCAAGTCTTAATAACAGCGCTCTTACCGCTCTCATTCATAGCATCAACCTTCTTCTCCAGCTTAACACTGATGTAGGGGCCTTTTTTTAATGAACGACTCATAAATTCGGCGTTAAATCAATTCAACAAATTACTTCTTTCTTCTTTCAATGATGTACTTCGAAGACTGCTTCTTCGGTGCACGGGTCTTGAGGCCCTTAGCGTAGAGACCTGTACGTGAACGGGGATGTCCACCGCTCTGACGGCCTTCACCACCACCCATGGGGTGATCAACAGGGTTCATAACAACACCACGGTTGTGGGGACGACGTCCGAGCCAGCGTGAACGACCAGCCTTACCTGACTGCTCGAGAGCGTGGTCACTGTTACCAACTACACCGATAGTAGCGCGGCAAGCAGCGAGGACTTTGCGAGTTTCGCCCGAAGGTAATTTGATGATTGCGTAGGTGCCTTCACGAGAAGTCAACTGAGCGAAAGTACCGGCTGAACGTGCCATGCAGGCACCCTGTCCGGGACGCAGCTCAATGTTGTGAATTAAAGTACCAACAGGAATAGAACTGAGTGGAAGCGCGTTTCCCAATTCAGGGGCTACGTTCTCACCGCTTTCAACTGTAGCGCCAACTTGCAAACCGTTGGGTGCAATTATATAAGCTTTATAACCATCTGCGTAGTAAAGAAGTGCAATGCGAGCTGAACGGTTAGGATCATACTCAATGCTCTTTACACGAGCTGGCACACCGTCTTTATTTCTCTTAAAGTCGATGAAGCGGTAGCAACGCTTGTGGCCGCCACCGAGATAGCGCATTGTAAGGTGGCCTTCATTGTTACGGCCACCTGTGCTGCGCATACCGACTGTAAGAGATTTCTCTGGTGCACTCTTAGTAATTTCCTCAAATGTACCAATAACCTTGTGTCTCTGCCCCGGTGTTGTGGGCTTAAATTTTCTTACTGCCATTTCTCTTTATTAAATATTGCTATAGAAATCAATAGTTTGACCTTCGGCAACAGTTACAACAGCCTTCTTGAAAGCAGCCACCTTACCACGAAGGATACCGCTCTTAGTGTAGCGCTGTTTCTTCTTGCCGTCGTAGTTCATTGTGCTCACGCCAACAACCTTAACGTCGTAGAGCTTCTCTACAGCGTCCTTGATCTGGAACTTGTTAGCATCGGGAGATACCTTGAATGAATAGCGATTGGTCTTCTCGCTGATGGCGTTAGCCTTCTCCGATACGATGGGTTGAATCTGAATACTCATTGTTATTTACCTCCTTTAATTACTTTAAATTGTTAAGCACATCAACACTGCCCTCGGTAACAACCATCATCTTATTGTCAAGAATACGATAAGTGTTGATATCCGAAGCAGTAACGATACTTGCGTTCTGCAAATTTCGAGCAGACAAATATACGAATTTATCCTGGTTTGCTAAAACGAAAAGCACTTTTTGACCCTCAATTTTAAGATTTTTAGTAATATTTACGAAATCTTTAGTCTTAGGAGCGTCAAAAGTAAAGTTTTCGACAACCATGATCTGGTTCTGCTGAGCCTTGAAAGTGAGGGCACTCTTGCGTGCAAGAGCCTTCATCTTCTTGTTCAGTTTGAAGCTATAGTTGCGGGGACGGGGACCGAAAACGCGACCACCACCGACGAGGACGGGAGAGTTGATGTCACCGTGACGTGCACCGCCGCCGCCCTTCTCACGACCGAGTTTCTTAGTCGAACCTGATACTTCACTTCTTTCTTTAGCCTTGTGGGTGCCCTGGCGCATGTTAGCCAAGTGCTGCTTAACAACGAGCTAAACGATATGTTCGCTGGGCCCGGGGATTGCAAAAACTGCATCGTTGAGCGTTACTTTCTTCCCGGTGTCTTCACCCTTAATGTTATATACTGCGAGTTCCATTATTTCTTAATTAAAACGATTGAACCTTTACTGCCGGGTACAGAACCCTTAACTACGAGCACGTTGCTCTCGGGCAGTATTTTAATAACTTGAAGATTTTGAACGGTGCAACGCTTGTTACCCATTTGTCCAGCCATGCGCATTCCTTTGAACACCTTAGCGGGATAAGAGCAGGCACCGATTGAACCGGGCGCGCGGAG
>JAZQPG010000204.1:0-15917 GCA_045628365.1 Sodaliphilus sp. | reverse complement strand
GCCCGGGCAGGGAGGGGGTGAAGCAGTTACATATGAGTGCGAGAAACGTCGGAGACGTTTTGATGTGATTAGCCCCAGGTTGGAGCGCAGCGACTACCTGGGGGGTAAATGACGTAAATATGACGCTACGTCGAAGACGTTGTATTTGGCCACAAATTTAGGCAATATCAGATTGGAAATGTCGTTTAATATTTATGAGTACAGTAAAAGCCATATATCACATAGTCATTAGCACGCGATTTCGTCAAATGACCATTAATGAAGAAAATAAAAGAGAATTATACAAATATATCTATGGCATCATCAATGAACATAATTGTAGGTTGCTCTGGATGAATGGCATTCCCAATCATATTCACATTTTACTGCAACTACACCCCACGGTTGCATTGTCTGATCTTATGCGTGAAATTAAGCGTTCGTCCAGCATTTGGCTGAAAACACAACGTGAAAAATTTCCGATTTTTGAAGGGTGGGGGAAGGAATATTATGCATTTACATGTTCGTTCAAGGACCAGGAAAACATTATCAATTATATTAAAGGGCAGGAGATTCATCATCAGATAGCGAAATATGAAGATGAAATGGAGAAAATGTCATTCGAGAACGATTGTGTATATTACGATGACGGCAAATAGGTTCCCCAGGTAGGTTCCGCTGCGTGTTCCCAACCTGGGGCTAATCACATACAACGTCTCCGACGTTGCGCTTTGGGTGGGGGGCTCCCATCCCCCCAGGTAGGTTCCGCTGCGCGTTCCCAACCTGGGGCTAATCACATACAACGTCTCTGACGTTGCGCCTTGGGTTGATGGCTGTATTAATGGGCGTGTTTTATAAAAAATGGCGTTGATGTGTGGTTAATTTTGTGTAGTTGGGAGATTTTTTGTAATTTCGTGGCGATTTTCCAATTAAGGAGGAATCATTAATAAAATAAACCCGGTTGAAAATAACATTAACGATGAAAAAATATATATTTTTAGCAGCAATGGTTGCCGTGGCACTGCTCAGCGCATGCACCGACGGCAACAAGTTCAAGGTAGACGGCAAGATTGAAGGCGCTACCGATACCGTTAAGCTGATGCTTGAGACCACGAGCAACGGCATGTGGTTTATTGTGGACTCTATCACTCCCGATAAGGATGGCTCGTTCACAGTGAGCGCCGATGCCCCCGAGTATCCTAACATCTACCGCTTGCGCATGGGTGACCAGATGATTTGCTTCCCCATCGACAGCCTCGACCACATCACCGTGAACTCGAAGGTGAAGGCGTTTGACACCGACTACACTCTCTCGGGCAGCGACCACGCCGTGCAGGTGATGAATATTGACAAGGAGGCCATGTCGCTCTCGGGCAGCAAGGGTACTCCCGAGAAGATCAAGGCTTTCAAAGCCAAGCTGGCAAAGCAGATCGTTGCCGACCCTGCTGGCATCGTGGCTTACTACGTGATCAACAAGTCGCTTGACGGCAAGCCCCTGTTTGACCCCCTCGACGACCAGGACCTGCGCATCATTGGCGCTGTTGCCAACTCGTTCAACAGCTTCCGTCCCGATGATCCCCGCACCGACTACCTGGTGAAGGTGCTGCTCAGCGGCCAGCAACGCCGCCGTGCCGCCAGCGCTCCCACCGACACCATCAATGCCCACGAGACCGCGCTCATCGACATTACGCTCGAGGACTACAACGGTAAGAAGCACGTGCTGTCGCAGGTGGCTGCTCAGAACCGCGTGGTGCTGCTTAGCTTCACCATGTACCAGGGCGAGTTCTCTCCCATGCTGAGCAAGCTGCTCAACGACATCTACACCTCGCACAAGGGCCAGGGCCTGGAGATCTACCAGGTGTCGCTCGACCCCGACAACGTGGCTTGGCTGCAGTCGGCACGCAACCTGCCTTGGATCACAGTGTATGACCCCAACGGCGAGAACAGCACCAACGTGGGCAACTACCAGGTGATGGGTGTTCCCACAACGTTCATCATCAGCAACGGAGAGCTGAAGGAGCGCGTTGAGGATGCCAACAAGCTCAAGGACGCAGTGCAGAAGTACATTTGACAATTCGCAGGGAAACCTGACCGAAAATGAAGCAAGGATCTCCACGGCGATGGCGCCGGATGGGGATCCTTACTTTATATCATGTAACCGGGCGGGTCACTTCGCTTTCATGATGTAGGCGATGCCTGAGAGCATGTTGCTAACGGCATGGAAAAATGGCACGCCGTGGTCGCGGTGCAGGCGATAGGAGATGAGGACCACACGCGGAATCATCGTGCCGCGGTAAGCAAGATAGAGGAACGCTCCGCGGGCCTTGAGAGTGCCAGCGTGGTCCACGCGGGTGACCGAGGTGGGTGCTCCGGGGTGCGAAACCACGTAGGCGGGGAAGTACATGCAGTTGAGGCCTGCCTTGATGGCGTCGTGGATGAAGACTTCCTCCTCGCCACAGTGTAGCACCGGTGCTCCCAGGCCGAAGAGTTCGTTGAACTGCAGCTTGCCCTGCACGCTGGTGCGGCGAAAGGCTATCTCGATGGAACTGGCAAAGTAATTCTTCCGTTTTTCCTTGAGGTTGAATTGCTTGTCGGGGTATTGGGTCGTCAGCCCGTGGGACTTGAACGTGGCAAGGTCGACATCGCGGTGGGTGGCAAAGGTGAGCGCCACGCAGTTGAGCTGCTCGTGGGTATAGGTGCAGTCGTCGTCACATATCAGGCACACGTCGGCAGTGGCATGGCGGATACAGTTGTTGCGGTTGCGGCTCAGTCCGCGCCCCTGCAGGTGCAGCACCGTCACGTCATCGCGTAGCAACGCCGGGGGCAGTGCCCCCACGGGTGAGTCGTCGCTGTGCTGCCACGACACGAGGTAGCTGATGCCGTCGCGCGGCTCCAGCAGCATCGAGGCAATATTGTTGATGCCGTCGTTGAGTGTGGATATGAGCAGTTGCAGTGTCATGTCTTACAGTGAGTTATCTTAAAAGACCATCAAAAGAACCGTCCCTTTGATGGTGTTGAAATGTCATCAAAGGGACTGTCCCTTTGATGGCATTTTCAGGGTTGTCAGGTGCTGCCACAGGTCGAGGTGACGCTGTGCCACGACGGCTGCGGCGTTGTGTTTCTCGACGAATTCGCGGCTGCTGCGGCTCAGTTGTGGCAGCAGGTGCTTGTTGTCTATTATCCAGTTGAGCTTGGCCTCGATGTCACCGTCAACGAGCGGGTCGACGTTGATAACGGGCTGGTTCTCGCTTTCGTTTATCAACTCGTAGTACTCGGGCTCGGCGCCCGACACTGCCACGAGTCCCTGGGCCATGGCGAGCAGGGCGTTGGTGGCTGGTGTGTAGCTGTAGAGCTGGTCGAGCAGCACATGGCTTGAGCGCATCATCTCCACGTACTGGGCATAGGGGACGCTCTCGGCAATGACCATCTCGCACTCCTCGGGGCGGGCCTGGTGCACGCGCCTGAGTGCCGCGAGCATGAGGTCGGTGCCCTTGATGACCGTGCGGTCGCGCTGTATGCCTATGAAGAAGCGCACGCGGTCGGGCTCGTCGTCGAGCGGCCGCAGGGTGAGCGACTCCACGTCGATGGGGATGCCGGTGTAGGTCACGCGGTCGCCCAGCAACGGCTTGTAGGCAGCGTAGTATTCCCACAGGCAGGCGGTGGCGCCGTCGATGGCATCCAGCACTCGGTCGCTGTGCTGCTTCATGAAGGGTTTGCCCCAGTTGTCCTGCTGCTGCGCCTTGTACTCGGCTGAGGTGACGTAGGGCGAGGGCTTGTCGCCGAGGCGGTAGTCGCTGTAGCGGTAGGTGTGGCCGTCGAGGCAAGCGTCGTAGTAGACGCGGTCAGTGCCCAGTGCCGACATCACCACCAGGCGGTTGTGGCGCTTGAGGTAATCGAGCACCATGCGCACCTTGCCGGGCTTGAGGTTGAGGAACAGCTGGCCGCACAACTGCACGACGTCAAAGCCGCGCATCGATGGCAGAGCCCTCAGGATGTCAAGCACATAGCGCACCGCACCCAGCTTGCCGGGACGGCGCAGCAGGTTGATGTCGCGGCCTGTGTCCATCCACGTCGAGCCGTTGGATGCCACCACCGCTTCATGGCCCATGCGCCTGAGTTGCTGTGCCAGGCAGTTGTGTAAGTTGCTAGCGTCGCCTACAAATAGTACCTTCATATGGTGCAAAATTAACCTAATTTTTGCACACACGCAAAAAAAGTAGTACTTTTACACGAAAATATGCAAACTATCTCGGTCATAATACCCGTGTATAACCGCGCCCACATCGTGGAGCGCACGTTGGAGTCGGTGCTCGCGCAGAGTTTCCGGCCCCTACAGCTTGTGCTCGTGGACAACGACAGCACCGACAACTCGCTGCAGGTGCTGCAACGCTGGGCAGTAGGTCACGCCTCGGCCGACCTGGACGTCAGGGTGGTTACTGAGTACACCCATACTGCCGGGGCGGCACGCAACCGCGGGGCACAGGAGGCTAGCGGCGAGTGGCTGGTGTTCTTTGACAGCGACGACGAGATGATGCCCTGCTTGATACAGGACTATGCCGACGCTGTTGAACTCCATGGCGGCAACGTGGACATCGTGTCAACAGGAGCCGTGCTGAGGTATCCCGACGGCACCGCCGTCAACCTGCCGTTCCACACCAGTGACATCATGGCCGTGCAGCTGCTCAACAGCCAGCTCGCCACGCAGCGCTACATGGTGAGGGCCGGGTTCTTCCACGACGCCGGCGAGTGGAACGCGACGCTGCCCGTGTGGAACGACTGGGAACTGGGCATGCGCATGCTGCTCAACCGTCCGCGCATGGCCTATGTGGGGAAATCTAATGTCGTCGTTAACCATAGCGGTGACGCCAGTATCACCGGCAACAGCTTCGCGGCCAAGGCCGGGCAGTGGGAGAGAACGATGGACGTTGTGCAGGACGAGATTGCCGGCTCGGGCTATCGCGACAGGCACCGCATGCTGAGGCTTCTCAACTTCAAGCGCATTATACTCGCCGCGCACTATGAGCGCGAGGACAGTCACGAGATGTCGGTGAAACTGTGCCGCGCGGCCTATCACAACCTGCACGTGAGCTATGGCGACACGCTGAAGTGGAAGCTGTGGATCTCGCCCGTGGTAAAGAAACTCTTTGCCCGCATCGTGCACGGCAAGCGTGGCTCGGCAACCATCGCCCGCAAGCTGCTGTGATGGATACCTATATCATTGTTCTGAATCACATCGATATCCAGAAATAAACGAGGCCCCGCAACAGTTGCGGAGCCTCGCCTTTTATCATGAGGTAGTAAGGTTGTTATCCTCTATCCTTTTATTTTCCCAGGAGGATGTCGAGGGTGGCGTTGAGGTCGTCGATGTCGACGCTGCCATCCTTGTTGACATCGGCACGGCCGTTGTACTTGCTAGCCGAATCCTTGCCCAGGAGAATGTCGATGATGATGTTGGCATCGTCAATGGCCACCTGTCCGTCACCGTTCACGTCACCCTTCTTTCCTGAGCCTGAGAGGAAGTCGAGCTTCCAGGCGTTCACGCTTGTAGAGGCACCGTAAAGGTAACTGCTTCCTGCGGGCAAAACGTAGCTGGCACTAGGTTTGACAAATGTGGTAGTAGTGGGGTCCCAAGCATAGGCCGAGCTGCCCATTTGAGAGAGTGTGATGGGGCCAGAATAAGAGGTGCGCAGGTAGTCGGTCTCCGGCACTATAGACGAGCCGTTGTTGGGAATCTTGTATACCTTGCCAGGAGTGAGGTCGCACAGGAGTGTTCCCAGCGTACCGCTCAGCTTAGTCACCTCCTTGGTGGTGAGAGTCTGGTTGCCGATGTTGAACCCTGTGACGATGCGTGCGGTCACACCAGTGTTAGTGAAATTGAGAGGCATGTACACGCCCAGGGGCTTGTACTGGTTGTCGGCGGTGAACACAACGCCTACCTTCTTAGCTTGATCGGTGCCCACGGCTTTACAGAAATTGTAAGACACCTCGGGGGTGACATATACTTTGAGGTCCGATGCGGTGTTGTTCAGCATGTCTTCACCTGCATAGTCGAGTACGGGAGACAGGATGGTGATTTCCTTAGTGTAGCTGCTGCCTATGAACGCCTGATCGCCGATTGATGTCACGCTAGCAGGAATAGTGAGTGCATTTTTAAAAGCGCAGATGGCCAGTGCTTGGCGTCCGATGCGTTCGAGAGAAGTTGCGCTTGTCAGGTCAATTGCTGTCAATGTGACACCCCCCAGGAAACACTCGTCATCAATCTCGGTGATGAGATATTTCTTGCCTTCGCTGAAGTAGTTGTATGTTTCATATAAGCTTGCATAGAACTGGGTTTCATCAGTCATGTTCATGTAGTCCAGGTGCACATACTTTGCTTTTCCGGCATACTGCACGCCGCCCAGGGTGAACGGTGCGGTGCTTGTGATGGTCATGTGGTACTTGTTGGTGTGCCTGTTGTTTTTTGAACCATAAGAGAAGTCATAGCCATCGGCCACAATGTTGCTGAAACCGGAAAATGCCGTTTTATAGTCGTCGACGGTGTTGTAGGGAACAGATATTTTGCAAGACTTGGGTGTTTCGGTCATGTCAAATTTTCGGTCAATACCATATCTTGTGTTCAATACAAGGCCGATGAGGTTGGGCATGTTCTTGAACGTGCCTGATGAAATCTGTACGCAGCTGCTGGGAACAAGCAGATACTTGGTCGATGCGCCGTTGAACGCGTTGCTGTTTATCTCGACTACTCCATAGGGCAGGACGATGTCGGGCATGCCGGTATAAGACAGTGCGTAGGAGTAGATGTTCTGCAGATTAGGCATGAATAAATCGGTGAGCGAATTTGAGTGCCACAGTGCATAGCTGCCCAGTGTAGTGGCCTTGTTTGCGCAGAAACTAGTCAGCTTCTGGCAGTTGAATGCCATGTAGTCGGTGATTTCGGTCACACCGCTATTGTTGAGGTTGATTGACTGCAGGCCAAAGCAGTTAGAAAATGCGTCACGTCCCACAGTGACTAGCGAAGTACAGCTAGAAAAATCAGCACTTGTTATGGTGTTGTTATTATAGAATGCATAGGGAGAGATTGCAACAAAGTTATAGTTGCGGCCATCAAATGTTACGCTGTTGTTGTGCTTCTCAACCTTAGTGTATGAAGAGCTTTCGGGACTCCATCCCACCATGGTGACATCGCCAGGGTAAGAATTGGTGGCAGACCGGGTGATAACATATCTGAAGCCTTTGTTATAGATGTCATAGGCGTCGCTAGATGTTGTGATGGTGGTAAACGGGGCAAAAGCTTTTTTGTCCTTGTACAGCTGCACGGCATTGGCCATTACTTTGGACACATACAGTGTCATGTTGCTGTTGCTGGGGAATACATCGCTGTTGATGATGCGGCCTGTGGGGTCGGGAAGTGCATAGGTGACCTGCTTGAGCGAGCTACAGTCGGCAAATGCCTTGCCATATATCCAATTTACTGAGCTAGGCAGGGTTATAGTGGTAAGATTAGTACATCCTTGAAATGCACTGGCCGAGATGGTGCCCACACCATAGGCAACCGTAAGGGTTTTGATATCGGTGTTGCCATAGAATGCCGAGTTGTCGACACCACTCACTGTGAATGTTTCGCCATTGTAGGTCACTTTAGAAGGGATTTCAAGGTTAGCTGTGCCGCTGGAAATGAAACCGGCACAATACACCTCCGATTCTTTGTCGGTGTTAATGAAACTAACGCGGTAGCGCATGTTTCCGGCTCGGAAGTATGAGTCTTTTTCGATTGCGAAGGCTTGTGTTGTTATTACAGCAGCCATCAAGATTGTTAGTAACTTTTTCATAAAAAGGTTATTATAAGATTATTTATATATTGGCAATTATGTGTAATATTCACATAAAATTTAAACACAAAGATAATGATTTGTGTGTTACGACAAATGAATCTTTTTGGTTTTTAACAATAATTAACTGCTAGTCCTGTTGGAAATAGACAAGCGGTAACTAAATCCCGGGGAAGATGAAAAATGCGATGCGCGGACACATGGGGGGAAATGAGTTGTCAGCGCACTACCATCTCGTTGTGGTTCATGCGGTACATGTACTGCTGGATGATGCTCTTCATGCGGCGCTCAACGGTGACGGGATGTTTGCCACACAGGTCGTGCTCCTGTAGCACATCTTCCTTGAAACGATAGGCATGGACAACCTTGTCGCCGTCAAACTGGAGCATCCAGTCGCCTTCGAGATATTGGAACCAGTTGCTCGAGGGCAGGTAGTTGATGGCGTGGCTCGTGGCGGGGTCACCGCCCAGGGCATCCTGGCCGAATGCTATGTAAGGACGGTCATATCCCAGCAGGGTGAGCACCGTGGGCATGATGTCGATTTGACTCACGATGCGGGTGCTGTCCACTCCGTTGAGCCCGGGCATCGACGGGGCGTAGAAGATAACTGGAACCTTGTAGTGGCCCAGGTCGGTCAGGTACTCGGGATCGTCGGCCGCGGTGGCGTGATCGGCAGTGATGACAAACAGGGTGTTGTTGAACCACGGCTGCTTGCTGGCTTTCTCAAAGAAGCGGCGCACCGCCATGTCGCTGTAAGAGATGCAAGCATAGAGCGGATGAGGTCCCTCCTTGAACTTGCCCTTGTAACGGGCGGGCATGTTGTAAGGCGAGTGTGACGAGGCGGTGAACACGCTTGTCATGAACGGTTGTTTCATCTCGCTCATCTTGTCGCAGTAGTATTGCAGGAACTCCTCGTCCCAGATGGCCCACGTGCCGTCAAAGTCCTTGTCACCATTGTATCGCGGATCCTGGTTGTACTCGGTGCGGCCGTAGTATTGTTGGAAACCGCTGGACCGTGCAAACGCTTGGAATCCCATCGAGCCGTTCTCGGCTCCATGGAAAAACGCGCTGTGATATCCCTTGTTCTTAGTCAGTTCCCCCGCCAGACCCGACAGGTCGTTGAGCGACGCAGGGGTGAGGAAAAACGGCTCGACGAACGATGGTATGGATGCCAGGACCGAGGGCATGCCGTCGATGCTCTTACGGCCGTTGGCATAGCTGTATTCAAACGAACGCCCTTTCACTGCCAGCGAGTCGATGAACGGCATGAAGCCGCGCGCCGATGCCTGCTTGCCAAAGCTCTCCAGGATGAGCACCACCACGTTCATGGGGCGGAACCGGGCGCTGTCGGCAGGAGTGTGAACGGGGGTGAATATCTCCTGGGCCTGGGCCATGGGCATATAGTCGCGCTCGACAAACGCCTTCTTGCCCATGGTGCGCATGATGCTGAACGGGGTGTTGAGCACGATGCCTGCATCCACGGCCTGGGTGACATACTGGTTGGCGTTGGAGATGGTGATGGGGCGCACGGCAGTGGTGAACCCTCCGCGCATTCCACCCAGGGTGAGCACTGCCGCAATGGCTAGCGACAGGGCCTGGAACGCATAGTAGTGCCAGCGGCGCTTGAACGGTGTGTGCCAACCTGCCTCGGGGTGTCTGAACGATTTCCACAGCAGCCATGCGGTGAGCACTGCGATGGGGTAGAGGTACCAGTAGTGCAGCGACTCGTTGAGCAGGATGGTGGCTATGTTTCCCTCGCCGCCAAACTCCTGGAGCACGCTCCACGTGGTGCGGCGCCCGGTGAACGGGAAGTAAGCGCAGTCACACAGGTTGGCCGCCACGCCCATGAAGTTGGTTACCACATACAGCCAGCGCGTCACTTTGTAATAACCCTTGCGCTCCTTGGCATGCAGTGGCAGCAGGAAAGCCAGCAGCATCCAGCAGTTGAGGTAGAGGATTGCAGTGGTGTCAAAGCGCAGACCCGCCAGGAGCATGCTCACGAAGTAGGGGAAATCTAGATGGGCCGAAAACAGGTTGTAGTTGCACATCACGAAGATGATGCGCGTCGCTGTGAATAACAGGTAGATTACCAGTAGGTTACTCAGTAATGTGCCCAGCGTGCTGTGCCACAGATGCCTCATTAATCCTTTTATACGTTGCATGATTTGACAGGTGATAGGTTATGTGATGTGAATATCGCATTCTCACGGCGTTGAGTTAGCGGTTACTTGTAGCGGTCGCTGATGTTGTAGATCGACGTGAAGATGTCGCGGTCAACGTCGGTGAGCTTGAGCCCGCGTCGCGCCATCACGCGCTCGGCAATGGCGAAGAATGTCTTCAATGGAACATCCTTGAAACCGGCGTTGTTGCTCCCCTCCTGGAACGAAGCGACAAACGGACGTGGGAATCCGCTGCCGTGGATGTTGACACCCACGCCCAGCACCGTGGCGGTGTTGATCATGCAGTTGACGCCCGTCTTGCTGTGATCACCCATGATAAGGCCGCAAAACTGCAGGCCGGTGCGCACGAACCGGCGTTCCACGTAGTCCCACAGCTTGATTTCGCTGTAGTCGTTCTTGAGGTTGGAGGCTGTTGTGCCGCCACCGATGTTGCACCATTCGCCTATCACGGCATCGCCCAGGAAACCGTCGTGGGCCTTGTTGCTGTAGCCCAGCATCACGGTGCTCTCCACCTCACCGCCTATTTTGCAATGCGGTCCTAGCGTGGTGGGGCCGTAAACCTTGGCTCCCATCCTGACCTTGGCGTCGTGACAGGCAGCGAACGGACCTCTCACGCAGGCTCCCTCCATGATCTCCACGTCACGGCCCACATAGATGGAGCCGCCGCGGGTGTTGAGGAACGCTCCGTCAACGGTCGCGCCTTGCTCCAGGAATATCCTGGCCTTGTCGCCTATCACGGTGCAGGTGTCGGGGAGCGGCTGTGACCGACGGCCCGTGGTGAGGCGGTCAAAGTCCTGTTCCAGCACGGTGCCATTGTTGAGGAATATGTCATAGGGCATGTGAAGCGATATCACGCTAACTGTTGCCTGGACGCTTTCCTTGTAGTTGCCGTTGTCAAAGTCCTCGGCACTGCCGTTGAAGGCCACCAGCTCGTCGCCGTTCATCAGCGCCTGGCCGTCCTTGAGGCTAAGTACCTGTGATGCCAGGGCAGGGGAGGGTACCACGTGACCGGCCACCATCAGGTTGCAGCGTTGGGCATTGACAGGGAACTTCACCTTGAGGTGGGCTGCCGTGAGGTAACTGTAAGTGTGCTCACCGCCCAGCATCGATTTCCATTTCTCCTCGATGGTTGTGATGCCTATGCGCAGCAGAGCCGTGGGGCGTGTGTAGGTAAGCGGCAGCAAGTGTCTGCGCCCCTCGTTATTGTCAAAAAAGATGATGTTCATCGCTTGTTCTTTGTTCAATCGTGTCTAATTTCACTGCAAAGTTATGATTTATTGCCCGATTATGCGCCACAAATCTACAAAAATTATTAACTTTGTATCAAAACTAAGCGAGTAATATATTTATGTATAATATATAATAAGGTATAATGAACTTTATTGAACAAAAAATCAAAGGCGTGTGGGTGGTTGAGCCGGTAAGGTTTGGCGATGCCAGAGGATACTTCAGCGAGGTCTTCAAACTGGAGGAGTTCCAGGCCCACGTGGGTGACGTCAAGTTTATCCAGGATAACGAGTCTTTCTCATCTCGCGGCGTGCTGCGCGGCCTTCATTTCCAAAAAGGGGAGTGGAGCCAGGCTAAGTTGGTGCGCGTGAGCCAGGGGCGGGTTCTTGATGTGGCTGTCGACTTGCGTGGTGACAGTCCCACCTTCGGCCAGCATGTGGCCGTGGAGCTCAGTGCCGATAATGGCCGCCAGCTGTTCATCCCGCGTGGCTTTGCCCATGGCTTTGTAGTGCTGAGCGACGTGGCGCAGTTCCAGTATAAGGTTGACAACGTATATGCTCCCAGCAGCGAGGCAACCCTCCGTTTTGATGATCCAGCGCTGGGAATCGACTGGGTTATAGACCCGGCTCAGATGCTCCTCAGCGCAAAGGACCAGCAAGGAATGCTGTTAAAAGATATTAAACCTTTTTAATGTAACATAAATTGCACATTTGTTCTCTTATTTGACCGGGTTCGCCACGCTGCTTCGTGCACCGCTTTGAAAAAGTTACAGGTGCTGAGAAAAAAGTGGTAAAAACATTTGGTTGTTAGGGAATTAATGTGTAACTTTGCATTGTTTTTGTGGCTAAATGCGATGCTGTCGTTCGTTAATCAGTTGATTTAATGAATGATAGCGTTGTGTGAGGCCTTGAAATGTGAAATTATTTATCAATTAATTTATAATTAAAAACTAAAGTAAAACAGAACTAAGATGCCAACAATTCAGCAATTAGTAAGAAAAGGTCGTACTGCGCTTGAGAGCGCAAGCAAATCGCCCGCGTTGGATTCTTGCCCGCAGCGTCGCGGTGTATGTGTTCGTGTTTACACGACCACTCCCAAGAAGCCTAATTCAGCGATGCGTAAAGTAGCACGTGTTAGATTGACTAACGGTAAGGAAGTCAACAGTTACATCCCCGGTGAGGGCCACAACCTCCAGGAGCACTCAATCGGTATGGTGCGCGGTGGTCGGGTAAAGGGCCTTCCTGGTGTACGCTACCACATCGTTCGCGGTACCCTCGATACTGCTGGTGTAGCAGGCCGCACACAGCGCCGCTCTAAGTACGGTGCTAAGCGTCCCAAGGCCGCTAAGAAGTAATCGCCTGTAAGCAACAACGACTTTTCAATTTACTAAAAGAGATTTAAAACAAAATTTAAACTTAGTTTTTGATTTTATTGGATTGGAATTAAGGTTGAGTAAATGGCCAGTACGACGGCCGTTGAAGAACAAAGATGCAAACAACCAAGCGGACAAAAACTACAATTTAATGTAACAATGAGAAAGGCTAAGCCAAAAAAGAGGATCATCCTTCCCGATCCCGTATTCGGTGACGTGCGAGTTTCTAAGTTCGTGAATCACCTGATGTTTGACGGTAAAAAGAATACATCTTACCGCATCTTCTACAGCGCTCTTGAGCTCGTAGGCAAGAAGATGGCTAATGAAGAAAAAGCACCTCTTGAGATCTGGAAAGAGGCTCTCGCTAAGGTAACTCCCCAGGTAGAGGTTAAGTCTCGCCGCATCGGTGGCGCTACTTTCCAGGTGCCCACTGAGATCCGCGCTGACCGCAAGGAGTCTATTTCAATGAAGAATCTTATCATCTTCGCACGCAAGCGTGGTGGCAAGACTATGGCCGACAAGCTGTGCGCTGAGATTATCGACGCTTACAATGAGCAGGGTGGCGCTTTCAAGCGCAAAGAGGATATGCACCGCATGGCCGAGGCTAACCGTGCATTCGCTCATTTCAGATTTTAACATTGAATAGGGAAATAGATTATAATGGCTAAAACTAACGGACAATTAAAGTACACTCGTAATCTCGGCATCATGGCTCACATCGATGCCGGTAAGACTACAACATCGGAGCGCATCCTGTTCTACACAGGTCTCACCCACAAGATCGGTGAGGTGCATGACGGTGCAGCAACCATGGACTGGATGGTCCAGGAGCAAGAGCGTGGTATCACTATCACGTCGGCTGCTACCACTGCATTCTGGCAGTATCAGGATAATAAGTACAAAATCAACCTCATTGACACTCCGGGTCACGTTGACTTCACCGTTGAAGTTGAACGCTCGTTGCGCGTGCTTGATGGCGCTATCGCCACTTTCTGTGCAGTAGGCGGTGTTGAACCCCAGAGTGAGACAGTGTGGCGCCAGGCCGACAAGTATAACGTGCCGCGCATCGCTTACATCAATAAGATGGACCGCTCAGGCGCCAACTTCCTCGAGGTTGCTCGCCAGATGAAGGATATCCTGGGTGCAAATCCTTGCCCCATTCAGCTCCCCATCGGCGCTGAGGATACCTTTAAGGGTATCGTTGACCTCATCACTATGAAGGCTCTCGTGTGGAACGATGAGACCATGGGCGCGTCTTATGACGTTGAGGAAATCCCCGCCGACATGCTTGACGAGTGCCAGGAGTATCGCGACAAGATGCTCGAGAGCATTGTTGAGTGTGATGACGAGCTGATGAACAAATACTTTGACGATCCCGATTCTATCACTGAGGAGGAAATCAAGCGTGCGTTGCGCGTTGCAACCCTCAAGATGGAGATTGTACCCATGTTGTGCGGTAGTTCGTTCAAGAATAAAGGTGTTCAGCCCCTGCTCGACGCAGTGTGTGCTTATCTCCCCAGTCCTGAGGACAATGACGAGGTAGTGGGCCACGCTATGGACGATGTGGACAAGGTGGAACGCCGCAAACCTGAAGCAAGTGAACCCTTGTGTGCACTCGTGTTCAAGATCGCCACTGACCCCTACGTTGGACGACTTGTGTTCTTCCGCGTTTATTCAGGTCAGATCGAAGCCGGCTCTTACGTGTTTAACAGCCGCTCGGGTAAGAAGGAACGTATCTCTCGCCTGTTCCAGATGCACAGTAACCACCAGAACCCCATGGAGGTTATCGGTTGCGGTGACATCGGTGCAGGTGTAGGTTTCAAGGATGTACGCACTGGTGACACCCTGTGCAGCGAGGACCATCCCATGGTACTCGAGGCAATGGACTTCCCCGATCCCGTGCTCGGTATCGCTGTTGAGCCTAAGACTCAGAACGACCTCGACCGTCTGGGAGTAGGCTTGCAGAAGCTTGCTGAGGAAGATCCCACTTTCCAGGTGGAGACCAACGAGGATACTGGCCAAACCATCATCCGTGGTATGGGCGAGTTGCACCTCGATATCATTATCGACCGCTTGCGCCGCGAGTTCAAGGTTGAATGTAACCAGGGCCGCCCGCAGGTAACTTACAAGGAGTCTATCAGCCAAGCTGTAGAACTGCGCGAGGTATTCAAGAAACAGTCTGGTGGCCGAGGCAAGTTTGCCGACATCATCTGCCGAGTTGAGCCTGTTGATCCCGACTTCGAGGGCAGCCTCCAGTTTGTTAACGAGGTAACCGGCGGTGATATCCCCAAGGAGTACATGCCTGCTATCCAGAAAGGCTTCATGAACGCTATGAAGAGCGGTGTGCTCGCAGGATTCCCCGTAGAGCAGCTCAAGGTGACAGTTACCAGCGGTTCGTTCCACCCCGTGGATAGTGACCAACTCTCGTTTGAGCTCTGTGCTATGCAGGCGTTCCGCAGCGCATGTATGAAGGCACGTCCCGTGCTGCTGGAGCCCGTGATGAAGGTTGAGATCGTTACTCCCGAGGAGAGCATGGGTGACGTTATCGGTGACATGAACAAGCGCCGTGGTCAGGTCGAAGGTATGGAATCAAGCCGCAGCGGTGCCCGCATCGTGAAGGCTAAGGCTCCCCTGGCCGAGATGTTCGGTTATGTAACCGCCCTGCGCACTATCACTTCAGGTCGTGCAACAAGCACAATGTCGTTCTCTCACTACACCGAGGTCAGCAAGTCTATTGCTGAGAAAGTCCTCTCTGAGTGCCAGGGACGAGTTGACTTACTGAAATAAAATTTAAAAAATAAATAATATGAGCCAAAAAATTAGAATTAAACTGAAATCTTACGACCACAACTTGGTTGACAAGTCAGCTGAGAAGATCGTAAGCACAGTGAAGGGCACAGGCGCCACAGTGCGTGGTCCTATCCCCCTGCCCACTCACAAGCGTATCTTCACTGTGAACCGTTCGACTTTCGTTAACAAGAAGTCACGTGAACAATTCCAACTCTCATCTTTCAAGCGCCTCATCGACATCTATGAGTCTTCAGCTCGCACAGTGGATGCTCTCATGAAGCTTGAACTGCCTAGCGGCGTTGAGGTTGAGATCAAGGTGTAGTACACCGCAACTAATTAAAATTAGAACGTTTATTTAAACAAGTGTTTTTTATAATTTAAAATTACAGAGAAATGCCAGGATTATTAGGAAAGAAAATCGGAATGACATCCGTTTTCAGTGCCGACGGTAAGAATGTACCGTGCACTGTTATCGAAGTTGGTCCTTGTGTAGTAACTCAGGTTAAGACTGTTGAGACCGATGGTTACGAGGCATTGCAG
>JAZQPG010000203.1:0-16170 GCA_045628365.1 Sodaliphilus sp. | reverse complement strand
CTGGGCGCTTATGGTGTCGACGTTAACGCCAAGGTTCACCTTGAAATCATAGGGTTGCGCATTACCCATATCGTCAAAGCATGTAACGGCAAACTTGCGGCCGTCGTTAGATGTGACGTACTCGGGCACATTTAGGGTGCAGCTAGTGGAGGCACTATTGTTTATAACCAGATGGGCACGACCGCTATAGACGGTGCCGTTGATGTCCTGGGGCTCGGTGCTGACCACTGTGTAGCGGCTGTATGTGCTGAGCAATTTGCCTGCCGTGGAGGTGAAGTTCTTGTCACTCAGGTCGTAGGCGCCTACGTAGTATGAACCCCATTCCTTCCAGTAGGCGGCGCTTTTATAAGCCGATGATTTACCCCAGGGGCACACAAGCTTGGTCTTCTTGCAGTTGAGGAATGTGTTGCTGGTGATGGCGGGCGGTGTAGCGACGTTGATGTACAGGTCGGAGAGGCTTGTACAGTTATAGAACGCGTAATCACCTATTGTGTTTACCGAACTGGGGATTCTGGCAAGGACTACGCTACTGCCCGAGAATGCTTTATAGCCTATCTTCTTCACACCGTAGGGCAAGTAGACATTGATAATCGTGTTGCAATCGGCAAACGCCTGCGATCCTACTTCCTGGCAGTATGACGGGAAACGGTCGTCGGTGAGTGTGCCAGCCCATGCGGGCGGACAGCGCAGCAGGGTGGTACCGCCATTATTATAGAGGATACCGCTGTTTGATAAGTAATTCTTGTTGCCGCTGGTCACGCTGATAGAAAAGAGGTTGGTGCACTGGTCAACGAAGTTGCTCGCCACGCTTGTGACCGAAGCCGGGATTTGAATTGTGGGCAGTGCGCTGCACTTGTAGAAGGCGTAGCTGCCTATTTTGTTCAGACCCTCGTTGAGTGTTGCCGATTCAAGGGCGGTGCAGCCGGCAAATGCGCTCGTGCCTATGGTGGTGAGCGCCGATGCTCCGGCGATGTCGATTTTCTTGAGGCCGGTGACATTGAGGCAAGCGCTGTCGGCAACAGCGGTCACGGCAAAGGTATAGCCGCCGAAGCTCACATTCTTGCTGGTAAGGCTCAGGGTGCCGTCAACCACCTTGCTTGCACTGGGGTTGAAGCCCACCAGGGTCGCCTTTCCGCTCTTGCCCTTGGCGGGGGATTCTGTGACACACATGTATTCGCCCGTGTTGTAATACATGTCATAGGCCTGGTTTGACTTTGTAACCGTGGCAAACTTTGCGAATGGAGATAAATTCTTGTACAGATGCACCGAGTTGGGATTGGTCTTGGGCACATACAGCGTCATGCCGGAGTTGTTGGGGAAGGCATCGTTGTTGATGACTCGGCCAGTGGGGTCGGCAAGAGCATAGTAAACCTTTGCCAACTTGGTGCAGCCGGCAAATGCTTTGCTGTAGATGAAGTACATCGAACTGGGCATACTTGCCCAGGTCATGTTGGTACAGTTCTCAAAGGCATTGGCAGCGATTGCCCTGACGCCATACTTGATGTTTACCGACTTGATATTGGTTTTGCCCTTGAATGCCGAGGCAAGAATCTCGTCGACATAGTAAACAGTGCTGTTGTAGGTTACGTTTGTGGGGATGGCGAGTGCAAGGTCTGATGTGCTTGAACCGGTTGAGCTGAGGCCGGTAACATAAACCCTGGGGTAGGTCTCGCTGTCGCCCGTGCTCATCACTCGATAAGTGAGGTCTCCGACGCTGAAGGTGGTACCCACCGCTGCCACCGCCCAAGCCTGGACTGCGACAACCATCATTATAAGGCTAAAGAATAGTTTCTTCATTAGTGCTGAATTTAAGTTCTTTTAAAAGATATATAATGTAAGATACAAAGTTAGTAAAAAATGTTTAGTAAATTGCAATGTTATAGGATAAAAAGATGAAAAACGTGTTGCTTGGGGGCTTGCTAGGTTCTCTAGGCATTCTAGGCTCTCTAGGACTCTAGGCTCTTTGGGTTTTCTGTTTTTTGGGGGGAGGGGTTACTCTCGCTTGAGGATGAGGTTGATGATGAGGTTCACGTCGGTGATGTCGACGGTTCCGTCCTCGTTGGCGTCGGCACGGTTGTCAAATGTCTCGCTGGCGATGCGGTCCAGCACGATGTCGATGCACAGGTTGAGGTCGCTCACGTCGACAGTGCGGTCACCGTTGACGTCGCCCGCGGGGCAGTCGCCTATCATGGTGTAGAACGGTGAGTCGATGATGTCGCGGAGCTTGCCATGGCTGTAGTGGGCCACGGTGACGCGGTACTCGTCCATGCCGGTGAGGTGGTTGAACGAGAACGATAGCGAGGTGGTGTGGTTGGGGGCGAGGTTCACACGCCGGCGGCAGGTGGAGTGGAGCGTGGCGTCGTCGTCACCGGTGCGTCGGTAGGCCCGTGCCACGATGTAGTCGTCATAGGTGGAGTCGCCCTGGTTAGTGACGTTGACGGTGCACTCGAGCGTGCCGCTATTGATCAGTTGGCCGGGCTTTACGTCCTTGGCCTTGAAGTGGCTGGCGGTGATGGTGGCGTCGTCGCCCGGGGCGATGTCGAACTGCGAGGTGTGGATGGTGTCGCAGGTGCTGTTGCCGATGGTGAGCGCGAGGGTGTGGGTGCCGGCATCGGGAGCCATGAAGTGCATGGTGATGTCGCCGGTGTCGCCAGGTTCAATCTCAACCTGTGCGACACATGCCTTGGTGCTGTCGACCATCAGGGCGACGTAACTGAACGGGCGCATGCCGGTGTTGGTGATGTTAACGCTGGCGGTTATCTCGTGGCCGGTAGTGAGCAAGTCGCCCAGGGAGAGGCTGTTGACCGCGAGCGATGCCGGTGCTGCGTTGCCCATCGGGGTGAGCGTGAGGGTGGTGTCGGTGACAACGGCTTGGACCCACTGTGACATGGCTCCGTTACACAGTTTCCACTTTGCGGTGCCGTGGATGCGGCTCACGGGCCGCATGGCATAGGTGCCGCCGGGAACGTCGGGGCCTATGGTCACCGGCCATGCGTGCGTGGCACCGTAGCCGGGGATGATGAGGCTCTTCCAGGTGTCGAAGACGGTTGCCACCAGCTGGCCCTGCCCGTCATAGAGAGCCATGCCCAGGTCGAAGGCGTCAATGTCGGGCGTGCCGTTGGTGAAGCGCCCGGTGACGGTCACGCCGGTGAACGCCTCGTCGGGGCCGCTGCGGTCATACCGGGTGCGGTCGAGCTGCAGCTGGTAGAACGAGAGGTCTCCGCTGGTGTAGTTCTCGACGTCGGGATCATAAGGCCTGATGCCCACCACCATGGCGGCGTCACAGCCCAGTGAGGTGGCCACTCCGTTCTCGCAGGTGCCGGGCGTGTCGAGGTACAGGTCGTTGAGAGCGTAGTATCCGTCACACTGGCCGTTCCATCCCCAGTTGACGTGGAACAACCCGCTGGTGTTGAGTCCGTCGATGATGAAGGTGTGTCCCTCGCCGTTGGCGCTCTGGGCACGGTAGATGACCGGGTGGCGGTTGCTCAGCTCGTCAATGATGAGCTGCCTCCACTCGTCAGAGGTGTAGTAGTCGCGGCGCAGCATGCGTGCCGAGGGGGCATACTCGAAATACTCGGGCATGACCCGGGCAAGGTCGGCAATAGACGCCCGCGAGCCGGTGACGTCAAGGTCGGTTTGCAGCGCCTGTACACAGAAGGTGGTGAGGCGTGCAGCCATGGCGGCGCTGCGCGACATGTCGTCATAGGAGTAGACGGGCACGAACTCGGTCCAGATGGGGAACTGATCCCAGTGCAGTTCGGGCACCTCGATGAGATGGGTGGCCGAGAGATAGGCCGGCAGGTCGTTGTTCATCACCAGGGGGCACGAGTAGAAGTTCATCACCTGTGCCATGGCGATGGCGGTGCTTCCTGCCGCGGCGTGTTTCCCGTCAATCTCGGGTAGCATAAGGTTGAACGGAGCACCCTGGCCCCACTTGGAATGGAGCAGGGGAGCGATGCGCATGAACACATCGGTGTAGCCGGGGCGTATCGTGGACTGGCCGGCACGGGCATAGTCGGAGAGCATGTCGATGAGCGCCGGTGGCATGCCGTCGGCCGGCATCGAGCCGTCGTCGGTGTATCCCAGCACGGGCGGGAGACGGTCGTCGCCGGCAGCGATGACACAGTGGTTGCCGTCGCTGAACACGTAGTAGGCGTCACCCGCGTCAGTGCCTTGGTGTGCCGTGGCTTTAGTGGCAAGGCGGGCGGTGCCCTCGAGGTTGATACCCTGCAAGGACATCGCCTGCCGTGCGCGTTCAAGAGCCTGCAGTCTCGACAACGGGGCAGCGCTCGTGGCTGTGCCCCAGGCGAGTAAGATTGTCAGTAGGAATACTGGTAAAGATATGTGCAGGCGTTTATGTTTCATTAATTATTCTAGTCGTTACTGTGCATGATTAACCACACGAGGGCGTTGATGTCGGCAATATCCATCTCGCCGTCACCGTTCACGTCAATCATCTTGTCGCCGTTGCCGTGAACAATTTCCCACATGAGGTTGTTCACGTCGTTGATGTCTACAACACCGTCACCGTTGAGGTCGGGGTTGAGAGGCTGCGGCTTGCCCAGGATTGTGTAGAACTGGGTGGAGGTGACGCGGGTGAGTGTGCTGTTATTATAGTAGCTGAATGTCGCGAAGTAGGACTCGTCGGTATCCAGGTCGGTAAACTCGGCGTGAATGCGCTCGGTGGCGCCGCTAGCCAGTGTCACGGGCACGAACTCTGTCTTGCAGAGGCTGCCAGAGTTGCCTGTGGTGTGGCGATAGAGTCTCACCACGATATAGTCGTTATAGGCGTTGGCTCCAGTGTTGACGGCATTGATGTTGAGTGACAGCTTGTCGTCGCTGATGTCGCTCGTGCCGCTCACCAGGTTGTCGACGCTGAGCGTGTTGAACGTGACGGTAGCCGCGACGGGGCTGGCGATGTTCACCGAACCGGTGTAGATGGGCTGTTGGCCATCGCCGTCCAGTGCAAGCACGATCGTGTGGCTGCCGGTTGCCGTTGGGGTGAAGTGCATGAGTATCTCGCCTGTCTCGCCGGGGTTGATGTCGCATTGTGCCAGCGATGTTGCCTTGCCGTTAACCAGGAGGTAGATGTAGCTGAAGTCGCGCAGTCCGGTGTTGGTGAGCGTTGCCACGGTGGCGACGCTGCGCCCCTTCTGCAGTGTTCCCTGGTAGCTCACGTTGTTGACGGTGTAGCTCTGTGCACCGGCGTTGCCCATCGGGGTGAGAGAGAGCGTGGTGGCAGTGATGTCGGCCTTGATATAGCTGGTTTCGCCACCGTTGCACACATACCAGTCGCCAGTGTTGCCAGGACGGCAAATTGCCTTGATAAAATAGGTGCCGGGCTGCACATCGCTGGTGATGCTGAGTGAGCGTGCGGTAGAAGAGCCGTAGTAGGGCATCAGGTTTGAGAACCGGCTGGAGTAAAGTGTCTTGATGAAGTTTCCGTCTTGGTCAAACAGACCGTAGCCGAAACCATAGGTCAGGGTCTCGCCGGTATAGTTCCAGAAACCGCCGCCCACGCTCACTGACGGGAACGATACCGATGCTGATGAACGGGTGTACTGGGTCTGTGTTAGCGTGAGGTTGGTGTAGGTGAGGCGGCGGCCAAGGGTGCCGTCATAGGCCACACCGGGCTCTTTGGGCTGGATGCCAATCACCGCGGCCGATGTGATGATATAGCCGTCATCGCTCACGGTGCTGCCCACGCCCTGGTCATTGGGATTGAGACGGGTGATGAGGAAGTAACCGTCGCCGGTGCCTCCCCAGCCCCAGTTGAAGTGGAACAGTCCGTCGGCGTCGATGCCGTCGCACACAAAGGCGTGTCCGCCACCGGAGAACGCGTTGCCGCGGTACACGATGGGGCGGCCTGCCGCCAGCTCGTCATAGAGGAGCTGACTCCATCCCTCGGAGGTGTAGTTCTCGCGGTCGACATACCGTACAGTGGGCGCATAGTCAAAGTATTGCTGCAGCGCCGAGACGATGTCCATGGTTGATGCTCCCGACTCGGGGCCGTAGTCCATTTCAAGCGACTGCCCCACGTATAGCATGAGGCTTGACACGGCGTCGGCTTCCACTCCGGTCTCGCTAGCGCTGTAGATGTTCTTGATGTTGTTCCAGTCGGGCCATCCGTTAGGTTCGAGTTCGGGCATCTCGATGCTGCGCGACATCGTGGTGTAGGTCGGAATGCTCTGTGTGAGGTGTTTGGGCCACTGGTAGTAGTTCATTACCTGTGCCATTGCAGTTGCCGCACATCCTGTTGCACACAGGCTGCCGCTGGTGTTATATGTGGGACACTTGAGGTTGTAGGGTTTGCCCTGGTTCCATCTGCACTTGAGCAGCGGGGCGATAGGGGTGCGTGACACGCTGCCGCTGGCCTGTGGCTCTAAAGAGGCGCCGTTGCTATCGAGCATTGCCGCCTGTGAGGCATAGGCCTCGAGGAGTTCCTTGAGCCCGTCGGGCATGTTGCTGGTGTCGAGGTTTCCCTCGTCGCTGTAGCCCAGCACTGCCGGCATGCGGTCGTCGCCAGCAATGACGACAAAGGCCCCTGTGGTGTTGAACACATAGTAGGGTGCGCTGGTGTGCGTTGTTCCGGGGGCGTGCATTGCGGTGTTTTTGGCCACCTGCATCTGTGCCTCGCTGATTTGTGCTTTCTGCACTTGTGACATGAAGTCGCATGCCACACGCCGTGCCTGCTCCAGCCCCACTGGAGCGGCTTGTATTGCTGCGACCGACGCCAGGGCCAGTATCGCGGCGAGTGCTCTGTTTGTTTTTCTTGTAGTCATGGTGGTCTGTTTTTGGGTTGTTTTTATAGTTGGTTTAAAATAGTTGATTCCTGTTGATAGGTGAAAACACTAATATGATTGCGGGCGGTGGAGCAGGGGAGCGGTGGCTCCGGGTGTGGCCCTGCGAGGGACTCTCCTGCTTGACGGGCAGCGCTGCATTCCCGGCCTTGCCCAGGGGTAGTAGGGATGCTCTTGATGCTACTGCTCTTAAAATGCAGAGTTCCAGGTTATCCAGGGCGTCTAGATAACCTAGAACTCTGTGTTTTGTCGCGTTGTTAAGTTCTAGCGTTGTTTTCCGTTTAGCGTCGTCCCCTCATCATCTTCAAGGGGTTCTTCATCGTTGACACAGCATGCATCATCTTGCTCGTTTGGTCAAACTGCTTGAGCAGCCTGTTGACCTCCTGCAAGCTCGTGCCGCTACCCTTGGCGATGCGTTGCTTGCGGCTACCGTTAATCGCCTTGGGATTCTTGCGCTCATAGGGCGTCATCGAGTAGATGATTGCCTCAATGCCCTTGAAGGCGTTGTCATCGATGTCGATGTCCTTGATTGCCTTGCCCACGCCGGGGATCATCGAAGCCAGGTCCTTGAGGTTACCCATCTTCTTGATTTGTCCTATCTGCTTGAGGAAGTCGTCAAAGTCAAACTGGTTCTTGGCCAGTTTCTTCTGCAGCTTGCGAGCCTCCTCTTCGTCATACTGCTGTTGCATGCGTGTAACGAACGACACGATATCACCCATGCCCAGGATGCGGTCGGCCATACCGGCGGGACGGAACGGGTCGATGGCATCGAGTTTCTCGCCTATACCGACAAACTTGATGGGCTTGTTGACCACGTAGCGCACCGAGAGGGCTGCACCGCCGCGGGTGTCACCGTCGAGCTTGGTGAGGATCACACCGTCAATCTCGAGGCGCTCGTTGAAGATCTTGGCAGTGTTTACCGCTTCCTGACCGATCATGGCGTCGATGACGAGCAGGGTCTCGTTGGGGTTCACAGCGTCCTTGATGTTCCTGATCTGCACCATGAGTTCCTCGTCGATCGACTGGCGGCCGGCGGTATCGACGATCACCACGTCATGACCCTCGGCCTTAGCCTGGTCGATGGCGTTCTTGGCCACGGCGACGGGGTCGGTAGCGCCCTGTTCCATGTGGATGGGCACGCCGGCAGTCTCGGCCAGCACGCGCAGCTGCTCCATCGCAGCGGGGCGGAATGTATCGCAGGCAGCAAGCAGGGGCTTGCGCTTTTGGTTCTTGAGCATCAGTGCCAGCTTACCGCTCATGGTGGTCTTACCGGCACCGTTGAGACCGGCCATCAGGATGACAGCGGGCTGTCCGGGCTTAGACTCGATGTTCATGCCCACGGCTTCGCCACCCATGAGGTCGGCCAGCTCGTCGTGGACGATCTTAACCATCAGCTCGCTAGGCTTGAGGGCGTTGATTACGTTGGCGCCCATGGCTTTAGCCTTGACCTTGTCTACAAACTGTTTAGCTACTTTATACTCAACGTCGGCGCTGATGAGTGCGCGGCGCACTTCCTTGAGTGTCTCGGCAACGTTGATCTCGGTGATTTTACCTTGTCCCTTGAGGTTTTTAAATGATCTCTCAAGTTTCTCTGATAAACTGTCAAACATATCTTTTGTCTATTTTCTTGTCAATTTAGTGAAAGTAGTGCAAAGATACGAATAAACCTTTAATTAAGCAAACAATGCCATGGATTTATTAAAAATGCGTGTCTAAAACGGTGTTGGAACTTTGCATTGTAACTATTCAGCAATAGAGTTTTTTGGGGGATCGGCGGATTTTTCGTTGGCGCTGTGGAGCGGGAGGGTATTGACCGCAGGATTTTGTGAATTTGATGCATGGAGAGCCTGGGACGTCCGGGAATCTCCGTCAGGAAAACGGCTTGCTCGGCAAGCAAAACGGATTTACCTGGCACAGGGTGTTGTCATTTTTTATCATCAGGACGGCTGCAGGCCAGGCAGTTGCTGGCACAGCGCACGGCCAGTGCCAGGGTGATGAGCTGGTGCTCGATGTCGAGTTGCGAGCTGAAGGGGGTCAATGACACGAAGATGAGCAGCACCACGGTGTAGAACGAGTAGAGCCATCGCTTGTTGACCTTGTTGCGCCATATCAGCCACACGATGGCGGGGATGGGGTTGAACACGATGAGGTACCAGTTCCAGTGGGGGCCGAAGAGGCCTGCCACGGTGCTCAAGTACAGGAGCATCAGCCCTACAACGGTTTGTGCGGAGAGCAACACGGTGTCTGTGATGCGGCCCAGCATCTTGAGTCTGAACTTCCACTCGAGCGCGGTGATGACAACTGTGACAGCGAGCAGGATAGCCATTGCGGTCATGGGCGAGACGGGGACCTGGGTGATACGGGCCTTCTGCGGCAGGAGCGTCTCCTGCTTGCCTTTGAACACGGGGCGCGGTGCTGAATCGTCGTTGGGCACGAACGAGGCACCGGCAAGTATGTCGTGGATGTTCTCGGGGCACATGCAGTGGTCCACGTCGCAAATGTCATCGGCCGGGGCTCCGAACTGCATCACGCTGACGAACCTCATCCAGGGGATGTCGCGCATGACGTAGCGCAGCGCGTCGCAGTTGACCATGTACAGGTGGTCGGGCAGCTTGCCCAGTTCCATCTGCTCGTTGATTAATGACCACTTGATGGCATTGGCCGAGACCGACGAGCAGTTGTTGCTGATGTAGTTGAACTTGCGGTGTTCGCCCTCGATCATGTCTTCGTCGAGCAGTTGCCACAGGCGTTTCTTCTCGTCGGGCGTGAGGTTGAGCTCGGTCTGCTTGACCTCACGTCCCTCCATCTCATATTGTTTAAGGAACAAATGGGTGGGTATGGGCAGGAATCCTGAATTGGTTTGCCCGGTGAAAAATTTCAGTTTGCTGTAGAGGTTCTCTGTGTTGTTGTTTGTGCCATAGGAGAAGCAGAAGTCGAGCTTGTAAGACGGGCACTCCATGCGCAGGGCGCAGTGTCCCATCGACGTGTAGACGTCGTCGCCTGGCGAAACCACGATGAGGCTAGCCTTGACAAAGTTGCTGCTGTCGGGCAGCAGGACGTAGGTGGTGTCGCGTGCGGTCTGTCCCGCGGCTTGGCCCGGAGCGCACATCGCGACGACGGCGGCAACTATATAAAAAAGGTGTTTATTGAATAAATTTTTGAGCATCGTATCTGTATTAAGTATTGCGGGCTCGTTTTGCCTGTGTCGAGTTGAGGCAATCGGTTTGAGCGCAGTTTAATACAAAGTTAGTTAAAACTTTCCACATGTAATGATAAATGCTTTGTTAAAAAAATATAAATATAACGACGGTCGGGACCGGTGTCTCCTGTGCTTGGTCCCTCCATGTGCCATGAAAAAAAAAAGATGCCCCGCGGTGATGCGGGACATCCTTTAGTGCTGGTGTTATCTGGTTTGGTTTAGAACATCTGCTTGTGTGACTTGGTGGTGCCGTTGTCAAGGTACTCAACCACGATGTTGATGCCGTCGTGGGGAGTGTCGCTCATGACGCCGTTGAGGTTGCAGTACTTCACGGCAATCACCTGTGCATCGGCGTCAACAGCGTCGATACCTGTGAGCAGTCCGTCGCCGGCGGGGGCTCCTTGCACGGCGGGCTCGTCAAGCAGGAAGATGGTGTTGGCCTGTGTGCCAGCAACCTTCTTCATGCCGTTGCCTGAAACGATGCCGTCAAATGCACCCTTGGGAGCCACGATGCCAAGGAAGCGGTACACGTGGTCGGTGAGGAACTGTGCGTTGTCGCCGCTTGAGCTCACGTATTTAGAATAGAGAGTGTCGTCGATTTCAAATTCGCCCTCAAGGTTGTAGCTGTTGTGGCCGGCGTAGTTGCTGGGAATCATGATGAACTTCTCGCCGTCCCACATTGCGAATACCATCACGCACACCTCAAAGGGCTTGGGGCTGGCAAAGAACAGATGCTTCTGAGTGCCAAGGAAGTTGGCGGGAATGTAGGTGTTGTAGTTGTAAGCGGTGCTTCCCTCCACCTGGGGCAGCTGTTGGAGTGTGTAGCAGCCGCTGGCATCACCGTTGACAAACACCTTGGACAGGTTCTTCAGCTCGAAGTTGCTGTAATTCATGTCGCCTGCCACCTGTGCGGGCACGTGGAGAACCACCCAGTTGCTCTCGTCGTGGGTAGAACGCGTGTCAAATCCGTACTTGAACATATAGTCTTCATAGCCATTTTCGTTCACGTCCTTGTTGGCAAACTTGTTGTTGTCCTTGCAGAAGAGCAGTCCGCTGTTGTCGTCGGCGTTGCTCACGGTGTAGACACAGGTCAGGTCACTGAGGCAGATGAAGCCGGCCTCGGGGTTAGCCACAGCCTGGGCGAGCTCCTTTTTGGGGACAAACACTGCGTTGAATGTGCCCTGGGGAGCCTGGGCGATGGCATCGTTCTGCGAGTCATATTCGCCGGTGGTATAGGTAACGGTGTACACGCCGTTGGTGCTCAGCACGTTGCCGTTGTTGTCTTCCCAGCGCATGAACTCGTATCCGCTGGCAGGTGTTGCGGTGAGTGTCCATGACACTGATGCCGATGCCTTCTCGATGTAAGACACTGAGAGTTTGCTGCCGGTGCGTGACACGGTCTGTGTCGTGCCCTTGTTGGCCTTCACGGCCACTGAGCCATTGGTGGGGTTGATGACGTTGACCACCGAGTAGAACTTGCGCACGTCAAAGACTGCCTTGAACTTGTCCTGAGGGTTGCTGATGGCATCGTTCTGTGAGCTGTATTGTTTTGTTTCATAGCTGCGTGTGAACGAGGTGTTGTTGGTCACCAGGTTGCCGCTGTTGTCTTCCCAACGCAAGAACTTGTATCCGGTGGCGGGACTGGCGTCGAAGGTCCATGTGACGTTGGTGCTGATGTTACCGTTACCAATTGCCTGACTCTTGTCGTGAGCCTCAACGATTCTGAAATCATGGCCACCCTGTGTGGTGCTTTCCACACTACCCTTGTCGGTCGAGGCATATACGGTACCGCTACCGGTCTTGTCAAACTGGACTACTGAGTAGAAGTTGTTGCGGTTGAAATTAAAAGCGTGTGCAACAACCGATGTCATTGCAACGAGAAGAAATAGAGCAAAAAACTTTCTCATAATATAAAACTGTAATTTTACTATAAAATAATAATCAAATAAAAAATAGGGAGGGCTGTTGATAATAATCTTATTTCCAAAATTGGCGCAAAGATACGAACAAAAGTTGATATTGAGTGATAATGTTGATTGAAAAAATGTTAAATAACCAGAATAGGGCATTTGCCGTGTCGTGTAGACGGCATCGTCTCTGTCGCAGACGTAGTCGGCTGTCCTGCAGTGAGTGGTGGGTGATTTGTGTAAGTCGTTTTTTTTATGTAACTTTGCACAGTGCTTTAGGCTAATAGATATTAGCTACTATTCATTACTAATTTTACGATGACAAATTCTCAAGATAACAAGATTGGTGTAAAGACCGCTTCCACATTCGTTATTGCCAACATGATTGGCGTTGGTGTGTTCACCTCGTTAGGATTCCAGTTGCTCACAACGGTTAACCCCGTGACCATTGCCCTGATATGGATTATTGGCGGCTTGGCCGCGCTGTGTGGTGCCATCGTCTACAGCGAGCTGGGTGCTGCCATGCCCCGCTCGGGTGGCGAGTACCACTTCCTGTCTAAGATATATCATCCTGCCGTGGGTTTCCTCTCGGGATGGGTGTCGCTCATCGTGGGCTTCGCGGCCCCGGTGGCCCTGTCGTGCATGGCGCTGAGTTCCTATGTGTGCAACATCGTGCCCTCAATCAACCCCCAGGTGCTGGCAATCTCGGTGCTGTGTTTCATCACCTTCGTGCATCTGTTCAGTGCCAAGATGGGAACCCGCATGCAGAATATCCTTACTGTGATGAAAATCCTCATCATCGTTGTGTTCATCGTGGCCGGACTGCTGTGTGAACCTAGCGGTGTTGCCAATTTTGACTGTGTGGGCGACTTCAAGCTGAGCGATGTGATGTCGTCGGCATTTGCCATCTCGCTCATCTGGGTATATTATGCTTACAGCGGCTGGAATGCTGCCGCTTATATATCGGGCGACATCAGGAACCCGCGTCGCAACGTGCCCATCGCTTTGATTGCAAGTACGCTGTTCGTGGCGTTGCTATACCTGATGCTCAACATGGTGTTCCTGCGCACCACTCCGGTGGGCGAGCTCACCGGCCAGGTGGAGGTGGGACTCATCAGCGCCCGCCACATCTTTGGCCATGAGGGCGGTGCTATCATGGGCTTCCTCATCGCGTTGATGCTCACGTCGAGCATCAGCTCTATGGTCTACGTGGGACCGCGTGTGGGTCAGACCATGGGCGAGGATCACCGCATGTTCCGCTTCCTCACCCGTGGCCGCGTCAATGGCAACCCCCGTGTGGCCGTGGCCTTCCAGTTTGTCATCAGCCTGCTGATGATCCTCACCGACTCGTTCAAGGAGGTCACCGAGTACACCGGTATCGTGCTGTCAGTGTGCTCGCTGCTCACCGTGGGCGGCGTGTTTGTACATCGTCGCCGCTATAAAGATGCCCCCCGTCCTTACAAGACACTGGGCTATCCTGTCACTCCCATCCTGTTTTGCAGTGTGATAGTGTGGAGCATCGTCTACCTCATGTATGTGGACTTTGAGAAGGCGTTCGTGACCCACGAGCTGATGGCTCCCTGGACCACCATCGCCAGCATCGGCACCCTGGCTGCCGGCGGCCTGATGTGGTTCATCAACAAAAGAATCGAAAAGAAACATATAACTGAAGAAAAATGAAGAAAATCCAATTTCTCGCGTTAGCCATGGCTGCAGCCACAGTACTCGTGCAGCCATCATGTACAGGCACGTCATCAGGCAGTGCCGGCACCGACAGCATCGGGGACACCGCTCAGGAAGCTCCTGCCCTCGTTGGCGACTCGGCAATCAACCGTGCCTCGGCTTTCTATGCCGGAGTGAGCCGCGACGGCATCTCCATCAGTGAGAGCGACGCCGCCGACTGGGACAAGTATTCAGCCCAGATTAAGGAACAGCGCGTGCCCTGTGAGAAGACCTGCGCTACTATGGACTCGCTCGTTAATGCTGACTGCGCCGACTTCCGCGACAGCGTTGACTATGTGTTCTACCCCTTCAGCGGAGCCGACGTGATGTTCCCCACCACCATCTATCCCGACGCCGACACTTACTTCATGTGCGGCCTCGAGAAGACCGGTACTCCCATCAGCACCGAGGTGAAGACCAACTATGCCTTCTATGAGGCCTACCGTGGCGCGATGAGCAACTTCTTCAAGTATGGCTACTTCATCACCAAGGAGATGCACAGTGACCTGCACAATGCCCAGATCGACGGCGTGTGCCCCGTGATGACACTGCTCATGGCCGCCCAGGGATATGAGGTGATTTCGATTGACTATTGCACGGTTGACGCCAATGGCCAGATCGCGCATGCCGACAAGGAAGCCAACATGCTCCAGATCAAGTTCTTCAAGCGCGGTAGCAACCACGAACAGACCCTCATCTACTACACCGGCGACGTGCAGGACAAGAACTTTGATCCCGGCCTGAAGAAATATCTCGACGGCGCGCTGTCACAGCACACCGTGGGCACCTATCTCAAGGCTGCCTCGTTCTTGATGCACTGGGACTCGTTCTCGATGATGCGCAATCTGGCGCTTGACCACTCGCTGTCAATCATCCAGGACGACACCGGTATCCCTTACCGTTTCCTCTCGGAGAAGTATGACGTGACACTCTATGGTGCCTACCAGCACCCCAGCAGGGAGTTTGACGTGCATTGCTACCAGCATGACCTGGAGGCCCTCTATGCCGCCAATGACGGCAGCGTGAAGCCTCTGCCTTTCCGCCTGGGTTACACCTACTCTCGCTCACAGTGGCAAATCGCCCGACACAAGAAGTGATAACTGTTACACATATAAATATATTATAAAATGAAAAAACTTAGTTGCATCGTTGCACTCATGGCAGCCATCGCGTTGCTGCCGGTGTCGTGCACCACACCCACTAGCGACCAGTCTAACCCCGATGGTAAAGAAGAGGCTAAGGCTCCCCTCGTGGCCGACTCGGCCCTTAACCGCGCGGCACGTTTCTATGCCGGCATGAGCAAGGATGGCATCGAGATGAACGCTACCGATGCTGCAGCATGGGACGAGTATTCCAAGACAATACGTGACCTGCTCGACCAGAGCGAGAAAACCACATCGCAGATGGACTCGCTGGCCACTAAGGACTTTGCCGATTTCCGCGACAGTATCGACTATGTGTTCTATCCCCTGAGCGCAGCCGATTTCCTGTATCCCATCACCCTGTATCCCAACGCCGACACCTACTTCCTGTGTGGTCTCGAGCACACAGGTTCGCCCTTTGGCAGCAAGGTTAACACCACCTATGCCCACTATGCAGCCTACCGCACCGCGCTGCAGACATTCCTGGGCCGCAGCTTCTTCATCACCAAGGACATGAAGAACGACTTCCAGACCAAGGAACTCGATGGCGTGTACTCGGTTATCGCTATGCTCATGGCTGTTAAGGGTTATGAGATCATCTCTATCGACTACCGCACCGTGGATGCCAACGGCAAGCTCGTGCCTGCCGACACCACCGGCAACATCCTTGAGTACAAGTTCTTCAAGAGTGGCAGCACCCACGAGCAGACGCTCATCTACTACTCGGGCAACTGCTTTGATGAGGCATTTGAGCCTGGCTTGAAGAAGTATCTTGACACCACACTTGCACAGCACAAGGTGGGAACCTATCTCAAGGCCGCGTCGTTCTTCATGTGTGAGGAATACATGTCGATGATGCGTAGTATCATCGTTGACAACTCTTACACCGTTGTTGAGGATGACTCGGGTATACCTTACCGCTTCTTTACTGAGAAGTACAACGTGACGCTCTATGGCAGCTACGTTCATCCCGCACCCGTGTTTGGCAAGAACGCCCACCAGCCCGACCTGCAGGAAATCTACGCCCGCGACAAGGACAAGATTCGCCCGCTTCCGTTCCGCATTGGCTACAACGTGAATTCAAACTGGCTGGTAGCCCGCCGCAAGTAATCACCGCCAGCAGCACCAAGCGCTGCTAGCCACCAGGATATTACAGAAACATGGACACCCCACCATGACGGGAGGGTGTCCATGTTTCTTTCTTTAAAGGAGAGAAGCTAGGGCTCTAGGCATTCTAGGCATTCTAGGGTCTCTAGGCTTTCTAGGCTCTCTAGGGTTCTAGACTGTATAGGCATTCTAGGGTTTCTAGGGTCTCTAGGGTTTCTAGGGTCTCTAGGGTTCTAGGCTGTATAGGCATTCTTGGGTTTCTGGTTTATAGAGTGGGCTGGGGGGCTGTAGTG
>JAZQPG010000202.1:0-2922 GCA_045628365.1 Sodaliphilus sp. | reverse complement strand
ATGCCCAATACTGTGCAGAACGCGACGGCAACGGCACTGACATCCACCTCTTCCTGCAATACCACTGCGACAAGCAGCTGCGCGAGGCGGTTAAAGACCTGCACGACAAGGGTCTGTTGCTGAAAGGTGATATCCCCATCGGGGTGAATCCCTCGGGCGTGGACGTGAAATCGCACCCTGAGCTGTTCAACCTGGATGTGCAAGTGGGTGCCCCGCCCGATGACTTTGCTGCCGAGGGACAAAACTGGGGCTTCCCGTCCTACAACTGGGAGGCGATGGCCAAGGACCACTACGCCTGGTGGCAATGCCGTCTGCAGGTGATGGCGCGCTACTTTGACGCCTACCGCATCGACCACATCTTGGGCTTCTTCCGCATCTGGGAAATCCCCATCGACGCCGTCCACGGCCTGCTGGGCCACTTCTCTCCCGCACTGGGCATGAGCGCCGACGAGATACGCGGCTACGGCCTCAACTTCCAGGAGAAGCACATGACCACGCCGTTCATCACCGACTGGATCCTGGACCGCGTGTTCGGTGCACGCGCTGCCGAGGTGCGCGAGAAATATGTCGAGCACCTGCACGACGACGTCTACGGCATGCGCCCCGAGTATGACACCCAGCGCAAGGTCGAAGCCGCCTTTGCCGGCGTTACCGACCAGGACGAGCTCAACCTGCGCGACGGCCTGTATGCGCTCATCAGCAACGTGCTCTTCGTGCGCGACCACAAGAACCCCGGTCTGTACCACCCCCGCATCTCGGCACAGTTTGACTTCACCTATGAGGCACTCTATGATAACGACAAGCAGGCGTTCAACCGCCTGTATAACGATTACTTCTATCGCCGCAACAACGACTACTGGTATGGCGAGGCGATGAAGAAACTGCCCACGCTGGCCGAGTGCACACGCATGCTCGTGTGTGCCGAGGACCTGGGCATGGTGCCCGACTGCGTGGCTTGGGTAATGGACGAACTGCGCATCTTGAGCCTCGAGATCCAGTCGATGCCCAAGGATCCGCACCTCAAGTTCGGCAACCTCAACGGTAACCCCTACCGCAGCGTGGCCACCATCTCGACCCACGACATGCCCACCCTCAGACAGTGGTGGGACGAGGACTGGGACCTCACCCAGGAATACTACAACAGCGTGCTGTGGCGCGGTGACGCCGCTCCCCACCCGCTGCCCGCCGACATCGCCACCCAGGTGGTCAACGCCCACCTCGCATCACCCTCGATGCTGTGCCTGCTCTCACTGCAGGACTGGATGGCTACCGACGAGCAGGTGCGCCGCGAGGATGCCGATGCCGAGCGCATCAACATCCCTGCTAACCCCCGCCACTACTGGCGCTACCGCATGCACATGACCATCGAGCAGCTGATGAAGGAAACCGACTTCAACACCAAGGTGACCCGCATGATCATCAACAACGGACGATAACGCGCATACACACTTCACCTAGGTGGGTCCTATTAATTATGTCGAGGCGATTTTGAGAAATGTCTTGAGCAGGTTTTGGGCATGAAGATGGAACGAAGTGAGCTTCGTGACCGACTGAATGTCAAAAAGATGCCAAAACAGGCTCCAAAGCGACCGAAATATATAATATACTTTTTCAAAATTAATAGAACCCACCGTTATATAGACAATGCGGGCAGCATGTATTTTTCCAACGTGCTGCCCGTTTCATCAAAAAGCGAGTTCCATTAACTCCGGGATAAGTTTATTAACAACACCATCTTTAGATAACAACTCAATGAAATCCATCCACATGGCAATCGCTGCAATAGCCGCTATGCTTACAATCTCACCCAAGGTCGACGCCCAGCAGGTGAATTACTCACCGGCCCAGACCACGTTTGAAACCACAACCCTGGCTAGCGCCCAGGCCGTGAAGTTGCGCATCTATGACAACGGCACTGGCGGCACTCCCGTCAAGACCGTGACCATGAAGAAAGGCGCGGCCGACAAGAACGGATACCCCACCTGGACAACACAGCTCAAGGGAGACCTGCAGGGAAAGTTCTACACCTTTGACGTGAAATATAACGGCAAGTTCCGCGGCGAGTGCCCGGGACTGGACGCCAAGGCCGTGGGCGAGAACGGACGCCGCGGCGCTGTCATCGACATGGCCACCACCAATCCCGAGGGATGGGACGCTGACGTCACCCCCACCATCAGCGCACGCGACCTGGTGCTCTACGAGATGCACCACCGCGACTTCTCGATTGACCCCTCCAGCGGACTGCAGCACAAGGGCAAGTTCCTGGCGCTCGCCGAGCCAAAGGCCATCGCCCACCTCAAGGCGCTGGGCGTGAACGCCGTGCACATGCTGCCCTCGTTTGACTATGCGTCGGTCGACGAGAGCCGCCTCGAGGATGGCAAGTACAACTGGGGCTATGACCCACTCAACTATAACGTGCCCGAGGGCGGCTACTCGACCAATCCCGCCGACCCCAAGGCCCGCATCAACGAGTTCAAGCAGATGGTGCAGGCGCTGCACCGTGCCGGCATCAAGGTGATCCTCGACGTGGTATATAACCACACCTTCAACATCGACGGCAGCAACTTCCAGCACATCATGCCCGACGAGTTCTTCCGCAAGAACGCCGACGGCACCTACAGCAACGGCTCGGGCTGCGGCAACGAGACCGCCAGCGACCGCCCCGTGATGCGCGACTACATGATCGAGAGCGTCAAGTACTGGGTCAACGAGTACCACATCGACGGCTTCCGCTTTGACCTGATGGGCGTACACGACATTGAGACGATGAACGCCATCCGCGCTGCCCTGCCCCCCCACATCTACATCTACGGCGAGGGCTGGAGCGCAGGCTCGTGTGCCTACGACGCCAGCAAGCTGGGCATGAAGTCCGCCATCGACCAGATGCCCGGCATCGCAGCCTTCTGCGATGACATTCGCGAC
>JAZQPG010000201.1:0-26793 GCA_045628365.1 Sodaliphilus sp. | reverse complement strand
TACCTCGGCAACAGTAGTGCCTTCAATCTCGCAATATACTATTACATTATTCATAAAGTTCTACTATTAACCGATAATCTTATCATTCAACAATTCCTTAACGAGACCCTCAACGTCAGCATCGCTGCCTGTCATGGTCTTGCTTTCCTTAGCCTGGAACACGATGTTAACGACGTTCTTCACCTTTGTGGGTGAACCGCTAAGACCGCACTGTGCGGGGTCAGCGTCGATGTCGGCAACGCTCCACTGGTTCAGTGTGAGGTAGTCGCGCTCGTCGTAAAGTGCAGCCCAGGGCTCGTCGCCCTTGCGCTCCAGCGGGCACTTGGCATATTTGTATTTCATCACCAGCTTAGCGTTGCAGGGACGGCAGGGAGCCGCGCTACCGTTAACGGTGACTACAACGGGCAGGGGAGCCTCAACAGTCTCCACACCACCATCGATGTGACGGCGAATGGTTGCCTTTCCGTCTTCAATCTTGAGGATTTCCTCAGCGTATGTCACCTGGTTGAGACCCAACTTCTGGGCTACCTGGGGACCTACCTGTGCGGTATCGCCGTCGATTGCCTGGCGACCACCTATCACGATGTCAACATTGCCGATCTTCTTGATGGCTGTTGCGAGGGCATAACTGGTTGCCAGCGTGTCGGCACCAGCGAAACCACGGTCGGTGAGTACCCAACCGGTGTCGGCTCCACGATAGAGACCCTGGCGAATGATCTCACCTGCACAGGGAAGACCCATGGTGAGCAGTCCAACTGTTGATCCGGGATGTTGCTCCTTCAGGCGCAGTGCCTGCTCCAGAGCATTGAGGTCCTCGGGGTTAAAGATCGCGGGGAGAGCGGCACGGTTGATGGTACCGTCGGGCTTCATCGCGTCCTTACCCACGTTACGAGTATCTGGCACTTGCTTTGCCAGTACAACGATGTTCAAACTCATAATACTTTTGGTTTGGTTGTTATTTGGTTGTTAATATATAATATTCTATCTTTCAACTTACAAAATTACTCAAAAATCACCACATGACCAAAGCACGCACCTTCTTTAATTCTTTTTTACATATAAAGTGGACAAAATCACGCATTTTAACGCCACTTTTACAGAATATTGACTTAACTTTGTAACCGGTTATAAGTCTAATAAAAAACATGCGAGACAAGCCCCCACGTGAGGCGCATCCCGTTTTCAGGCTACATAGCACCAACCTAACCACAAATTTTGACTATGGCAAAGGCTAGTATACTCTTACCGCTGCTGGCAGCGGCAGCATTGACATCATCGGCCAAGACCGATATATATGGCTCGCTCGACATCAACGTCACCAAGGAGCAGAACCGCGAGTATTCGTTCACCGACAAGAAGTCGGGATTCTGGTACGGACGAACCCATCAAGACGAACCCGTCGACTGGTTTGCCGGGTGGAACATCGCCAAGCAGAGGGTGCTGGGCGACTTCACTGTCGACATCGACCGGGACCGGTTCAAGCGCAGCGAGTGTCAGGTGACCGTGAGTCCCATGCAAATCACGTGGGACGGACCACTTGGCAAGATGTCACTCCTCATGATGGAAAGACATCCGGCGCTGTGTGTGCTTGTTGAGCCCGGCAAGAAGAAGGCCAAAAACCTCTTCGTGACTCTTCGTTTCCCTGAACAAACCGCACTCCAGGATATTGCCAAGGTGTGGGTATACTCAATCAAGGAACACAAGGCGGCAAGCAGGAAATACGGCGGTTGGGTTATCCCCGCCAAGGAAGGATGCTTCGTGATTCTGCATGGCGACAAGAACGAGTGTGACTCGCTAATCAACGTCATAGCACCCGACAGTAAAACATTCTACAACAACTTGATGCTGCGTCCCAAACGCGTTGACAACATCGTTAACGTGACTAACCCCATAGAGACCAACATGCCCGAGATCGACAAGGCGATGCAATGGATCACTCTCACGATGGACCAACTGGTCACCGAGCAACAGGGCAAGGGCATCTACGCAGGACTTCCCTGGTTCAACGAGTACTGGGGACGCGATATGTTCATCGCTATGCCCGGCTCAACGCTGATCACAGGGCAGTTTGACTATTCCAAGGAAATCCTGAAGGACTTTGCCAAGTTCCAAGACACTGACCCCAATTCACCCACTTGCGGCCGCATTCCCAACCGTGCTAACCCCGACGGAATCCTATACAACACCGCCGACGGCACACCGCGATTTGTCATCGAGGCTGAGGAACTGCTGCAATACAGTGGCGACCAGTCGTTCCTCAAGGAGATATACCCCTCGATAGTACTCGCTACTGACCAGGGGTTGCTCCACACCGACGGCCGAGGCTACCTCACTCACGACGATGCCGACACTTGGATGGACGTAGTGCGCAACGGAATCCCCGGTTCGCCTCGTGGCAACCGTGCCAACGACATCCAGTTCCTATGGTATCGTCAACTCACCGCAGCCGCCCATCTGGCAAAACTGATGGACGACAACAAGCATGCACAAGCATGGCAAGAAGCAGCCGACAAAGTAGCTCAAAATTTTGAACAGGATTTCTGCGACAAGCAGAACACGCTCATCTATGACCACCTTAACGCTGACGGCTCTCCCGACCTGCAGATGCGACCCAACCAACTCTTTTGCTTTGACCTGATTAAGGACGAAGAGTTCAAGCAAAAGGTTACACGTCGTTGCTGGGAAGAACTGGTATATCCATGGGGTGTAGCATCACTCTCTCAAAAGGACCCGCAATTCCATCCCCAGCACGAGAACTGGAACTACTACCACAAGGACGACGCCTACCACAACGGCACGATATGGCTATGGAACAACGGTATCGCCATGCAGCGCATGATTGAGTTCGGTCAGAAGGAAATTGCTTGGAAACTGTTCAAGAACATGTGTCGCCAAGCGCTTGACGAGGGAGCCGTTGGCAGCCTCAGCGAGAATGCCGACGCCCATCCCCGCAATGGCAAACAGTGGGTTGACCGCAGCGGCACTTTCCTGCAGGCTTGGAGCAACAGTGAACACCTGCGCGTATGGTACCAATACTTCCTGGGAATACGTCCCGACCTCATGGAAAATGTGGTGGTGGTTGAACCTCAGTTGCCCAATGAGATTACCGACGTCGAGACATCTATGGTCGTGGGTAAGGGTAGGGTAGTATTCAGCTTCCACAACGGCGAGTATGACGTTCGACTCGAGAACCTCCCCGGAGTGAAACTTGACCTGCGTACCACCACACGTGCCGAGCAAAAGGCCGTAAGCCGCAATCCCTTGTTCAAGGGCATCGACTTTTGCCATCCCGACCCACTTGACCACTATCCCTGCTTTGACGAGTACCACAACCCGCCGCTAACCTACTAACTCTCACTCGCAACAATAATTAAAAGCAAAACAGCGCGTTACAAAAAAACGGAAGCACTTTATCAGTGTCAATTAAGCCCTGTTTTTGTAACGCGCTGTTATTTTTTGTAATAGCAATTTGCTTCTCTAGTAACTTATAATTGAATTTTTCACGCCCTATTCCTTATCCCGTACCTAAAGGCACGGGCGTATGTTGGTGCTATTGTCACAGCCATTTGCAAGGACCTAAAGGCCCTCGCTGCATGGCTGCCCACAGTATTTCATCCCTAGCGGTATTTTCCCATAACCATCCCAACATTCCCCGTGTCGTCTGTAGCTATAACTCCGATAAAAAAGTCGGAGACGTTAGAGGCCGACGACATCTTCGATGTCACACACCAAGCCCCCCTCTGATAATTCTTAACACATACTATTAATTATCAATGAGTTCTGCGAATTTTCGTTGTTTTTACCAGACAGCAATAATAACCATATAACGCTATGTTTTACGCCCAAAGGTATGCTCGGTACGAGTATACGGACGACACGGGTGAAAATAATTCCGCGAGTTCTCCGAGTTGTGCGCGCGAATATACCGTAACAGAGTAGTGACTATTTTGCGATACACTCTTTTACCGGACAGTAATAGTTTTTATTTATTCGTTTTTTTGTAAAAACGAAAGTGTGGTCCCACACGATGCGAGACCACACTTGCTGTGTATCATCCCTTGCCATCCTAGTGGTGGAGGCGGGGAGTAGTGGTTATTACTTGATCATCTTAGCAGTTGCCTTGGTACCGTCGGTGTAGTTTACAACCACGATGTTAACGCCCTCGAAGGGAGTAGCGCTCTGGATACCAGCAACGTTGTAGTAAGATACTGTCTTGATTTCCTTGGAGGGGTTGATATCCTCAACGGCAGTGATGATGATGTCATCGAGAGATGCTGTCTGCTCCTCGTTGTTGTAGTGAACATACTTCAGGTCATCGAAGTAGATGTCACCTTCCCAAGCGATATCGGGGAAGTCGGGATCTTCGTCCTCGAAGTCTGATACATAACCCTTCCACAGCCAGAATGCGTCGTACTTCCACACGCCTTCAACCATTGTCTTCTCTCCTGATACTATAGAGCATTCCTGGTTGTTGACATCCCAGCATACATTCTCCCAGCCGCGGTGAGTCTGCTGCTTGGTGTAACGCTTAACTGATGCGCCGTCGTTTTTCATGCGCAGGCCGTGACCTGCATAGAGATTAGAACCGTCACCGTATACATAAGCCTGGATAACTGCGCCTGTTGAATTAGCCGGTGTCAGGTATGAACCGTTGTCGGTTGCCTTGCAGTAAACGCGGAGGCCCCAGTATGCATCGCTTGTCTCGGGATCAAACTGGAAGTGGATCTTGTAAGAAGAAGGAACGGTAGATGCATGAACGAGGCTGGCTTTTTCCATGGTCTGGTTCTCCATGTCGGTGAAGCCCTTAGATGAGCCTGAACCACCGGGAGTGAACCACTCGCTCTGGTTGAACTCTCCAATGAGAGGAGTGCTGTCCTTAACAGTGCGGTACTCGCTGAGGAACTTGAATACCTTGCGCTCGCTCAGGTTACCTGCGAGGTCAGCAAAGCCGCCCTTAACGGTTACCTTGTAGCACATGTCGCGGGTGAGGTCCTCGTTGAGGTAGAGGTGGAGAACCGATGCGTCGCGAACAACCTCGTGAGTGAGGCGGCCTTCATACTTCTTGCCGTTGGCATCCTCAACAACGATAGCGTCGATAGCGCGGTCTTCGTTCCAAGCCAGCTCCTCGTTATACTCGATGCGGATAACGGGACGCAGGGTGTAGAGCTCGGTGCCGTCTTCCTCGGGAGTAGTGCTTGTGATGTAGGGAGCTTCAACGTCGGCGGGGATAGTGGTGAACTCAAACACGTAGTTACCACCTTCCTGGCCATCGGCGTCACCGTCAAGACCCTGGTGAGTCTCGGCGTTCTTAGCAACAGATCCGTCGATAGTGATCTTGTAGTCACGGTCCTCTTTGAGCTTGTTGATAACGATGCGCAGGGTATGGTCGTTTGTCCACTTGAGTTCGACGGGATCAACACCGCTGATGCTGAATGCCTGCTCTACGCTTGCACGGTCCATGTTGCGAGAGAAGGTGAGCACGATATCGTTGCGGGTGTTAACCTTTGAAGGATCAAGCACGCTGTTTGAAGCAACGATAGCGGGAGCATTGCTAGTGAGCTCCATGTTGCCCCATGTAACGTTGTCACCAGCGAGGCCCTGGGGATCGGTCTTCATTATCACCTTCTGGGTCTTAGACTCGTAGCCGGGGCATGAGTAAGTGATTTCATACTCCTGACCGGGAGTGAGGCCTTCGAACAGGAAGAAACCATTGTGAACGATGCCTGCACTGCGAACATACTGCTTGAACAGTGACTCGTAAGTATCGGTAACGATAGTCTTGCCGTCAACAGTAACGCTAACGCCGTCGATAGCCTCTCCGTTCTCGCTGTTGGTGACAACACCTGCGAGCATCACCTCGTCGGGGCGCTGGAGACCACGGTACTCCATGATAGAGCGGAATGTACCGAACGCCTCAAGGCGCTTGTAGCTATCGTTCATGTTGAGACCCTGCTGCACGGGATGGGTATGGAAACCGCCCTCGCTCAGGAGCGAAGCCATGTTGGTGCGGCGGTTAACCGACAGGTAGGGATACTGGTTCTCGTGGGTATCCACGTCACCATTATAATAAATGCGGTCATAGTAGTTGCCGCGGGTACCGGTGTTGTACATCACGCCAGTGAGGTTGGGACACAGGATGTCACCGTAGCGCTTACCGCCGGCGGGAGACTTCTCGATGTACTGACCGTTCTTTTTCCAACCGCCAAAGAGGAACAGGGTGGTGTTAGCGCCTGAACCTGCATCGCTATGGATTGAGTAGAAGAAGTCGGCTCCCCATGCGTTGGCCATGTCTGAGCGTTCCTCGAGCGAAACGTTGTCCTGGTCGTCGTCACGAGTCATCTGGATTGTTGACTCATCGGCAGTAGTATACTTGAAGAGGAACTCACGGGTTGCAAGACCCACGCGGAGCACCTTCTGAGCCTCGGTGTAATTGTAAAGACCTGCGTTTTCACGTCCTGAGTGACCCGGGTCGATCCACAGTTTGAAGTCACCCCAGTTCTGCTTTTCCTGTGCAAAACCGCTAACAGCCATGCAGCCAAGTGCTGCGACCATCATATATTTAGTAAGATTCTTCATAGTTCTAATCACTTGTTGAGGTCAATAATATAGATGCAACCGTCGGCATCGTTGTCAAACGCTACTTTAGAACCATCGGGCGAAACAGCCATTGTCACGGGGATAACATCGGTGTTGGGGGTGATGTTCTGTGACTTACCGGTGTTGATGTCTACACAGTAGATGTCGCTAGCGGTAAAACGCTCGCCGTTGTCCTTGATGAGAGTAACCATGATGTTCTGGTTGTCGGGCATCCATGATGCATGTGAGCCCTTGCCCAGAGCCTTGAGGCCAGTACCATCGGCATTGCAAACGAACATGCCCTTGCCCTGAATCTGGAAGGCAATCTTGGTGCCATCGGGAGAAAGTGCAGGGTTAAGAACCCACTTGCCGGCATACTCGTTGAGACCTTCGATAAGGCTAGTTGCCTTGCTGGGCTCGTCGAGCATGATCTGCAGAGCAGATGTAGCCTTAAGGGCCTTAGAACGCTTGAAGTTGCGCTCGGCAGCAGCCACCTGAGTGGTCTTGCCGGTAGCAACGTTAACGCTCTCGACACGAGTCATGCGCTTGTTGTCGACCATCTCGTAGGGGGTAGAAGTGATGTTGCTCTCATCGCTCCATGTCATCTGGTAACCTGCACCCAGTGCGTCAGACACCTGAGTGAGTTCAGTACCATCGGCATTAGCAACCCAAATTCCGATGTAGTTATCACCGGTAACTGCGAGTTTAGAACCATCGGGCGACCACACGGGGTTCATCAGTCCCTGGGAAGCCTTGATAAACATGCGTGGCTGCGAGAATGAACTCGGCTGTGCCATCATGCTTGCACACCCCAGCAGAAGTGAGGCAGCGAAAAACAGTTTTCCTTTCATGTTAAGTTTTTTGAGTTAATTAAATTATTTAGTTAGGTATAATAATGTCAGGTTTATATTTAGGGTGTAAATTTAGTTATTATAATTGAAACTTGCAAATTTTTCCCTTCTTTTATTACTTATTTCCTAACAAGAATTAAAAAAGCGTTCAGATTCATTGAAAAATGAAAAGTTTGTAGTAACTTCGCACATTATTTGCAGTATATATAGTAAAATTACAAGATGAAAAAGAAAAATATTCTTATAGCGGCAACCGTCATTATAAGCCTGGGGTTACTCATCTGGGGAATCGAATTCCTCAAAGGAGTGAACCTGTTCAAACCCGCCAACTACTACTATGCAACATTTGACAAAATCGAGGGTCTGGTAGAGGCAACACCGGTCACCATCAATGGTTACCAAGTGGGGCAGGTGAGGGAAATCAACTACGACTTTGAGACAAACCGCATCCAGGTTATGCTCAACATGAACAGGGACCTAAAGATCCCCGTTGGCTCTACCGTCAATATCGAGCCTAGCCTGCTTGGCGGGTCAACTCTGAGCCTCAGCCTTGCCGACAACACCAAGTACTACGAGGTGGGAGCTACCCTTAAGGGCGTTACCGCCAACGGTCTCATGGGGCAAGTCACCGACAACATGATGCCTCAGGTAGAGAACATGCTACCCAAGGTTGACTCCATACTGGGCAACGTCAACAACATCGTTGGCAACCCGGCGCTAGTTGCATCGGTGGCACGGCTCAACGAAATCACCATTGAACTGGCCAAGAGTTCACAACAACTCACCGCATTGATGAACAGCCTCAACCAGAGCGTACCTGGCATGATGAACAATGTTAACGGTGTGGTGACCAACGTGAATGGGGTGGTAACCAATGCCAACGGACTGGTAACCAACGCTAACGGCATAGTGACAAACCTCAACTCGGCAACTGGCAACATCGACCGTATCTCGGGCACACTGGCACAGATGCCACTCGATTCTACGCTCAACAGTCTCAACGGCACCGTGGCAAACCTGCAGATGCTCACCAACAAGCTCAATGACAAGAACTCAAGCCTGGGTCTTTTACTTAACGACAAAGCTCTGTACAACAGCCTTGACCACACGGTCACCAGCCTTGATTCACTGTTCATTGACATCAAGAAGAATCCCAAACGCTACATCAACATCAAACTCCTGTAAACAAATCAGGAAAAAGGTTTTCAACAATAAAAAATGCTTATTTAGAACGATTCTAAATAAGCATTTTTCGTTGTTAAAAAGTTGTATATAGTTTTAAGCACGCCAAACTACCCGTTAATCAGGACTTTTACACACCTTAGTGAATACCTCAGCATCCCTTTACACCCTTATAACCACCAGTAAATACACATTGAGACGTAATGACTAGACAAGATTTAGTTAAAAACTCAGTCATGTTTGAATATCAAGACTTTAAACATTCAAAACATCATATTTCAAAAAAACAAATTTTAAACCAGTTTTTTTAGAACAAAAAAATTGAGAATTTTGTAACCGCTTTGGCGAAATAATCAACGCCACACATTAATATAAATACAGATGGACAACCTGAATAACTTAGCAACAAAGTGGAACGAATGCCTTGAGATAATCAAGAGCAACCTCTCAGCCGAGCAGTTTAATGCCTGGTTCGAACCCATTGCTGCTATCAGGTACGAAGGCAACAAGGTCACCCTCAAGGCACCATCCCATTTCTTTGTGGAACGCATTGAAGAACAGTACCTGCCGTTGCTGTCAGGAGCACTGCGCAAGGTGTTTGGCGACCAGGTGAAACTGGCCTACAGCTTTGACATCGCTGGACAAGAGGTCAACAACGCTGCCGACGGCACCACAACAAAGTTGGCACGTAAGGGCGCTTCCGAGGGAGGCATCAAGAACCCGTTTGTCAATCCAGAGCCCGATGACATAGATCCGCAGCTCAACTTCAGGTTCACATTTGAAAATTACTGTGACAGCAAGTGTAACCAACTAGCGGTCAGCATTGCACAGTCGGTGGCCAACGACCCGCAGAATTCTCCGTTCAACCCCATGTTCATCTTCGGTCCCACAGGAGTGGGAAAGACTCATCTCATGCAGGCAGTGGGCATCAGGGTGAAAGAGAACAACCCCGGGATGAGGGTGCTTTACCTCACGGCGCGCGTCTTTGAAAACCAGTACACCACTGCAGTGAGGCAGAACAAGGTGAACGATTTCATCAACTTCTACCTCAGCATCGACGTGCTGCTGCTTGATGACATCCAGGAGTTTGCAGGCAAGATAGGAACTCAAAACACTTTCTTCCACATCTTTAACCACCTGCACAACCACCATAAACTGCTGGTGATGACTAGCGACTGCCGTCCCAGCGACATGGACGGCATCGTGCCTCGTCTCATCTCGCGTTTCAAGAGCGGAATGACCGTTGAACTCGAGAAACCCGACTACAAGTTGCGTCGCGAAGTGCTGGAGCGCAAAGCTCAGCAGGACGGACTTGAGATAGCGGCCGACGTGCTCGACTATATCGCTACTAACGTGACCGACAGCGTCAGGGAACTGGAAGGCATTATCATCTCATTACTTGCCCACGCCACAGTTCTCAACATGGACATCTCGACTGACCTGGCCCACAACGTAATCACCAACTGTGTGCATCTCACCAAGCGTCAGCTCACGTTTGAACTTATCGCCGATGCTGTCGCCAACCATTACAACATCGATACTGACCTCATCTACGGGAAGTCGCGCAAGAGGGAAATCAACGATGCACGCCAGTTGCTCATGTACATGGCCAAGAAAGAGCTGAATCTGTCGTCGACCAACATAGGCATGCGCCTGTCGCGCAACCACGCCACCGTTCTCCATGCGCTCAAGCAGATAGAGCAACGACTCACAGTGGAGAAGAACTTCAGACTCGAAGTCGAAGCTATCGAGAACGACATGAAATCAAGCCTTAAATAAGAGGGTAGGGGCAAAGGGCCTCGTTTAACAACAGGATAATTCTGAATTTGTTTCATAATGACGAATGCGGCTGAGATGCAAAACTGCAAATCAACCGCATTCTTTTATCCCAGAAAGTGCATTAGGGCATGTATAAGATTTTAATTATCATTGTGTCAGGATTTGCGCTATTTTGAACAAGCATAGGGGCTCCTATATGAGCAAAAGATAGTGCAAAGCATGCCTATGAGAAGCAAAATATGGACAATTGCTCCTAATGCACTTTCTGGGTTTATTTATGTCCATCAACACTTCATCAACCCAGCGTCACACCAGGCGCCATCCCGAGTCAACACGTTCGATGACGTGCTGCTTAAACAACTGGCCGATGGCTTTCTTGAAGTCCTTTTTGCTGCAATTAAAGGCTGCCGAGATATCCTCGGGCGATGACTTGTCGTTGAGCGTCATGGCGCCACCGTTGTCGGTCATATACCGCACAATCTTCTCGCTCATGTCATCAACCCTGATTTTCTCTATCTTACTCAATGTCAAGTCTATCTTACCATCATCACGCACTTGCTTTACAAATGCCGTGAGACGGTCACCCACGTTGACATCGGCATATGTTTCGTTCTGATAAACCATACCCCAATGCATATTGTTGACAATCACCTTGTAGCCCAGCTCGGTGCGTTGTACCACGAGCACCTCGACCATCTGACGGTGATAGTAGCGTGCAGGTTTGTTGTCAAGAAACTTGTCCAACTTGGCCGAGGCCACGATGCGCCCGCTCTCATAGTCGTTGTAGACATGGACAATGTAACTGCGTCCGGCTTGCATGCGCACACGTTGTTCCCTGAACGGAACCAACAGGTCTTTAGCCATCAGCCCCCAATCCAGGAACGCTCCAACCGCATTCACAGCCTTTACCTTCATCAGCACGAAGTCGCCAACTACAGCCTTTGGTTCCTCAGTGGTAGCCACAGGGCGGTTCTCTGAGTCGTTATACACAAACACCTTTACCTGTCCGCCAACAGCCATGTCAGGAGTGACATAACGTTTGGGCAGAAGCACTTCGTTACCTTCGGCATCGGCAAGATAGAAACCAAAGTCAACACTGCGGTTAATGCGCAGTTCGTTAAATTTTCCTATTTCCATTCGATATATTTTTTCGCTACAAAGTTACTGCTAATATTTGAATTATGCCACACGTGAGGCAAGATTGAAGCACTATTAAGGCAAAATATAGGTCCAAACAAGAAAAATAACGGGATATATTTCGCCATGTCTAAAAAAAATTGTAATTTTATCTCCGAAAAAACAATAGATATGAAAACTCTTTGCAAAAACACCCTCTGGCAAATAGCATCAATCACACTGTTGTGTCTGTTTATGGGCAGCTGCAGTGGCGGCATTGCCGGTAACGGAAATTATGATGGAGACACAGTGGTTGTAAAGACCACCAAGCTGAGCGACACCACCAGCTTCGTAAAGAATAACGGGGAGAGATGTGCCGTCTATGCTAACGCTTCGATCGATGTCCCTGTTAAGTTTGGCGACAACCATGCCCTGGGCGACCTCCGCAAACTCTTTGCACAGCACCTTCTGCTGGCGTCGGATTCGCTCAGTCTGGACGAGGCCCTGGCTCAGAGCACCAGCATCACCTTGGAACAATACAACTTTGACTCCAACACTCCACGTGAGGACATAGGCGAGGAAGAGCTCATGAGTGAGGATGTGAAAAGTTATACCGACAACATTACTATCACCGTGTCGTTTAACAAGTACAACATCGTCACTTTCAGCAAGGTGGAAGTGGTAAAGAAAGACGACAAGGTTACTTCAGTGACCCATAAATATTTCAACTTCGACCTCGAGACAATGACGCTGATTGACCTCAACAACTTGTTCAGGGAAGAATGCAACTCTGTGCTGTGTAACAACATCAAGTCACAGCTGATGAAGGACAACAACGTCTCCAGCGAGGAACAACTTAGCGAACTGGGATTCTACAACATTGACAACCTCTCGGTTACCCACAACTTCAGCTTTGGCAACAATGGTATCACATGGACTTACCTGCCTAACGAGCTCTCAGTAGAGACCCTGGGCGAGCCCACAGTAACCCTTGACTACGAAGCATTGATCCCCTATGCGAGCGAGAAGTCTGTAATCAAGCGAATCCAATAATCCGCATTACTTGTTAACTCCAATGGAATTGATATTAAAGTACTTCCCCGAACTCACCGAGAAACAAGTACAGCAGTTTGAGCAACTCAAGGTGCTGTATCCCGAGTGGAACGAGAAGATCAACGTAATTTCACGTAAGGACATAGATAATCTGGTCCCAAACCACATCCTGCACTCGCTGGGTATAGTGAAATTCGTTAAGTTCACTGGCGGCACACATGTCCTAGACCTGGGCACCGGAGGAGGCTTCCCTGGTATCCCCCTTGCAATCTATTATCCTGAAGTACAGTTCCATCTGGTGGACCGCATCGGCAAGAAACTGAAGGTGGCACAGGATATTGCTCAAAAGATAGGACTCACTAACGTTACCATCCAGCACGGAGACATCAAGGAGGTTAAGGGTAAATTTGACTTTGTAGTGAGCCGTGCCGTTATGCCGCTGCCTGATATCGTACCGTTGGTGAAACGCCTCATTGCCCGTGAGATGAACAACGCTGTCCCCAACGGGCTCATATGCCTCAAGGGCGGTGACCTGAACGCTGAGATACACAACTACCGCAACGAGGTCCTAGTGGACGACCTACACAGCTATTTCAAAGAAGAGTTCTTCAAGACTAAGAAAGTAGTATACCTACCGCTATGAAAGTACAAAGCATGCTCTTCAACCCATTCGGGGAAATGACCTACGTGCTGTGGCATGAGGACGGCAAGGATGCCATCGTCATCGACCCCGGCATGATGCATCCATCCGAGAAAGAGGTGTTCTCATCATTCATTGAGCAGCATCGCCTCAACATTATAAAGGTGGTACTAACACACGTCCACATCGATCACGCGATAGCAACATCATGGGTAGCCAGCAACTACAACGCTAATATCGAGTTCAACGACAAGGACATCATGCTACTTAGTCGACTTAATGAGCAGGCTGCCATGTTTGGTCTTAACATCACGGTTGATGACTTTGTCGCAACACGAAATCTTAAAGACGGAGACATGCTGGATCTTAACGGTGAGAGTATCCAAGTCCTTGAAACTCCCGGCCACTCACAAGGTTCCATATGCCTGTATGCGCCACAGAGCAACAAGCTCATCTCGGGAGACACGTTGTTTGCCGGATCAATAGGACGTTGTGACCTTCCTGGCGGCAACTTCGATCAGATAATCGAATCAATAAAGACAAAACTAATCTCACTCCCGGCCGAGACCGTAGTTTATTCAGGCCATGGCGATTGCACCACTATAGCCGAGGAGAAGCGATACAACCCCTACGTTAGAGGTTAGAACACGAGAGTCAAAGACAAACCAAGTGGGAGGTTAACACTAATTCTTAGCGTTAACCTCCCACTTGATTATTAATTATACGTAGCAGATGCCCTATTCCAATTCTTCCTCAATACTATCCATGAGGCGGACTATATCCTTGGAAGGGTCGGTTGAACGTATCCTCGCCACTACTCGGGCTATCTCATCATGATTGTCGATCTTACCCATGATGAGCAGGTTGAGAAGTAGGCGCAGACCAGTATAGGCCATGCGGCTGTTATCCTCGGCATTATTGAGAAGTGTCATTGCAAGCGATGATGCATAAGGCAAACGACGCAGCAGGCGATGGCATAGCACGTCGGCAATCTCGTTGCATTCAACATCCTGGGCCCACTTGAGCGCAGTCTCCTCGTCTATCATGTCGATAGGGTAGAGCATTGTGGCTGCCATGCGGCACTCACGGTGCTTGCGGTCGTTCCAAAGCGCCTGGGCCAGTTCGGGTGACTGCTCGTAGCGTGATGTAATTGCAACCACATCTACAAGCTGGCAACCCATTATGAACGAGTGAGGGTCGCTGCTACTTCGCAGGGCGTCGGCGATAATGCCATTGCGATAGGCAAAGAATTCTTTCTTAATTGCAGGAATAATATCTTGCATAACAAACGGTTCTAATAAAACGGGTGCACTTCTTGAAGAGCGCACCCGTATCTTGATGTCAAACTATTTTACTTCTTGTTAGTAAGGGGAGAATAGTCGCGAGAGTAACGCAGCATCTGTTCAACGTAGTTCTCGTCGTAGGAGATTGTGATGTCGGTGATGTTACCGCTGGCATCCTTAACCACGTGGTAAACGGGGTTAACAAAGCCCTTATAGGGAGCGATGTCAAGATGGCTATAACGCTCAAGAACCTCATTGTGGAGTTTCTTGTCTACTACAACACCGTAGTTCTCAACCAGCTGGCGACCTGCTTCGTAGTCACCTTCGCTCTTGATGCGCTGAACCTCGGCAAGCAGTTTACCAAACAGAGCGCGGAGCTTCTCATAGCTGTTGATCTTCACATAGGTCTTGCCATTGCGCTTAACGAGCTCGATCACCTTGTCCTTCTTACCCATCTTGTAGCACCACTCGCTGATAAACTTGCGGTTACGCATGTGAGACTCTTCAATGTTCTTGCCGGGCTCGATGCGACTGAGCTGGGTCATCATGCCATTCATAATGTACTTGTAGTACTCAGCCTTGTAAGTGTCATTGTCGGGGAAGATACCCAGTTCTACCAGCTTGGGGTCAGCCAGGTAATAGAGGGCGAAGAGGTCGGCACGGCCTTCCTCAAGAGCTGCCGAGTAAGCCTTCAAGCCATCAGGATCCACACCGGGGAGCAGTTTGCCCGAAGCATGGCCAAGGCACTCGTGGAGGTCGGTGTGCAGCTTGTCGGCAAGTGCAAGGTACTTCTTCATCAGGTTGATCTCAACCTCACTGTAAGCAAATTCCTCGTTCATACCCGAACCGGCAGATGCAGCATCGTAGGCGTCGGTGATATTCTCAAGAGTAACTGACTTTGAACCATGAGCGGCACGGATCCAGTTGCTGTTGGGCAGGTTGATGCCGATGGGGGTAGAGGGGTAGCTGTCACCGGCGAGGATGGCAGCAGTGATAACCTTTGCGCTCACACCCTTCACGTTCTCCTTCTTGAAGCGGTTGTCAACGGGAGAGTTGCTCTCAAACCACTGAGCATTCTCGCTGATGAGCTGGGTGCGGCGAGAAGCAGCTTTGTTGCGGAAGTTCACCATAGCCTCCCAGGAACCGGTCATGCCCAGGGGATCGCCATAGCTCTCAATGAAACCGTTGATGAAGTCGATGTCACCCTTGGTTTCCTCTGCCCACATGATTGAATAGTCGTCAAATGTCTTGAGCGAACCTGTGGTGTAGAACTCGATGAGTTTACCTATGTAGTCGCGCTGAGCACTGTTCTCGGCAACCTTGGCAGCCTGCTGCAGCCAGTAGATGATGTTGACGATAGCCTCTGAGTAGAGTCCACCCACCTTATAAGGTTTCTCAACTACCTTCCCGTCTTCCTTTACAACCTTGGTGTTAAGACCGTAAGAGATAGGAGTCTCATCCTTGGGGTCCTTGAGAGCGTTGAAGTAGTCTTCAACTTCCTGCTGTGTCACGCCTTCGTAGAGATTGGTGGCTGATGTGGTAATCAGGTCTTCGCCATCGGCCTGGTTAACCTTCTTTGCAAGGAACTCGGGATCAAAGATAACCTTTTCAAGCACCTTGCGCAGTTGCGCCGCCTTGTCACATTTTTTCTCCTCGGTGCAGCGGTCACATGAGTTGATGGGTAATTTCTCGATAGGGAGCTTGTTATACTCGTCAACGAAGAAGTTGATTGAGAACTGAGGAACAAACTTGTCCATGCCATAGTGATGGTGGATGCCATTGCCAAACCACACCTGCTTCAAGTACAGTTCTAAGCCCTTGAAGTCATCGCTGTTGCGATCACCGTTGAAGTTTGTATAGATTTGCTCCAGCACCTGGCGCACCTGCAGATTGTACTTGCAGTTCTGGTCAGTGAGGATATCTCGGCCCTGCAGAGCAGCCTCGTGCAGGAAGTATACCATCTTCTTCTGGTTAAGCGAGAGTTCGTCGAATCCGGGAACCTGATAACGGAGCACCTGGATGTCGGCAAAACGGTCAACCACGTAGTTGAAGTCATTGTTTTGCGCCATAGCACTTGATGTCATTGCTACCACAGCGGCAGCGATTAATGTTTTCTTCATATTATTATATATTAATGTTATTCAACATAGAGAACCAGTCCCTTGAGATATTCACCCTCGGGGTGGTAGATATTGATGGGATGGTCGGCTGGTTGGGTAAGTTGGTGGAGGATGCGCACCTTGCGGCGAGAAATTGCTGCGGCACTGAACACTGCCAGCCTGAACTGCTCACGGTTCACAGCCTGAGAGCAAGAGAATGTGAACAATATGCCGCCCGACTTGATTTTCTCGAACGCCTTGACATTGAGTTTGCGATAGCCTATGAGGGCATTCTTCAACGCACTCTTGTGCTTGGCAAACGCCGGTGGGTCTAGGATGATGAGGTCATAGTCGTCCTTCTTGATGTTATCCAAAAATTTGAAGGCATCCTCGGCATAGGCAGCATGACGCTTGTCGCCGGGGAAGTTGAGCTCTACATTCTCGTTGGTGAGTTTGATGGCCTTGGCGCTACTGTCAACCGAGTGTACAACCTCGGCATTGCCGCGCATAGCATAGAAAGAGAAACCGCCGGTATAGCAGAACATGTTTAGGACGCGGCGTCCAGCCGAGTAGTGCTCCAGCAGGCTGCGGTTCTCGCGCTGGTCAACGAAGAATCCTGTCTTCTGACCCTTGAGCCAGTCACAGTGGAACCTCAGTCCGTTCTCCATAGCCACGTCAGTGTCATAGGCTCCGATGATATACTCGTCCTGCGGGTCAAGCTGGGCCTTATAAGGCAGCGTAGTCTCGCTCTTGTAGTACACGTTCTTAACGATGCCACCGGGCAGCTTGGTCAATGCCGACGCAATCATGTTGCGGGCATAGTGCATGCCGGGCGAGTGGGCCTGCATCACAGCGGTGTTGCCATAGATATCCACAACCAGTCCAGGCAGGAAATCACCCTCGCCATGCACGAGCCTGAAGGCGTTGTTATCTTCTCTAACCAGAGCGAGCGAGCATCGCACGTCATAGGCGTGTTGGAGACGCTGGGCATAGAAGTCCTCATTAATCTCCGAGTCGTCAAACGTGAGGATGCGCACGGCAATGCTGCCAATCTGGAAATGGCCGTTGCCTATGTGCTTGCCGTCATGAGAATATACCGATACGAGATCGCCTTCCTCGATAGTGTCATCCATCAGGTCGATGGCTCCCGAGAATACCCAGGGATGGAAGCGCTTGAGCGACTCCTCCTTGCCACGACGCAGTTTTATCATCTTGTATATCATCGTGTCACATTATTATTTAAAGAAATACCTGTAGATGTCATTACCGTTGGCAAAGAGCAGTAGTGCAAAGAGCAGCAGCATGCCTATCGTCTGTGCTCTCTCGAGGAACTTCTCGCTGGGCTGGCGGCGGAAAATCATCTCATAAAGAAGGAATAACACATGTCCGCCGTCGAGGGCAGGAATGGGAAGAATGTTCATCACGGCAAGGATTACCGAGAGGAAAGCAGTGATATTCCAGAAGTCAAGCCAATTCCAAGACTCGGGGAAGATGCTGCCTATCGCGCCGAAACCGCCTAGGCTCTGAGCACCCTGCTTTGTGAAGACATACTTGAGCTGACCAACGTAGCTGACAAGCTTGTCCCAGCCCATCTCAACACCGCGGGGAATCGAAGCGAGCAAGCTATACTCCTTGGTGTGTATGTTGAAAACCTTAGTAGGTTCGGTCAACTGAATGCCTAGCTTACCATTCTCATCCACCTTCACGTCGGCAACAAGTTCCTTGCCGTCACGCAAGTAGCGCAGTTTCACAGGCTTGTTGGCATTTTTTTCAAGGGCAGGGGTTAACTCGGAGTAACTGGGTGTGGTGTCATTGTTAACAGCCAGCACGCGGTCACCTGCCTTGAGTCCTGCAGCTTCAGCGCCCATGCGGGGCTGGGTCTGCGATATCACAACGGGCATGCGGTAAGCCATGACGTTGCCGTCCTTAGCATCTTCGTTAATTGTAAAGATAAAGTCGCTAGGTATTTCGATGTCAACTTTTTCCTTGTGGTTGCGCAGTACGGTCACGGTCTTGGCAGTCACAATCTTCTGCAGTTCGTCACCATTGAGATAAGTGAGCTGCTGTCCATCGGCCATCAGGGGGATATCGCCGTTCTTGAAACCTATCTTCTGCGCGCTCTTGCAGTAGTCCATACCCTCGGTGGCATCGGCAAAGTTGATATACATCTCGCCATAGGCGTAAACGATGCCTGAGTAAATGACAATGGCAAGCAAGAAGTTGAACAGTACACCGCCCACCATGATGAGCAGTCGCTGCCATGCGGGCTTAGCGCGGAACTCATAAGGCTTGGCTGGTTGCTTCATTTGCTCAGTGTCCATCGACTCGTCGATCATACCGGCTATCTTGCAGTATCCACCCAGGGGTACCCAGCCGATACCATATACTGTTGAACGCCAGGAAGTCTTTACTTCCTCACCGTTCTCGTCTTTCTTTGCTGTGGGTTTCCACTTTGCCAGTGAGAACCAAGGATTAAAGAAAAGGTAGAATTTCTCTACCCACACGCCAAACACGCGTGAAAAGAAATAATGTCCAAATTCGTGAACCATCACCAGCAAACCAAGTGCCAAGATAAGTTCAAAAGCTCTAAACAAAGTAGTACTCATTTACTCTATTATATATATTCTATTGTTATTCAGTTATTTAATCAATTGAGAAGCATACTCGCGTGCTGCGCGGTTACACTCCACATAGTCTTCATAAGTGGGAACTGCAATATACTCGGCCCATTGCATGGTGCGTGATATCGTGTCATAGATGCCGTTGAACCCGATTTTCCCCTGGAGGAAAGCCGCTACAGCGATCTCGTTGGCCGCATTCATCACGCATGGCACATTGCCGCCACGACGAGCAGCCTCGTATGCGCTGCCCAGCAGCGGAAATTTGTTGAAGTCGGGTTTCTCAAAGGTGAGGTTGGCATAGTCGCTGAGCGTCATCTTGCGCTCGTCAGACGCCAGACGTCCGCCGGGAAGCCCCAGTGCATAGCGAATGGGCAAATGCATGTCGGGCAAACCGAGCTGAGCCTTTACCGAGCCATCCTTGAACTCCACCATAGAGTGAACAATCGACTGAGGGTGTACCACGATCTCGATATCTTCGTGAGAAACACCGAAGAGCCACTTGGCTTCAATCATTTCAAATCCCTTGTTCATCATCGTTGCCGAGTCGATGGTGATCTTAGCGCCCATGCTCCAGTTGGGATGTTTCAAAGCGTCCTTGGCAGTCATGTCCTTGAGCTGTTCGATGGGAGTGGTGCGGAACGGACCACCCGAAGCCGTGAGAATGAGTTTCTCTATATCCTCATGACGCTCGCCCACGAGACACTGATAGAACGCCCCGTGCTCGCTGTCAACAGGGTATAGCACCGAGTCGGAGTTCTGCAATAAACGAGTAATGAGGTCACCTGCCACGACAAGTGTCTCTTTGTTGGCCAGCGCAATTTTCTTGCCCGCCTTGATAGCCGCTATCGTAGATTCCAATCCGCTGTATCCCACCATAGCAGTGACAACTGTGTCAACATCGGGATGTGTAACGAGTTGGGCAATAGCTTCAGAGCCTGCATGCACCTCAATGCCGCTGTTGGCAAGAGCTTGTTTCACCTTGTCATAGTGAGCCTCATTGGCAATCACTACGGCATGGGGGCGCGTAGCCAAAGCCTGCTCGATAAGCAAGTCGGCGCTATTGTTGGCAACGAGCAACCAAGCCTTGAAGCGCTCCGGATACTCTGCTATGATATCTAGTGTTTGCCGTCCTATCGAGCCAGTGCTGCCCAGGACCGCAATATTTCTCAAATTATCCATACTTATATTTATAACATACAAAAGTACTACATTTTTTGCCAACGGACAAAAAACTGTTGCTTTTATAGGTTATTTTAACATGCCCAAGCCCAAGCGGGAGTTACTATAGCGAGAATCACCGGTGACATTCTCGCCCACAAACGGCGGCACTTCATACTGCTGGTCCTCACTATTCAGCTCAATCTCAGCAATTACCAATCCGTCCAAGTCGCCGTGGAACACGTCTATTTCCCACGTGTTGCCGGCATAATCAACAAGGTAGCGTGTCTTCTCAATAACCGGGGCAGGACACAGTTTCATGAGTTCACGGCCGTCCTCAACAGGAATGCGGTATTCATACTCTTGTCGTCCAAATCCCTCGGTGCGTCCGCTCTTTATCGTGACATATGCTTCATCGTCCCTAACACGCACCCTGACGGTACGTCCTTTCTCGCGCGAAAGATATCCTTGAGTAATACTATAGGACTTGTGAGCCATCTTCTTAAAACTCATATCTTTCACCAAATATTTATGTTCAATTTCTATTGCCATCTTCTATATAGGATTTCATTAGTGCAAAGTTACTGAAATCCCATGGAATATAGACCAAGCGGTGCATGAAAAAGTTGTAACATATGTACGATTTTTTGGTCCGTTTTGTGGGTCGGTTTGCCTCTGTCCCTTTTTTTGAGTAATTTTGCACTCGAAATGAAGAAGCACATTATAACATTATTATTGGCATTGGCCGCAGTGATGGGGTTGAATGCACAGAATATGGTTCAAATCACAGGTATGGTTCGCGACTCACTCACTCGCGAGCCAGTGTCTTACGTTTCAATATCGGTACCCGGTACTGATGTCGGTGTCATAACCAATGAACACGGCGGCTTCAACATCAACACACGCTCCAAAGTCACCAAGCTCAGGGCTTCGGCTGTGGGTTATACTACCCAGGAGGTCGAAATCAAGAGTGGCCAAACTGTTGTTATCATCGATCTGGCATCCACAACCGTGGCACTTAACGAGGTGGTCGTGAAAAAGGGTAAACAAAAGTATAGCAAAAAGGACAACCCCGCGGTAGAACTTGCCCGCAAACTCATAGCCCGCCGATCAGAGAACGACCCCAAGGCCAACGACTACTACTCCTACGATAAATATGAGCGTATAGCTTTTGGCTTCAATGATATCAACGAGGTGCTCAACAGCAATGTCTTGTTCAAGAAATATAAGTTCCTTGAGGAATATGCCGACACTTCAACATTCACCGGCAACAGGGTGCTCCCGGTCAGCATCAAGGAAAAGTTGTCGACCGAGTACTACCGCAACCATCCGTCAAGCCACAAGGAGCACGTCGCAGCCATGAAGAGCGACGGCATGGACGAGTCGTTTGATCAAACCAGCATCAAGACATTCCTTGACGATGTTTTCAGGGAAGTGGATATCTATGGCAACGATGTCACGCTGATGACCAACCGCTTCGTTAGCCCGCTGTCTTCGATAGGGACAACATTCTACAAGTACTTCCTCAATGACACTGTGGATGTTGAGGGGGAGCGCTGCATTGAGCTTAGTTTCGTGCCCTTCAACACCGAGAGTTTCGGCTTCCTGGGCCGCATGTACATTCCGCTCAACGATTCAACTCTCTTTGTGAAACGCGTGGCAATGAACGTCCCGCGCAACATCAACCTCAACTATGTGGAGCAAATGTATATCATTCAGGACTTTGAGAAAGCTCCTGACGGATCCCGGTTGAAGACCCGTGATGACATCGAGGTGGTATTCCGCCTCGTCAAGGGCACAAGCGGATTCTTTGCACGGCGCGAAACCACCTACAACAACCACTCGATGGCTCCGCCCGAAGACCAGACGATATGGAACGTCAGCGGAGAACAAATGATTGACTCGGATGCCACAACCAAAACCGATGAATACTGGGCCATTAACCGCCCTGTCAACAACAAGACCGATGGCAACGCAGTCAAGCGCATGCTGGCTCGCCTGCGCAAGTCTAAAGTCTTCTACTGGGTGGAGAAGGTAGTGGTCACCATGGCCAACGGATATATACCCACTTCAAAGAAAAACAGCAAGTGGGACTTTGGACCGCTCAACACCACTTTCAACGGCAATACGCTAGAGGGCATGCGCCTCAGGGTGGGCGGCATGTCGACTGTAAACCTGAGCCGACACTGGTTTACTCGCGGATATGTAGCCTATGGTTTCAAGGATGAGAAACTGAAATACATGGGGCAGCTCGAATACTCGTTCAACGAGAAGAAGGCACTCGACATGGAATTCCCCATCAACTCTATCAGGGTGAAACACCAGTATGACGTGGACAAACTGGGACAGCAGTACCTGTACACCAACACCGACAACATGTTCCTTGCCCTTAAACGCCAGCGCGACGACAAACTGATGTACCTGCGCAAGACCGAGGTGGAATACAAGTATGAAAACCAGCACCACTTCTCATTCTCAATAGGTATGGAGCACAACATCCACGAGGCATCGCGACTGCTGGGATTCAACTATGCCGACGGGACGACAAGGAGCAACTACACCGAGGCAGGATTCAAAGCCACCGTGCGTTTTGCCCCAGGCGAGAAGTTCTACCAGACACGCTCTTACCGCATCCCCATCAACATGGATGCACCCATCTTGACGCTCACACACACCTATATGCCCAAGGGATTCATGGGCAGCCTCTACGAGGTCAACAAGACCGAAATGGGAATACAAAAGAGGTTCTGGTTCTCGGCTTTCGGCTATACCGACATCATTGTCAAGGGTGCAAAGCTGTGGAGCAAAGTGGCTTATCCCGACTTGCTGTTGCCCAACGCCAATTTGTCTTACACTATCCAGCCCGAGAGCTACGCGCTGATGAACGCGATGGAGTTTGTCAACGACCAGTACATGTCATGGGATGTTACCTACTGGGGCAACGGCATCCTGATGAACCGACTGCCGCTGCTCAAGAAGCTCAAGCTGCGCGAGGTGGTATCGATGCGCGGCCTGTGGGGCAGCCTGAGCGACAAAAACGACCCTGCAAAGAATACCGACCTGATTGCTTTTCCCGAGGGACCGTTGTGTCAGGAGATGGGCAAAACGCCTTACATGGAAATGGGCGTGGGTCTGGACAATATCTTCACCATCCTGCGAGTTGACTACGTGTGGCGATTGTCTTATCGCAACACTCCCGGCGTTGACCGCCGCGGCGTGCGCATCCAACTCCACTTCACATTCTAGTTTAGAGAGGAAAGATAAGAGAGGAGAGAGAAGAGAAACGCCCAAGACCGATGTTAGCAATGTCGTTTCAATGCTTTACAGAGGCCTTGGCGTTACTCTATGTATACGTGTCTGAGTTTTAGTCGAGGAAGCGCTTGGTGAGGCCGTCGTAGTTCTCGATGCGGCGGTCGCGCAGGAACGGCCACCAGCGGCGCACGTTCTCGCTGCGCTTCATGTCTATATCGATGATAGTTTCAACCTCTTCGTCAACGGGAGCCTGGTACAGGAGTTCTCCCTGGGGACCTGCAACAAAGCTGCTGCCCCAGAATTGGATACCGTTAGTCTGTCCCGAGGGATCATCCTCGTGGCCAGTGCGGTTGACAGTTACAACCGGCAGACCGTTAGCCACAGCATGACCTCGCTGCACTGTCATCCAAGCCTCGCGCTGACGCTGTTGCTCGTCGGGGGTATCACTACTCTCGTAGCCAATTGCAGTGGGGTAGATGAGCATCTCGGCACCCTTGAGCGCCATCATGCGTGCTGCCTCGGGATACCATTGGTCCCAGCACACGAGCACACCTAAGCGGCCTAGCGAGGTGTCAATGGGTTCAAACCCCAGGTCACCGGGGGTGAAGTAAAACTTCTCATAGTAGGCAGGATCATCGGGGATGTGCATCTTGCGATACTTGCCGGCGATGCTTCCGTCGGTGTCATAGACAACAGCCGTGTTGTGGTACAGTCCTGCGGCACGACGTTCAAACAACGATGTAACTAGCACAATGCCGCACTCGCGCGCCACCTCGGCATAGGCATCGGTAACCGGGCCGGGAATGGGAACAGCGAGGTCAAAGTTATCAACGGTCTCTACCTGGCAAAAGTATAGAGAGTCATGTAGCTCCTGCAGAACAACCATCTGAGCTCCCTCGTTAGCCAATTTCTTTATTTTGCCCATCAAGGCTTCACGGTTAGCCTCAACGTTGGCAGTGTTGTGTTGTTGTATGATACCTACTTTCATTTCTTCAATGTGTTAGCAAACAGCTGCATAGTGACGCAGTGGAGCGAACCATGCTGCTTGATGAGTGAATTACAATCAATACCTATTATCTTATAGCCGGGGAATGCTTCCTGTATAACCTGCAGTGCCAGTTCGTCGCTTGTTTGACCATATACGGGAACGAGAACCTGATGGTTCATGATCAGAAAGTTGGCATAGGTGGCTGGCAGCCTGAAACAATCCAGGCCCATGTCGCAAATCGGAGCGGGAGAGGGGAGACGCAGCAAGCGGTAAGGCTCACCGTTGACGTTGGTGGCAGCCTTCAGCTCGTCTTCCATCGCTTTGAGCGACTGGTACTGCTCATCGGTTTCATCGTCGCAGCCCATGTACACGATGGTATTGTGCGGGGCAAAGCGTGCAATGGTGTCGATGTGTCCGTCGGTATCGTCGCCGGTGAGGTATCCGTTTTCTATCCACAGCACCTTCTCGGCACCCAGGCGCTTCTTGAGTTCATCCTCAATCTGCCCACGTGTCATCCATGGGTTACGGTTCTCCTGCAGCAGGCACATGGAGGTTGTCATCACCGTGCCGTTGCCATCGCTCTCCACACTGCCACCCTCAAGCACCATGTCGCGGTTAGGCAATAGCGCAGCATTGAAAGCGCCCTTGTCATGGAGAGTAGATGTGATGAGGTTGTCGCAGTCGGCGGCAAACTTCATTCCCCAGGCGTTGAACGTGAAGTCAAGCAAAGCGGGTTTACCGTCCTTGATAACGCCTATGGGACCGAAGTCACGGGCCCATGTGTCATTGTTGGGCATCTCATAAAAATGGATGCGCGACATGTCCACGTCGCCCAGCATCCCTTTTACCTCCTCGGTGTCATAGCACACCAGCACCAGGTCCTCATCCTGGATGATGGCGCGTGCAATGTTAACATAGCACTCGGTCACTTCGTCAAGGATGTCACGCCAATCGGTGCCGGCATGCGGCCACACCAGCAGCACGGCATCCTGTTGTTCCCACTCGGCGGGAAATCTCAGTTTATCAGTCATCTGTATCGTTGTTTCGTTATATTTCGTTGCCGTATTCCTTGTAGTTGTCCCATATCGAGTCCTGAGACTCGACAAGTTCGTTAATATACTCGCGGTATCCGTCACGGCGGCTATACCCATGTGCATTGCACCATGACTTATACTCCGTTTTAAGTTCATCATCGCAACGCAGCATTTCCTTAAACTCAATGTCAAGAACGCTGGTGTTGCCACAGCGGTCCAATAACTCCCGCAGTATTTCAGATATATCGTTCATTATCAAAACTGATATAAAATTACTTTCAAAGTTAATTATTTTATTTGATATATCAATGAGCTATAACATTTTTTATATGGTTTATTGCGCCTTAACCACTCGCACCGGGCGAATGGTAAGTCCCATACAGCGATCGCCTGTTCCTCGAGTCATTCTGGCAGCACTAAAGTCAAGAAGATCTGCAGCACAAGGCATGGAACCAACGACCGAACCCGACCAGTAGTTGCCATTTTCTCCAACGAAGCCAGTTTCTGAGTCAAAACGACGTCCGCCGGCTGGCATAAAGATTGAATTACCATTGATTCTGCTCGTAATCATGCGACCTTTGACACCGTTCACGGTTACCCACTCACTGGTGGTGTATTCACTGTTGCACAGATCACTGATGTCCTGAGAGGTGGGCATGCGCCAGTCCTTACCCCAAATAACGGTGGCAGCATCGTCCTCGGCAAGAAGTTCATATATGTAATCAACCTCACCATAACCCGAATTCGTGCAGTATCTTGTGATAATAGTCTTGCTACCTCGACACCATTTGTAGTAATCCCATATGAACCAGTGGTTCTCCCCCTTGGCATATCCTTTGGTTTCACCCCAGGGGAAATACATGCCAATGTCCTCGGGCTTTTCGGCCCCGATATTGCATGTTGCCCACAGCACACCGCTAGGAAGCCCCAGGTCAACATACTCGTGCGTCACGCCGACCACGACCTTGCAGGTAGCCTTCACGTCACTGCCGTCGGCGGCAGTGCAGGTGATGATTGCTTCACCGTCGGCAACCGCATACACCACATTGTTTGCCACACGTGCCACACCGGGGTTATCGACCGACCAAGTGACTTTCTTGTTGCTGGCATTCTCCGGCAAAACGGTTGCAGTGAGTCTTCGCTCTTCGCCTCGCGACATGT
>JAZQPG010000200.1:0-9658 GCA_045628365.1 Sodaliphilus sp. | reverse complement strand
TTATAGGTGTCTTATGGATTCATATCTCGAATGGAATCCAAAATAGGAACCGCCGTATGCCGAACGGCACGTACGGTGGTGTGAGAGGTCGGAAAACGAAAGTAGGAAGAAAACTACTTCGTTTTCCTCCTACTCGATTATTAGGTGTTCTTACATGCGTGCGCGAAGAAAGTTCTTGAAAAATTGGCATGTGTCGCTTTTTTGCAGTATCTTTGTGTGATTTTTAAGTGTAAAAAATAAATCAAGAGAAATGTCAAAACGCAATAAGCGAAGCATAATAAGTTACCTGGTACAGGCGGTGGGAGTGTTGTGCGTGCTGGTGCTTCTTGCACCGGCAACGCTCTATATCCCGTGGGTCCAGAACATTGCCAAGGACTATGCATGTGAGTATGCATCGAAGGAAACCGGAATGAAGATAAGCTTGGAACGCATCCTGTTGAAGTTCCCGCTTGACGTGAGCGTTGACAGCCTGATTGTGCGCACCGGTGAACGCGACACGATGGCCCACGTGGGTAATCTCACGGCGAGCCTTGCCGTGAAGCCGCTTCTCTCGCTTGACATTGAACTTGACGAGGCCCTGCTCGAGGATGGCCGCTACCGCATGATATCGGAAGACTCGTCGATGGTGCTTCGCGCCGACCTGCAGATGTGCAAGGTAAAGGGTGTGGAGGTAGATATCGACAACCATTTGTTCAACATCATAGACGGCAAGGTGAGGGGAGGCGATGTGCGCCTCGACTACTACCCCTACAAGGTTGTGAACGAATGTGACACCACCGAGGCCGAGGAGTCCAAGCCCTGGAAGATACAGGCTTTTAATCTCGTTGTCGATGATGTTAACTACAACATGATGATGTTGCCAACAATTGACAAGATGCAAGTGCACGTGACCCACTTGACTCTAGCCAATGGCATAGTGGACACCGGTGAGCACAAGGTGGACGCCCAGTCACTGAAGGCCGATAGCCTGAGTGTCAAGTACCTGTATCCCACCGAGTTTTTCCAGCGCAAGTTTGCTCTCGACCATCCTGTTCCCGTCGACACCTGTGGCAAGAACAAGAGCGAACTCGATACCGTGCCCTGGACCATAAAGGCCGATACCTTGCATCTGAAAGGAGCCAGTGCCACCTACGCACTTAGCAACAAGCAACCCCGCCGCGGCCGTGGCCTCAACAACGACTGCATCGAGGTCGAGAACCTTGACCTTGACGTTTATAACCTGTATAACCGCGACACCGACGTGGCGCTGTCGCTCAAGCATCTCACCCTCGATGAACTGGGCAGCGGCCTGCGCCTGCAGCAGGGCGAGGGTAACATCGCCCTCAACAGCCGCGAGGTGAAAGTCGAGAAACTCAAGTTGAAGACGTTGATGAGCGACATAAACCTCGACGCCCGCCTCGACTTGTCGATGGTGGACAACCCGTATAACGGCCAGGTGCGCTTCAACACCGACTGCCACATCGCCATGCAGGACGTGGTGAGACTGCTTCCGGCCTATGCCCCCATGCTCAACACCATCCCCCACCTGGCCCCCATTGCCATCAAGGGTAACGCCAGCGGCAACGCACGCCGCCTCGATATAGGCACACTCACTGCTGAGCTGCCGCGATATGCCCGCGCAACGGTAAAGGGCACTGTCATCAACCCCACTGACCTCGACAAACTCGTTGCCGACATCGACATAGACGGCCGCTTTGACAACATACGGTTCATCAAGCCCACGCTGCTCGACAAGGCTTTGCAGGAACAGATAGACTTCCCGCCCATGTCGCTCGTGGCCCACGCCAAGGTTGAGAACCGCAACATCGCTGCCGAGGGCTCAATGACACTCGCATCGGGCAAGATGGTTGGAAAAGGAACCTTCAACGCTAACAGTGAGACATATACAGTGGACGCTACGTTCACCAACTTCCCTGTGAAGGCGATCGCACCGCTGTCGGAGGTTGACGAGCTCACCGCCCACGTGGTGGCTAGCGGCAACGGCTTTGACTTCATGAGTCCCGGAACCAACATTGACGCCCAGGTGGATCTTGCCGGCATCAATTACAGCGACTCGTTCTATGAAAACCTCACTGCCGACGTGAAACTGCACGGCGGACAGTTTGACGGATTCGTGTCGAGCGCCAACGATAACTGCCGCGTCAACATTAACGCCCACGGTCTCCTCGACGACGGACACTACATCGTTGATGCAGTGGGTGATATCGAGGACCTTGACCTCAACGCCCTGGGTGCTTATGACGGCGAGTGCAACGGCCACGGCAGTATCGTGGCTCATGGCGATATCGACCTGGTGAACTCGCTGTACGACGCCAAGCTCGACATCAGGAACCTTGACTGGACATTTGAGGAAGACCATTTTGTTGCCGAGTCGGTGCAGGCTATATTCCACAGCGACGAGATGTCGACCAGCCTCGTCTTTGACAACGAGGACAACCACATAGACTTTGCCTCGGAGACATCCATCGACGAGCTCATAGGCTCCTTCTCAGAGAGTTACAACATTGCCATGGAGCAGTATGAGCAGATTTCGATCAATATAGACACCCTGCAGGAAGCCCTGCCGCCCTTCACGTTCAACGTCAAGATGGGAACCGACGGACTCGTGCAGCGATATATGCAGAAGTTTGACGTCGACTTCAAGGACGTGAACCTCGACATGCGCAATGACTCGGTTATCTTCATCGACGGATATGTGCGTGCCCTCAGTGTCAAGGGCACCAACGTTGACACCCTCACGCTCAAGGCATCGCAGTGGAACCGTTACCTGGCTTTCAAAGCCCACATGGGCAACCGCCCCGGCACGATGGATGATTTCGCACAGGTGTCGCTGGTGGGTGGTGTCAAAGGCGCTACAATCGATTTCCTCGCCCTGCAGCACAACATCCACAACGAGATGGGCTACCGCATAGGCTGTAACGCCACACTCACCGATACAGCCCTCAACATGAAACTCTTCCCCAAGGAGCCGGTGATTGGTTACCGCAAGTGGGAAATCAACGACAGCAACTATGTCAACTACAACTATGGCACCCGCATGCTTGATGCCGACGTGAAGCTGCTGAGCGACTCCAGCCTCGTGGCCCTGAACACAAGCCGCGAGCCAGGCGACACGACCGAGAATATCAAGCTTAACATCAACAACCTGCGCATCGAGGAGTGGACCAAGTTCATGCCCAACCTGGATCCCATGACCGGTGTGCTCAATGCCGACATGGACGTGGCGTTTGACGGCCATGGCCTGGACGGTAAGGGTGTTATTGACCTGAATAACTTTGTTTACAACGGAATGCGTGAGGGTGACTTTAAAATCACCACCGACTATGACCTCGATCCCGTGACCCACGGCACCCGTGTCAACGCCGACATGCTCGTGGACGGATCACACGTTGCCCTGGCCTATGGCTCGCTCAGCGAAGCAGCCGAGGCGATCGACGGCAACACCCTCAACCTGGCCATGAAACTCGACCGTTTCCCGTTGTCCAAGGTGTCGCCCTTCATCCCCGGCCGCATGGTGTGGCTCAAGGGCTACCTGCAGGGCGATGTAAAGGTAGAGGGCTCGATGGACACCCCGATCCTCAACGGCTCGCTCGTTGCCGACTCGGCCTACGTGACCCTGCCTCGATTTGGCAGCTCACTCAAGCTGTGTGACGACAAACTGGAGGTGACCGACAACCTGATCAGCTTTAACGGTTACCGCATCATGGGCCTCAACAACAAGCCCGTGACCGTGAACGGATGCGTTGACTTCCAGGATACCGAGAACCCCGTGATAGACCTTCAGCTCGATGGTACCAACGTTCAGTTCATCGGTTCAGAGCAGCGCACATTCTCCGAGATGTTTGGCAAGGGATATGCCGACATCGCCGCCAGCCTCATCAGCCGCGAGGGTAGCATGGACATGCGTGCCGACCTGGCATTGCTCACCGGAAGCAACCTCACCTATGTGCTGCAGGACGAACTGAGCAACCTCACCAGCAGCATCGACGAGAACATGGTGACATTTGTTAATCTAAACGACTCGACAGGCGGTGCCACCAACCTCATTACCAAGAACGGCACCACATCGACCAACATAGTCGCTAACCTCGAGGTGCAGCAAGGTGCCAAGATCAACGCCTTCTTGTCGCCCGACGGCAAGGACCGTGCCACTATAGACGGCAGCGGCAAACTCAGGTACAGCCTTGACTTCGCAGGCAAGAGCGTGCTCACCGGAACATATACAATCGAGAGCGGAAGCTTCCGTTACTCGCCGCCTCTCATCTCGCAAAAGAACTTCGTGATCGTTCCCGGAAGCACCGTCGTGTGGACCGGAGACATGCTGAACCCGCAGCTCAACATCAGTGCCACCGAGAACGTCAAGACCAGCGTCAGCATGGGCGACCAGGGGTCACGTCTCGTTGACTTCCTCATCACCGCCAACGTGGGTGGCACGCTGGGAGTGATTAAACTTGACTTTGACATGAGTGCCGTGGGCGACATGACCGTGCAGAACGAGCTGCAGTCGATGACCGACGTGCAGCGCTCGCAGGCAGCCATCAACCTGCTGCTCTACAACACCTACTCGGGCAGTAACAGCACCGCCGCACCCAACAACATCACCGCCAGCACGGCACTGTTCTCGTTCGTGCAGTCCCAGCTAAACAACTGGGCCGGCAAGATGCTCAAGGGTGTTGACCTGTCGTTTGGCATCAATCAGTATGAAGCGGGCAGCGGCCATGGCCTCGAGACCAGCTACTCTTACCGCCTGTCCAAGAATCTGTTCAACGACCGATTCAAGATCGTGGTGGGCGGTGAGTACAGTACCGACGCCAGTGCCGAGGTTAACTTTGCCCAGAACCTCCTCAATGACATCTCATTTGAATACTCGCTCAATAACACCGGTAGCCGTTACGTGAGATTGTTCCGTAACATGGGTTACGAGAGTATCCTCGAGGGACAGGTGACCAAGACCGGCGTGGGCTTCGTGATGAAATACAAGGTTAACGACCTCAAGTCGCTCTTCAGGTTCAAACCATTCAGACCCGTGCTGATGGATACCACCACGACTCCTGCGGTTGCACCCGAGGCCACCGAGTCAAACACCCAAAACAGTGATAAACAATGAACCGACTCAAGATCATAATAGCATTGGTTGCCCTGGGGCTGGCAGCGGTGTCATGCTCCACAACCAGCAAACTGGGTAAGAACGACGTGCTCTACACGGGCGTCAAGAAGGTGAACTACCACCAGCCCGACAGCGTGAAGCTTGATGATGACGTCAAGGACCAGATATTCGAGGCCATCAATGTCAAGCCCAACAACCCGCTATACTCTCCTTACTACCGCACCCCGTTCCCCCTGGGCCTGTGGGTGTATAACCACTGGGATGCCAATTCCAAGGGATTCAAGGGGTGGCTCTACAAGCTGCTCGTGTCGCGCCCGGTGCTAATCTCGAGGGTGAGGCCTCAGGCACGTGCCGACATGATCAACACCCTGCTGCACAACAATGGTTACTTTACCTCAAACGCCTACTACAAGCTCAACTATAGCAAGAGTAACCCGCAGAAGGCGAGCGTCACCTACGAGGTCAACGTAGCCAAGCCTTACACCATTGGCGAGGTCAAGTACATAGGGCTCAACACACCGGTGTGCAACTTCATTGACTCGCTGGCACGTCGTGATACCTATCTCAAGACCGGCAACCGCTACTGCCTTGACTCGCTCAATGCCGTGCGCATCAATATCACCAACCAGCTGCGCAACCGCGGTTACTACTTCTTCCGTCCCGAGTATATCCAGTATCTGGCCGACAGCGTCAACACCAAGGGCGTCATCGACATCCAGCTGATCAATTCTCCCGACGTGCCCAACTCGGCCCACGTCAAGTATGTGACCCGTAACGTCACTGCCACTGTTGCCAGTGCCGTTGCCGGCTCGGACAGCATCATCCCCGACACCCTTGACCTGCCGCAGTGCAAGCTCATCAAGTATGAGCCGGTCCACATCAAGGACGAGGCGATCTATACCAACCTGCGTATGCGTCCCGGACGCATCTTCGGTGTCAACAGCATGGACCGCACCCAGGTGGCACTGTCAAGGCTGGGCATCTTCTCTAACATAGACATGCAGGTGATTCCCGTGCCCGACAGCATCACGCCCGACGGCAACGGAGTGCTCGATGTCGTTGTTAACTGCACGCTCGACAAGCCATGGGAGGTGAAACTTGAGGTACAGGGAACGTCTAAGAGCAATAGCTTCATTGGTCCCGGTCTCGAACTGGGAGCGACACAGAAGAACCTCATGGGTGGCGGCGAACGCCTTAGTGCCAACCTCAAGGCCTCCTACGAGTGGCAGACCGGACCCGGCAGCAGCGATGCCAAGACCGACTTTAATTCCTATGAGTTCGGTATAGACATGTCGCTTGCCATCCCGCGCCTGCTGGCTCCACGCTTTGTCGACCGCAGCCGCCGGTACCTCAACTGGACCCGCTTTGCGATTGACGGAAGCATCATGAACCGGCCCGACTTCTTCAAGATGGCCCAGGTGGGGATGTCGATGTCATGGGAATGGCATGCCAACAAGAAATCACTCAACGAGTTCACCCCGTTCAAGCTCACATATTCCAAGCTTATCAGCCGCACCGAGGCGTTTGACTCGGCCATGCATGCCAACCCTGCCATAGCCCTCAGTTTCCAGGATATGTTCGTGCCCATGATGCAGTACTCTTACACTTATAATAACGTGTTTGGTCCTAACGACATCACGTGGAGCCTGCAGGTGAGCGAGGCTGGTAATGTCCTGTCGGGTATATGGGCCCTGGCGCGTAGCAAGGGCACGAAGAAACTCTTTGGCACGCCGTTCTCCCAGTTTGCCAAGGTCCAGACCCAGGTGGTGTGGGACCGCAAGCTCACTAGCGAGTCCTCACTGGTGGGACGCGTGCTCCTGGGTGCCGCCCATGCCTATGGCAACAGCAACGAGGTGCCTTACCGCGAGCAGTTCTACATAGGCGGTGCCAACTCGGTGCGTGCCTTCACCGTGCGCACCCTGGGTCCCGGTAGTTTCCATCCCAAGGACCAAGGCGCTTATGCTTATTATGACCAGACTGGTACGTTCAAGTTCGAGACCAACTGGGAATACCGTTTCCCGCTCATCGGCTATTTCAAGGGAGCCGTGTTCCTCGATGCCGGCAACGTGTGGCTGCTCAAGGACGACCCCAACCGCCCCGGAGGCAAGCTGCAGATGAAGAACTTCTTCAAGGAACTGGCCCTGGGCACCGGTGTGGGTATGCGTTTCGACATGCAGATGCTTGTCGTGCGTGCCGACCTGGGACTGGGCCTTCACCTGCCCTATGAGACCACGCGCCACGGATACTATAACATTCCACGGTTCAAGGATGGTTTCGCGTTGCATCTGGCAATAGGTTACCCGTTCTAACCCCCGTGGAGGTTCATTAATACTGGAGAATTGTCATAAATATGAAAACCGGACTTGTACTTGAAGGAGGAGCGCTGCGCGGCATGTTCACCGTGGGCATCCTTGACGTGTTCATGCGCGAGGGCATCACTTTCGACGGCATGATAGGCGTGAGTGCCGGAGCCGCCTTCGGGTGCAACTTCAAGTCGCGCCAGCAGGGACGTGCCCTGCGCTACAACACCAAGTACTGCAACGACTGGCGCTATTGCAGCGTGCGCTCGCTCATCAAGACCGGGGACCTCTTTGGCGGTGACTTCTGCTACCACTACCTGCCTGCCCATCTCGACCACTTCGACAACGAGGTGTTTGACAACAACCCCATGAAGATGTGGTGCGTGTGCATGGACGTGGAGACCGGCGAGGCCATCTACCACCTGTGTGACAAGGCCGGCGACGAGTGCTTCGAGTGGCTGCGTGCCTCGGCATCGATGCCCATGGTCTCTAAGATAGTGGAGATTGATGGCCACAAGATGCTTGACGGCGGCATGGTGGATTCGATACCACTTGCCAAGATGGAGCAACTGGGCCATGGACGCAACGTGGTCATCCTCACCCAGCCTGATGGATTCGTGAAGAAGCCTAATAAACTCATGCCGCTGGTGAAGAGGGTGATGCGCAGGTATCCCCGTGTGGTCGAGGCCATGGCATGCCGTCATGAGGGATACAACAAGGCTCTAGAGTACGTCAGGCAACAACAGGCAGCTGGCAACGTGTTTGCCATCTATCCCGAGGAGAAACTGCCCATTGGCCACACGTCGAGCGACCCCGGGCAGCTGAGACGGGTCTATGACCTGGGCGTGGCACGCGCCGAGCAGCTGTTACCCTCCCTGCGCACGTGGCTTGCTGCAGGACAAACAACCGAAAAATAAACTACCGTAAATATAGAACTAAAAACAATGAAACTGAATATGAGGAAAGCAACATTTGTGGCATTGGCATTGTGTGCTTCAATGCTCGGCAGCGCCCAGGACGTGGACGTGGTAAACATCGAGAATGACGCTGTCCAGGCTTATCTGGCCGATGATACATATCTGTATAACACCGATTACAACGTGAGCGTCATCGGGCAGTACTATAACAAGACGCTCTATGGCAGCAGGCTGGACATCCCCCGCGGAAAGCACATTAACTGGGTGACGTCTACCGTTACCAGCAAACTGAGCAAAATACGCATCGTGGTGAGCGAAAACGAGGATTACAGCAATGCCGTTACCCACTACACCAAGTCGCTCGGGGCAAGGTCCTATAACATCTACAACATGCTTCCTGGCCGTCACTATTATTATAAGGTGGAAGAAGAACTCCTCACCGGGGAAGTGAACGAGGTCACCAGCGGAGACTTCTACACCGAGGGACAGGTGAGGATGATCAACGTGGACGGCTCGTTCAACGTGCGCGACCTGGGAGGATGGCCCACAACGTTTAATGTCCCCATCAGGTATGAACGCATCTATCGCAGCGGAAACTTTGACAACGTCACCGCAACTGGCATACATGACTTTGTAGACAACCTTGGCATCGGCGCCGAGCTGGACCTGCGCGGTGACTCCCCCAACACTTCTTCTCCGCTGGGCGACATAGATTTCAAGGTCATCAGTGGCGGAATGTATTACTCTGGAATCCAGATGAAAGAGAAGAACGCCGTGTGCCTGCGTTGGGTCATTGACCGTCTGCGCGAGGGCAAGAACGTGAACCTGCATTGCCTCGTTGGTGCCGACCGTGCCGGCCTGCTGGCGTTCCTTATCGAGGGTGTGCTGGGAGTTGAAGAGATCGACCTCATCCGTGACTATGAGATGTCCACCTTCTGCGATCGCATGCGTCCCCGTTCTTATGTGAAGACCACTAACGACACCTTTGCGCAGCTCGTTCCTTATATCTACACCTTTGGTCCCGCCGAAGACCTGGCCAAGTGCTTCTATAACTACTGGCTCGAATGTGGCGTCTCTAAGGAAGATCTTGATTACCTGCGCTATGTGATGCTCGGTATCGAGAGCGTAGGCACCGACATCGTGGACGTGAACGCGTCATCAAGCCGTCCCACCGCTATTTACGACATCAGCGGTGTGCGCCACGACAGCCCCATCAAGGGCATCAACATCATCGTCAACAGCGACGGCACTGTAAGTAAAGTGGTGAAGTAAACCGACCCTAAATACGCTGTGCGGTTGCCAGTCTTTTAGGTTACCGGCACGTGCTGGCGCGG
>JAZQPG010000199.1:0-7250 GCA_045628365.1 Sodaliphilus sp. | reverse complement strand
AACGCGGCGCTCGCACTTGGCTACGAAACGCTCGCGTTGCTCGCTACGAAATCACGGCTTGCGGTTTCTTTTTATTCTAATATAAATTTCTGTGCTACTTCGATGTCGCTTGCATGGTCCACATCGATAATCTTGTCGATGGAGAACGCCTGGAGGTTGAAACCGGCCTCGACGGGGGCACGCTGGAAGTTGCGCATGCGCGAAATGCCGTTCTCGATACAGTGGTCAAGTACCTTAAACGCCTTGCTATCCATGGCATAGATGCCGCCCGACACATACTTGGCGCCGTCCCATGCCTGGTCGCGGAAGGCGGTGATATTCATATCCTGGTCGTTGTCCACCTCAACGTAGAGGGGTTTCTCGTCCTCGATGAACGGAGTCACTGCCCACATGCCGTCGTGCTCGCCATCGGCCTCAAAGGCCTGGATGTAGCGGGCAAAGTCAGGCTCGCGGAAGATGGTGTCGACCGTGGTGAGGCAGAACTTGCCCTCGGGGATGACCTTGCTCAGCTCCCAAAAGCTGTGCATCGAGCTGGGGGTGGTCTTGACTACCACGTTAACGGGAACGTTGAGTTCGAGGCTCTCGACAAACTCGCGCACCTCGGTCATGAACTCGTTGACGATGATGCTGATGCTCTCGGCATTGCAACGCTCAAAGATGTGCATGAGGCGCAGCACCATGGCCTCGCCGTTAAGTTCAACCAGGGGTTTGGGCTTGCTCACGCCCTCCTGTGCCAGGCGAGAACCCTCGCCCGCTGCTATAATCGCGTAATGCATAATTGTAATTATTTTACACTAGGCATTCTAGATGCTCTAGAAGTTCTATAAATTTCTGTTTTCGTGAAAATGCGCCAGCATTTTAGTCATTCGTTAAAAATGCCCAGCATTTTCGTTTTATTTACTCATCCTTAGTGAGGTCGAGGACCACGTTGTCCTTGCCGCGCTCAAAGTAGTGCTTGCGCAGGGGGTGGGCATGCGACTCATCCCACGACAAGCGGTTGCGGTGGATGTCGATGGCCGCATATATGGCCTGGCGCAGTGAGTTCTCGTGGGCCAGGTTCTTGCCGGCTATGTCATATCCGGTGCCATGGTCGGGGCTTGTGCGCACCACGGGGAGGCCGGCGGTGAAGTTCACGCCGTCGTCCATCGCGAGGGTCTTGAACGCTGCCAGACCCTGGTCGTGGTACATGGCAAGCACACCGTCAAACTTGGCAAACATGCCGTTGCCAAAGAAACCGTCGGCTGCATAGGGGCCGTAGCACACGATGCGCTCTTTCTCATACGCCTCCTTGATGGTGGGGGCGATGACTTCCTTCTCCTCGTTGCCCAGCAGGCCGTTCTCGCCCGAGTGGGGGTTGAGAGCCAGCACTGCGATGCGGGGCTTTGTGAGGTTAAAGTCGCGCTTGAGCGAGTCGTTGAAGATGCGCAGCTTCTCCATGATAGCCTCGGGGGTGATGGCAGCAGGCACCTGCGAGATGGGCAGATGGGTAGTCACCAGCGCCACGCGCAGGCGTTCGTTGCACAGCACCATGAGCGCCTTGTCGCCCTCGCCGGTGCACGACTCGAGATACTCGGTGTGACCAGGGAAGGTGAAGTGCTCGCTCTGGATGTTATCCTTGTTGATGGGAGCGGTCACCAGCACGTCAATATCTCCTGCATTGAGTGCGGCCACGGCAGCCTCGAGGGCCAGGAACGCTGCGCGGCCGGCCTGTTTGTCGGGCTGGCCCAGCTCTACCTTCACGTCCTCGTTGCCCATCACCTCAACCAGGTTCACGGCGCCGTCCTTTACCGGGCCATTGTTGCGCACGGTGTTCACCGGGAAGGACGGCATCTCGATGGCCTTGCGGTGGAAGGTCATGATTTTGCTCGAGCCATAGATGACCGGAGTGCATATTTCAGTAAACTCGGGTGTAGAAATAGTCTTCAAGATCACCTCATACCCTATTCCGTTGGTGTCCCCTTGGGTAATGCCAACGCGTATTTTTCTATCATTTGCCATTAATTGTCAGTGTTTTAAGTACGTTATGCAAGCGGCATGGACACGTCAAGGTGCCACACCCCGCTTCAAATATTCTGCTAAGGTACGAAAAAATCCGCAAATTACAAAATCCACTCCGCCAGGCAAGCGCCAGCAACACAGCGCCAAGCTCCGCGATACAACCGGCCTGAACACTGCAAGGCAATAAAAGCCGGGGGCGTTGCGTTAATATATATAGCATACTTGCACAAACAACGAAAAACAGTTTTTTTATCTATGACTAAATTATTACTTTCAAGCCTTGCCGCTGCAGCGCTGGCATCGTTCCCTGCTGCCGCGGCCGACGTGTTTACCCCTGTGGCTCATAGCGACTTGCGCCTACCCGCAGTGCCGCTGCTCACCAGCGACCCGTTCTTCTCGGTGTGGTCGATGAGCGACAACCTGATGGACCAGAGCGCACAGCACTGGTGCGACCAGTACCGCCCGTTGCTCGGCGCCCTGCGCGTAGACGGCAAGACCTACCGTTTCCTGGGCAAGGACAAGCTGGCGCTGGAAACCATCATCCCCATGACCGACGAACTGACATGGGAGGCTGCCGTGATGCGCAGCAAGCCTGCCAGCGACGACTGGAACAAGCTCGCCTATGACGACTCATCGTGGCGCCGCGAGAAGGCTGCCTGGGGCTCACAGGGCGAGTACCCCCGCGTACATTCTCCTTGGGGCGGCAACAACACCGACATCTATGTGCGACGAATCATCGAGGTGGGCGACCTGAGCCAGGACGGCGACATCTACCTCGTTTACTCTCACGACGATGACTATGACATCTACCTCAACGGCGTTAAACTCACCGGCGGAGGCGGATGGGGACTGGGCTTCAAGCACAAGCTCACCCCCGAACAGAAAAAATTGCTCAAACCCGGCAAGAACCTGCTGGCAGCACACGTGCACAACGGCTCGGGCGGCGCTTACCTCGACATGGGTCTCTACAAGGAGAAGACCGGAACCGTCAACTTTGATAACACCGCCGTGCAGAAGTCGTGCACAGTAATGGCAACATCTACTTATTATACAATGGCTTGCGGACCCGTGGAACTGGACCTCGTGTTCACTGCTCCGCAGGTCTATGACGACCTTGACCTGTTGTCAACTCCCGTCAACTACATCAGCTACCGCGTGCGTGCGCTCGACAAGAAGAAACACGACGTGCAGCTCTACCTGGAGACTACTCCCGAGATGGCTGTGCGCGAGGAATCGCAAGCTACCGTGGCCACCACCTTCACCCGGGGCAACCTCAGCTATGCCAAGGGGGGAACCATCAGCCAGGCCTACTGCGACCGTGCCGGCGACCAGATATGCTGCGACTGGGGATATGCCTACGTGGCAGGACGCAGCTGCGGCAGCGTGGCACTGGGCAGCGACACCCGCAAGCAATTCATCGACCGCGGCTATGCCGTGAGCAACGCCACCGAGGTGGTTTCGCTCAAGGGCCGCGACTACCCCTCGATGGCCTACACCGAGAACCTGGGCATCGTCACCAAGGACGCTCCCGCCACCGGATACATGATGATGGGCTATGACGACGTGTACTCCATCAAGTACATGCACGACCTGCGCAAGGGCTATTGGGCACACGACGGCAAGGTGAAGATAACCGACTGCTTCGAAAAATATGCTGCGCGCTACGACGAGATAATGGACCACTGCCGCCGCGTGGACGAGACTATCTACAACGACGGCCTCAAGGCCGGTGGCAAGAAATATGCCGAGGTGCTCGCGGCAAGCTACCGCCAGGTAATGGCAGCGCACAAGCTCTTTGAGGACGCCGACGGCCGCCTCATGTGGTTCTCTAAGGAGAACAACTCTAACGGTTGTATCAACACCGTAGACCTCACCTACCCCTCAGCACCGCTGTTCCTGGCTTATAACCCCGACCTGGAGAAGGGCATGATGACCAGTATCTTCGAGTACAGCCGCACTCACCGCTGGAACAAGCCCTTTGCAGCACACGACCTGGGTACCTACCCCATCGCTAACGGCCAGTCTTACAATGGCGACATGCCCGTGGAAGAAAGCGGCAACATGATTATCCTGGCAGCAGCCATCGCCAAGGCTGAGGGCAACGCCAACTATGCAGCGCAGTACTGGGACCTCCTCACCACTTGGACCGACTACCTGGTCGACAACGGTCTTGACCCAACCAACCAGCTGTGTACCGATGACTTCGCCGGCCACTGGGCACACAACGCCAACCTCTCCATCAAAGCCATCATGGGCGTACAGGCCTATGCCGAGCTGGCACAGATGATGGGCAAGAGCGACGTTGCTGCCAAGTATGGAGCCAAGGCCAAGGAAATGGCAGGCAAGTGGAAAGAGATGGCTGCCGACGGCGGCGACCACTACCGCCTCGCCTTTGACCGCCCCGACACATGGAGCCAGAAGTATAACATGGTGTGGGACACCATGTGGGGAACACACCTCTTTGACGACGTGACCAAGGTGGAAGTGAAGTACTACCTCACCAAGCAGAACACCTACGGTCTGCCCCTGGACTGCCGTCGCGAGTACACCAAGAACGACTGGATCATGTGGACAGCAGCAATGGCAAGCGACATGGAAACCTTCCAGGCACTCACCGACCCCGTGCACAAGTTCATCAACGAAACCACCTCACGCGTGCCCATCAGCGACTGGCACCACACCGACAGCGGACAGTGGGTAAGCTTCCGCGCCCGCTCAGTAATCGGCGGCTACTGGATGCAGGTCCTCAAGAACAAGTAACGACTCCACACCCTAGCCCCTCATGATGAGGGGCTAGAAACCATAAAACTAAACTCCCTAGAAGCTCTAGAGAACCTAGATAGCCCAGAAAACCTAGAAAACTTAGAAAGCCTAGAGAGCCTAGAAAGCTTAGAGAGCTTAGAGAGCCTAGATAGCCTAGAGAGCCTAGAAAGCCTAGAAAGCTTAGAGAGCCTAGAAAGCTTAGAAAGCTAGAACTAAAAGAGGCTACCTCGATTACCACGAGGCAGCCTCTTTTTTGTAATTTAATTATTTGTTATGAAGATTATTTCTTCACCTTCATCAGGTGACGTTCCTCCTTGTAGGTGAATGCCATGAAGAGGATTGACAGAACGCAACCTGCAAGCAACAGGATGAATGTGCCATCCAGGTTAATCTCAGCAATGTAACCCAGCAGACTGTTAGCCAGAATAGCAGTACCGAAGAAGTAACCGAAGAAACCGGTGAGACCTGCTGCAGTACCTGCTGCATTCTTGGGAGCGAGGTCAAGAGCCTGAACGCCAATCAGCATCACAGGACCATAGATAAAGAATCCGATACCCACGAGACCCACGAGGTTGAGCGTCAGGTTGTCACCAGCCTGCCAGTAGATAACGATGAACACAGCCACAAGAGCCATGAAAATGATGGTGGGAAGTGCACGCATGCCCTTGAACACCTTGTCGCTGATCCAACCGCAGATGATGGTGCCGGGGATTGCTGCATACTCAAATGCGAAGTAAGCCCAACCAGCACTCTTCAGGTCAATACCCTTCTCGGTGAGCAGTGTGGGAGCCCAGTCAAGAGCACCGTAGCGCACCAAGTAAACGAATGCGTTAGCCAGAGCCACGAACCACAGCATCTTGTTGTTGAGGACATACTTAAACAGGATTTCCTTAGTAGAAAGAACCTCTTCGCTCTTCTTGCTGTAGTTCTTGGGGAAGTCATTGCGCCACTTCTCAACCGATGTCAAGCCACAGCTCTGGGGATTGTCACGCAGCAGACAGTAAGCGATTACGGCAATGAGCAGAGCTACAGCTGCCGGGAAGATAAATGTACCAGCCAGGAAGTAAAGTTCCTCATGAGTGCCATAGAACCAGTTACCAAACCACAGTGCGCCGTATGTAGCCATGGGGCCAACAAGACCACCACCCACGTTATGTGCACAGTTCCAGAAACTCATCCACGTGCCACGCTCGTTCTGTGAGAACCAGTGAGTCATCACGCGGCCGCACGGAGGCCAACCCATACCATTAAACCAACCGACAAGGAAGTTGAGCACACCCATGATAATGATAGCAAGCCACTTGTTGTCGGGGTTGTGAGCAATGTCAAGACCCGCAATGGGAACAATCATGAACATCATCGACAGAGCAGAGAGGATAAGTCCCAGGGGAAGGAACTTGCGGGCATCACTGCGGTCGCTGATGGTTGCCATGAAGAACTTAGCGAATGCATAGGCCACAGCATTCATTGCCAGCACTGTACCTAAGTCGCCCTTGGTGATGAGTCCGCCGGTTAACTCGGTAATCGAGGGAATCGCCATCGAGAGGTTCTTGCGCACGATGTAGAAGGCAGCGTAGCCAATAAATGCGCCGAAGAAGACTTGCCAGCGTAATGCGCGGTAACGGGCATCTGCAGCAGGTCCGGTTTGCTCAGGCTTGTGAGCGGGAGGAGCTAAAAAGTTTGCCATAATAAATTGAAGTTAATCAATGAAAGTTATTGTTTAGTTTATTGTTATCTGGTTCAGGTGTAATCACCATAGCTAATATTGTGCAAAGATAATAAAAATTATTATAACATCAAAGATGTTAAGGACTCAAAAAAAGTGGTTTTGGACAATATAAGACAAACCTAAGACAAAAAGACAACCATACAGCAATGGAACTCCCCGCGCAGATCTCACGGATTTTAAATTGAGAATATATTAACAATCATTGTTGAATGATCGCCCTAATAACGCCCTAATAGGGACAGTCCCTTTTAGGGCATTTTATAACCAACTAACACGTTTTCAATGATTTAAAAATGCGCATTTATGCAGTTTTTCTTTAAAAACGCCCTACTAGGGACAGTCCCTATTAGGGCGTTTTCGAGATGGTGAGGCCAAAAAAATCCCGTGCCGCTGTTAGGGCGACACGGGACCGAGATTATCTAATGAGTTAAATAATCAACATTTATTATTTGATCTTCTCATAGATGTAGAGCTCGTGGATCTCACCAGTGTAACCTTCACCAGCGAACGGACCCTGGCTCATACCAAGGATGATCTGAGTACCACGGTTGTTGAGAACCATCAGGTCATCGGTAACGGGGTCGATGCAGAGACCTTCGATCTCACCGCAGCGACGGAAGTCGGTCATCTCACGGAGGAGAGTAACCTTGCCACCCATAGCGCCACCAGCGATCTTGCCTGTGCGCTTAACAACCTTACCGTCCTTGTCAGTCTTAACGCTCCAAGGAGTGTCCTTAACGGGCTCTGTACCGTCAACGAG
>JAZQPG010000198.1:0-13591 GCA_045628365.1 Sodaliphilus sp. | reverse complement strand
TTACCCTTCGCTAATGAAAATCTACACCAAATTGCATCGCAATTAAAGAACCGCCGTATGCCGAACGGCACGTACGGTGGTGTGAGAGGTCGGAAAACGAAAGTAGGAAGAAAACTACTTCGTTTTCCTCCTACTCGATTGTCCCTTGCCTGGGGGCTGGATGTTCCCGGATGTTCCGGAGATGCCGGAATAGCCGGGTGCTCCGGTTTGTCTTGTGGGTTACTCGTCGTCGGTGTCGGCGATTTCGGTCTCGCACATCTCGGCATACTCGGCCCAGTCGGCGTCCTCCTCGGCGTAGAACGACAGGGGAAGCACGGGCATCTCGGCAAGTGCTTCGCTGACCTTGCGCTGGAAGATGTGCAGGCTGCGGGTATAGAACACCCAGTTGCGCTCTCCGGCGCCTGTGTAGATGCCTGTGTTCACGGCCACGGGGTCTTTGCCAAAGACGCCCTCAAAGGCGTCGGTAGCCTCCTCCATGAGCTTGGAGGTGGCAAAGTCGGGCATACCGTTAGCATCGGGCTCGTAGGCCCATGTTATTTCCACGCGGTTGGTGTAGAAACCTGTTTCCTTGACCACCTGCATGCCGCGGCGGCCTGTCACCATGATGAGCTGGCCATTGTCGGCCTCGGCGGGAGCTGTCCACCAGTCGTTGGGTATCTTGAGTTTTGCCATGAGTTGTTATTCTATAAATGAGTCCTTGAATCCTAAGAAATAGAGCACGCCGTCGATGCCTATGGTCGAGATGCTCTGCTGGGCAGTGGCCTTGACCTTGGGCTTGGCATGGAATGCGATGCCCAGTCCGGCAGTGAGGAGCATGGGCAGGTCGTTGGCACCGTCGCCCACGGCGATGGTCTGCGCGATGTTCACGTTCTCGGCCTGTGCCAGGAAACGCAGCAACTCGGCCTTGCGCTTGCCGTCGACGATGTCGCCCACGTAGCGTCCGGTTAGTTTGCCGTCTTCGATCTCGATCTCGTTGGCGTACACATAGTCGATGCCGTAGAGCGACTTGAGGTAGTTGCCAAAGTAGGTGAATCCACCCGAGAGTACCGCGATCTTGTAACCGGTGCGCTTGAGCACTGTCATGAGTCGGTCCACGCCCTCGGTGATGGGCAGTGACTCGGCAATCTCCTTCATCACGCTGGCGTCAAGGCCCTTGAGCAACGCTACGCGCTGGGTGAAGCTCTCCTTGAAGTCGATCTCGCCACGCATGGCGCTCTCGGTGATGGCGCGCACCTTGTCGCCCACACCGGCACGCTCGGCCAGCTGGTCGATGCACTCGGTCTCGATAAGTGTAGAGTCCATGTCGAAGCATATCAGTCGGCGGCAGCGGCGGAAGATGTTGTCCTCCTGCATCGAGATGTCAAATCCCAGTTCGTTGCTCAGCTTCATCAGCGCGCTCTGCATCCTCTCCTTGTCGTCGGGGGTGCCTCGCACAGAGAACTCGATGCACGACTTGCGTGTCTCGGTCTCGCCGTCGGTGAGGGGAATGCGTCCGGTGAGTCGCTTGATGGCGTCGATGTTGAGTCCTTGCTCGGCAATGACGCCTGCTACTGCCGAGATCTGCTTGGCAGTGGTCTCGCGGCCCAGCATGGTGATGATGTATCGGTTCTTGCCCTGGCGGCTAACCCAGTCCATGTAGTCGGGTTCTGAGATAGGGGTGTATCTTATTTCCACACCCATCTCGGTGGCCTTGAAAAACAGTTCTTTCATTATCTCGCCGCTGCGCTCGCTGGTGGTCTTGAACAGGATACCCAGCGACAGGGTGTGATGGATGTCGGCCTGACCGATGTCGAGTACTTGTGCACCGTGGTTTCCCAGGATGCCGGTGAGTGCCGAGGTGACACCCGGTTTGTCGTGGCCTGATATGTTGATCAATATAAGTTCTGATTGTGCCATAGTCTATAATTTCGTTCTGCAAAATTACTATAAAGTATTCACCCCACAAAGCGTGAAGCCAAAAACTTAACTATAATAGCCGTATATCGGTATATCGGTGGGTTGTCGCTTCCCGTTCTCTCTTTTTTTTGCGGGAGTCTTGGAGTTTCTCTGATTGCTTCTCATCGTGATTTCCCAATTGATGAAGTGATGGAGGCAAACATCTCTTTAGGAGGTGGTGATATGGAGGCTGCCATGCAGGCGTGCCATGTTGCTCTTGCAAAACTCTAGGGAACGGTTATTGTTTTTTGAAAAACTAGGGACGTTGTCACCTATGTGGTGCAACGTCCCTGGATTGTAAGTCTTATATTTTTCTCAGTCAAGTCTTTTACTTAGACGCTGTGGTCTTGCCGCTGCTCTTGAGAGCCTGCTGGTAGGTTGACTTGCTGAATGTGAACTTGTCACTGTGGACCGCATTGCGGCTGTAGTCAAATATGCGTTCGGGGTTGATGGCGTATCCCATGAAACGTGTTTCGTAGTGGAGGTGGGGACCAGTGCTGCGTCCTGTGTTTCCGCTCAGTGCGATGGGCTCGCCTGCCTTTACATACTGTCCTTCCTTTACAAGGAACTTAGAGAGGTGGCCGTAAACGGTCTCGAGGCCGTTGTCGTGGCGAACGATCACGTAGAAGCCGTAACCACCGCGCTCAAACTTGGTGATGCGCACGCGACCGGTGAAGGTAGAACGGATTGTGTCGCCAACGGGGCAGCCAAAGTCGATACCTTTGTGCATGCGGCCGAACTTAGCGCGATAGCCGTAGGGTGAAGTGATGCGGATGTTCTTGAGAGGCATCTTAGCGCCGCGCACGTCGATAACCTTGGTGTTGGGCACGTCGCTCTCCTTGTAGGGGTTTACTCGGCCGCTGTCCCAGCCCTCGGTGTAGATGTCGGGTTCGGGTTCGCTCTCGCCGTAGAGATCCTTTGCATATTTCTGAGTGTCCTCAAGACGGATCTGGTCTTGCACTCTCTGCTGCTTAGCGAGCAGATTAGCATGCCTGCTGTTATTTCTTGCGGTTGAAAGATTCTGTGAATTTGCAGCCAGCGGCATCATGAGGAACGCCGCAGCCATTAATGTTACTAAGTTTTTAAGTTTAATCATATAAATTTAATTTATGACCTGACGAGGAATAATTATGGGATTAAATCCCGTCCTCTATCAGTGGCCAATTCATGGCCGCGTCTCTATCATCACAGGGGCCCTTCAGCGGGCGATTCGATGATATTTCTCACTATTGAGACGTCCTTTTCAGGTCCGGTTTCAATTATTGAACGGTCAAAATTACTCATTTATTTTGTAATAGACCCAATATTTACCGTTAAAATGTGTAAACTTTGGTTTCTTTATGTAAACACGGTTGTACGGTAAATGTCTTGAAACCCCCATGCCCGTTGCCTTAGCGGCGTGTTTGGGCATGGGTGATTTTTTTATTCAGCCGGAGTGTCTTTTTTCTTCTTGCGGAAGTCGGCGGCATACATTGCGTCGATGAGCGGAGCATATCGCTTGTTGATGACAGCGCGGCGCACCTTGAGGGTGTTGGTGAGTTCTCCCGAGTCGATTGTGAACTCGCGAGGCAGTATCACGAACTTTTTGATTTGCTCGTAAGAAGCAAGGTCTTTTTGATAGTTGTTGATACGCGCTTCAAGCATCTTGTGGATGTCATAGTTGTTCACCAGGTCCTTGATGTCCTTGTAGTCGATGCTCTTCTTGGCGGCATAGGCCTTGAGCTCGGGCATGTTGGGCACGATGAGCGCCGACACATACTTGCGGCCGTCGCCTATGATTACCACTTGCTCGATGAACGGGTCTTGGCCCAGTGCGGTCTCAAGCATCTGCGGAGCGATGTACTTGCCGTTGCTGGTCTTGAACAGGTCCTTGATGCGGTCGGTCATGAAGAGCTGGCCTTTCTCGTTGATCTCGCCGCAGTCGCCGGTGTGGAACCAGCCTTCGGCGTCGATGGCGCGGGCAGTGTCCTCGGGCTTGTTGAAGTAGCCCTGCAGCATCATCTTGCCGCGCACGAGTATCTCGTTGTTCTCACCTATTTTCACTTCCCAGCCGGGGATGGGTGTGCCTATGCTTCCCAGCGACCATCCTTCGTCCTCATAGCAGGTCACGGTGGCAGTGGTCTCGGTGAGTCCATATCCAATGACGATGTTGATGCCCATGGCGTGGAGGAACTCGGTGATGCGGTCACTGAGCATGGCACCGGCGGTGGGGAAGAGGCGTCCGTTCTCGATGCCTGCTGCTGCACGCACCTTCTGGAATACCTTGCTGTCAAAGAACTGGTACTGCTTCTCGAGCATGAAGGGGACCTTGAGGCCGTTGCGCACATACTTCATGTTGCGGGTGCGTCCAACGCTGATGGCGCGCTTGATGAGCACCTTGAGCACGGGCGATGCCTTGGCGAAGTTGTCGTTCACTGCGGTGTACACCTTCTCCCAGAAGCGGGGAACGCTGCACATGCAGGTGGGTTTGACCTCCTTGACGGTCTTCTGAATCTCTTTGGGGTTGAGGTTGATGGCCACGCGCACGCCGTTGGTGAGGCAATACATGGTCCATCCCAGCTCAAAGATGTGGCTGAAGGGGAGGAAACTGAGCGAGAGATCGGTCTCGGGATATACCTTGATGCGTTGCCCGTGGGCCCACATGCAGGCATTGAAGTTGCTGTGGTTGAGCATCACACCCTTGGGCTCTCCTGTAGTGCCCGAGGTGTAGATGAGATACATCAGGTCGTCTTCGAGGCCTGCCTCGGCGCGCTGCATCAGTGCGTCGTGTTGCTCCTGGCTGGCGTTGTCGCCCAGTGCGAGGAACTGTTCCCAGGTTATGGTCTTGTCATCGTCGGCAGCAATCACGACGTTGCTGTCGATGGTCACCACCTGCTTGAGGGTGGGGCAAGACTCGGGCAGGGTGCGGGCCATCTCGTAGTGGCCTTGGTCGCCGGTGAAGATAATCTGTGCGCCAGAGTCATTAATAATATGTACTGCCTCGTCGCGGCTGCTGGTGGCATAAATGGGCACCGGCACGCAGCGGTTGTAGAAGGCAGCGAAGTGGCTGATCAGAATCTCGGGACAGTTTTGAGTGAACAGGCAGAAACGGCTGTGCTCCTCAAGCCCGAAGTTGTACAATGCCTGGGCGCAGCGCTCAATCACGGCCTTGAAGCCGTTCCATGAGAGTGAGGTCCATTGCAAGGTCTTGTAGTCGCGAAAGCGCAGTGCCTCGCGGTTACCCAGCTTGCGGGCGTTATCCGAAATGAGTTGTACAAATTTGTTCATAATAGTCATTTTAATGCATTACAAAGGTAATGTATTTCACTCAATTATGAAAATTTATAGTCTGTTCGTGACCACATGAGAGGCAACTATTAACAACAATTCCACTAAAACTGAATTCTTTTACACATTTTAATACGCCCAGACCACCGGGCACTCTCAGGGCATGCAGCCTCGTTTATTTATAATGTGTCGTGTTCATTAAGCACTGCTTATACCTTATTATATTGAAAAGTTGGTGTAATTGTTTTAAAATCGTCGAAAATTTCGTACCTTTGCAGTTTGAGAAAAAACGCAAACCTATATAATGGCAGACGAGAATATACAGAACACTACACAGCCGCAGGGCGGCAGCGACAACGGAGGATACGAGAAACTAACCACACTTACCCCGCGCGAGCACATACGCCAGCGCCCGGGTATGTACATCGGTAAGCTGGGCGACGGACAGCAGCCCGACGACGGTGTGTACGTCCTCATCAAGGAGGTCGTGGACAACAGTATCGACGAGTTTAACGCCGGCTATGCAAAGCCCATCATCAACATCGACGTTGAGGACCGCACGGTGACCATCCGTGACTTTGGCCGCGGCATCCCCCTGGACCAGGTGAAGGATGCTTCGAGCAAGATGAACACCGGTGCCAAGTATGACACCAACACCTACAAGCGCTCGGTGGGTCTCAACGGTGTGGGTATAAAGGCCGTGAATGCCTTGTCGACCGAGTTCTACATCCGCTCGGTGCGCGATGGCATGTGTTCTACTGTAGAGTACTCAGAGGGACTTGTCGTGAGCGAGACCGGCGTGGTGCCTGCCGAGGAAGGCGAGGAGAACGGCACGCTCGTGCGCTTCACCCCCGATGCGTCGATCTTCAAGGACTACCAGTTCCGCGAGGACATCATCGAGACCATGGTGAAGAACTACTCGTTCCTCAACACTGGCCTGTCGCTTTTCCTGAACGGACGCAAGTACCATTCGCGCTACGGTCTCAGCGATCTGGTCAAGGAGAACATGACCAGCGAACCGCTGTATCCGCTCATGCGATTCACCGGTGACGACATCGAGGTGGTGATCACCCATGCCAACCAGGTGGGCGAGGAGTTCTACTCGTTTGTCAACAGCCAGCACACCACCCAGGGAGGTACCCACCAGAGTGCGTTCCGCGAGGCGATTTCGCGCACCATCAAGGAGTTCTATGGTAAGAACTTCGAGTACAGCGACATCCGCAACGGTGTAGTGGCTGCAATCAGCCTCAAGGTAGAGGAACCCGTCTTCGAGTCTCAGACCAAGATTAAGCTGGGCAGCACCGTGATGTGGAAGGACGGCCCCACCATCTATAAGTTCATCAACGACTTCATCAAGAAGGAACTCGACGACTACCTGCACAAGACCCCTGCCACCGCCGAGGTCATGTTCAAGAAGATACAGGACAGCGAGAAGCAGCGCAAGGCCATTGCCGGCGTCACCAAGCAGGTGCGCGAGCGCGCCAAGAAAGCTGCGCTCCACAACGATAAACTGCGCGACTGCCGCGTGCACCTGAGCGATGCCCGCAAGCCCAAGGGCTATGAGCACGACCGCCGCGACGACTCGTGCATCTTCATCACCGAGGGACTCTCGGCGAGCGGTTCTATCACCAAGATTCGCGACGTGGAGACCCAGGCGGTGTTCTCGCTGCGCGGTAAGCCGCTCAACACCTTCGGCCTCGAGCCCAAGAAGGTTTACACCAACGAGGAGTTTGCCCTCTTGCAGGCAGCGCTCAACATCGACGACGGCATCGACGGACTGCGCTACAACAAGGTGATCATCGCAACCGATGCCGATGTCGACGGCATGCACATTCGCCTGCTGATGCTCACCTATTTCCTCCAGTTCTATCCCGAGCTCGTCAAGACCGGCCACCTCTACATCCTGCAGACGCCCCTGTTCCGCGTGCTCAACAAGAAGGAGGCTAAGCGCAAGGCCCACAAGTCGACCAAGAAGAAAGCCGAGGAGCAGCGCGTCGAGACTTACTACTGTTACACCGACGAGGAACGCGTTGACGCCATCAACAAGCTGGGCGATAACGCTGAGATCACGCGATTCAAAGGTCTTGGTGAGATTTCGCCTGAGGAGTTCAAGGACTTCATCGGTCCTGACATGCGACTCGACCGCGTGTCGCTGCGCAAGGAAGACTCGGTCAAGGACATGCTTGCCTTCTTCATGGGCAAGAACACCATGGAGCGCCAGAACTTCATCATTGACAACCTCGTGATTGAAGACGATGAAGACATTACCATCCACTGATAACCGCCAGCCGCGCATCGCGTTGTTTGCCGGCTCGTTTGACCCGTTCACCCGTGGCCACGAGAACATCGTGCGCCGCGGCTTGGAAATCTTTGACGAGGTCATCGTGGGCATAGGCATCAACCCCGACAAGCACCCCATGATGAGCGCCGAGGCTCGCAAGCGGTGGATAGAAGCAGTGTTTGCCGGTGATACGCGCGTCAGGGTTATCGCCTACGAGGGATACACCGTGGATGCAGCCCGTGACAATGGCGCGAAGTTCCTGCTCAGGGGAGTGCGCACGGCAGCCGACTTTGAGTATGAGAAGAAGATAGCATCAATCAACCATGGCCTGGCGGGCATAGAGACAGTGCTCATCAACACATTGCCCGAGCTGGAGCACATCAGCTCGTCGCTAGTGCGCGAGCGCCTGGCTGCAGGACAGGACATCAGCGACCTGCTTCCCACCAACGCCCCCCTCAACCAGCTGCAAGCATAATTAATAGAACCTATAGCAAGCGAGGCGATTCCTGGAAGAAGAATCGCCTCGCTTGTTGTTATAGGTGAGGTTTTGCTATTTTCGGGTTGTATGCTCGAGGATGAATTTCAACACGAAATCATAGTCTTCCTTGCCCACGTACACCTGGTTGTAGTTGAGCGGGGCATTTACCTTGATAAGGTGACGCATAGGGAACGGCTCTACCGAACGTACCGTCTTGAAGTCGCTGTGCATCTGGGTTCGTGCGGCCACTCTCATACCGGCTCCCACCATCCCTGGTTTGCCGGTAGCCACGCCAGCCAGTGCCGAGATCCGGCCAATTAATTTGGCTTTCTTGACTCCGGGAGGCATCTGCTTGTGCATCACTCCGTTCTCGTTCATCTCAAAGAGTACCACATATTTCCCGCCCGAGATGAGGGCATAGACATAGTAGCCCACTACACACAGGGCCATCATGCCAAGGAAGACGTAGAAAAATGTGACTGTGACGTCCCACACGCCTTTCCACGTGGGGCCGTCGGTGATTTCGAGGATGAGGACAAACAACCATATTCCCACGTTGATCCATCCCATTATCTTCATTATGAGCATGAGGATGGTGGGGTTGGTGTACAGACTCATTTCATATACCCAGCGGTACATGCCGTCCTTGCACAGGGTTACTCTTTCGCTCTTATCCATAGTCTTATCGTGGTTTAATGCAGATAGCCGTAGAACTCGGCCGAATGCTTTGTGAAAATGAGATAGTCCAGTGCCATTTGCACGGTCTGTTTGCGCCATTGTCCCAGTGCCCTGCGGCTCTCGGTGCCGTTTATCTGGTCGATGACCTCGATGAAGTCATCCTCCTTCTGGATAAGAGACATGTTATGCTTTATATATTCGGCCATGTCAAGACACATGGGATGCAAACTGGTGACTAGCCTCAATGCAAAAGCATATCTCACGTCTTCGGGAATCACTTCGTCTTCATATTTTGCCTTGACAATGTTCCACTGTTCTGTGTAATAATTCACTGTGTCGGTCATTGCGGCGAGTTTTCGGTTGTAATTCTCGCGGTAGACTTTAATGTGTGTTGCCGCCTGGGTATAGGCGTCGATGACGCGCTGCTGGGCAGGGGTGTATCGGTTCATGTTCTCCTTGGTCTTGGCAATCACGCTTTCGTCAATGCCTGCGGCCTTCAGGAAATCCTGGGTCTCCTTGGCATTTAGCTGGTATTTGTTGATAAACTCCACGTCGTCGACGGTGAGGCCGCTGGTGATGTGTGCCATCGCCTGGTTGGCAAGGTCGCGCATTTCCTGCTCGCTCATGCCTTCATGCACCTTGCTCAGGTCGATGCCGTAGCTTGCCGCCCTCTTTGAAGCCTGCGCCATAGCCCATTTCTTTCGCTCAGCAGGAGTCATGCTGTTGATTTGTTTCTCCAGGGCGTGCATGTTGCTGGCACCCAGCTGGCGTGCAGCCCTGTTGGCATCGTTGCGGGCATGAAGTTCCAGGTTGCCCATTGTCTTGGTCAGGTTCTCCTCGGCACTCTCTATGCCGTCGTCAAGGATTTTTATCCACTCGGCAACATAGTCGTTGTGGGTAGTGGCATGTTGTGCAATCTGTTCGATTGTGGGGGTGTCGGTGGGACGTAGGCCCAGCACTGCCTCGGCAGTCATCTGGGCATGAACTGTTGTGGCGGCAAAGGCGGCAATCAGCACTGAAAAGATGAAATTCCTCATAATTACCAGTATCGTTTATAAAGTCTTGGGAATTGATTTGTATTATCGTTGCAAATATACGCAACAATTATCTATCAACCAAATTAATTGCCATAAAAACCTGTGGATATCGCTCCGGACAGGGAGGGGCGGACAGGGAGGGAGGTTAGTGTCGGTCGGTGCGGAAGGGGAGAAGGGGTAGGGTGCCGTCCAGTGAGCGCACGTTGTTGGGAGGGAAGTTGGCCCATGCGTAGCGCACCGCGACGGGCATCTCCACCTCGGCGCTCCACACCGTCACCTTGTTGCCCTTGACGGTTGCCTGGGCGGGGTGGAACTTCTTGTCGGGGCCAGCGACTACAAATCCCTCGGCATGGTCACCATTGACCGCGAGCGGCTGGTTGAACGTGAGCACCGCCTTGCCTGCTGTCACGGTCATCTCTCCGGTGAATGAGGGCGGATTGTAAGCCCCCTTGTGATAAGTCCCGGCAAGCACTGCCTGTGCAAGCCTGCGTCCCACCTCCTGCTTGTCCTTGGGGTGAAGGTCCACAGGGACGCCCATGTCGATGGCAGGGACCATTGCGGTCCCGTTGATTGCGAGAGCATCGGCCTGGGCCTCGCGCAGGTGGGCCCATGTGGCATCGGGCTGCACGAGCTGTGGCTGCTGCCAGCGGGCAATCTGCACGTAGTAGAACGGGAAGTCTCGTTGCCACAGCGCTCGCCAGTCGTGAATCATGGCCTTGAACAGCGGCGAGTAATACTTCCACCTGAAGGCGTTGCTCTCGCCCTGATACCATATCACTCCCTTGAACGTGACGTCGCGCAGGGGATATACCATTGAGTGATAAAGGTTGCTCATGTACTTGTGGCTCGTGGGAGGCTGGGGCATGCGGTGCTCGCCATAGAGCGAGATACCCTCGCGATACAGCCATTCGCCCGCAAGCGAAATGGTCTCGTCGCCCATCGCCAGCGACATCTGGCAGGGTTGTCCCGTCAGACCGCCCGTGCCGCCCTTGTCAAACACCTTGATTGCTATCACGGCCTTGCCACCTGCCACCAGTGATGCCGCAATGTGATAAACTCGCTGCTTGGTGTTTCCCATGGTGCTGCCAACCAAAGTGCCGTTGACCCATGTCTGGTCATCGTCGTCAATCGTGCCAAGCTGCAGCGTGAGGTCATGGCCTACCCATGTGGCGGGTATGGTCACTTCCTTGTGGAACCACACGATGCCGTCATAGTTGTCCATGCCGTTGTCGTGCAACGAGGCGGGGGCATCCATCCTGTGCCACTCTGACTCGTCGATGTCGCCTGTCCAGCGTGGAGAGCCATCATTCATCCCGGCATCGGCATTGTCAAACTCCACGCGCCACAGCTTCATGTCGCGCTCATGCTTTTCGAGCAACTTCGGTTCATCCCCGGCAATTGCCTCGAGTTCCCTTGCCTCGTCTTCACATCCGGCAACCTGCTTCAGCGCCCCTAGGCTCATCCAAGCCTCGATGGGGCTGCCGCCATAGGACGAGTCTATCACTCCCACGGGGATGCCCAGCGCGTTCCACAGCCGGCGGGCAAAGAAATAAGCTGTGGCCGAGAAGTTCTCGACCGTCCCCGGCGAGCACAACTGCCATCCGCCGCCGTTCACCTGTGGCGCATCAATAGGAGAGTGGGCAATGCCCTTAGTCACCTGCAACAGGCGTATGTTGTCATAGTGTGCTTGGCTTATCTCGTTCTCATAGTCATCAACCTTTCCCCAGCCACCCACAGGCATCTCCATGTTTGACTGGCCGGCACACAACCACACCTCGCCCACGAGCACATTGCTAATCGTCAACTGGTCGCCATCGTCAATAGTGATGGAGTGTGGCTTGAGCGAAGCCTTGGGTGTGGGCAACTTGATTGTGAAGCAGCCGTTGGAGTCGGTAGTTGTTGCGTGTGATTTCTTGCTCCAGCTGGCTTTCACTGTCACTGTGGCGCGATGGGTCGATGTCCCCTTGATGGTGACGACTGCCGATTGCTGCACCACCATGTTGTCGCCAATGTGATTGGGCAACGTGACAGAGGCGCCAGCATTTAAAATGCCTAATGCCAAAGTTATAATATATGCCAGTGAACGTTTGAAATTCATTTTTCAAGCGGGTTTATGGAGGTTAAGAAAAATCTGCTTCATCTGCTTGATCAGCGTGAACCAAAAGGGGCCTGTAGGGACTGCGCGCGGGGGTAGGCTCCGGGGAATGGGGGTTAGCTGATTTGGGACCAGTTGAGCTGCTTGTTGAAGAGCTCGTGGATGTGGCGGTCCATCAGTTGGCCTTCGGGAGTGGAGAGGGTGGGGTCGTGGCGCAGCACCGCCTCGGCATCGTCGCGGGCCATCTGCAGTATCTGTCCGTCCTTGGCGAGGTCCGATATCCTGAGGTTAAAGGCTATGCCGCTCTGCTGGGTGCCCTCCATGTCGCCGGGGCCGCGCAGTTTCATGTCTTCCTCGGCCACGACAAAGCCGTCGTTGGTCGAGCACATCACCTCGAGGCGATGGCGTGTGTCGCGGCTCAGCTCGTGTTTGGTCATGAGGATGCAGTAGGACTGGTCGGCGCCGCGGCCCACTCGTCCGCGCAGCTGGTGCAGCTGCGACAGACCGAAGCGCTCCGAGTTCTCGATGACCATCACGCTGGCGTTGGGCACGTTAACGCCCACTTCGATCACGGTGGTGGCAACCAGGATGTGCGACTGGCCGCTGGCAAATAGCTCCATCTGATGGTCTTTCTCGGCGGGTTTCATCTTGCCGTGGACATAGGTGACGTTGTAGTGGGGGAATGTCTCCTTCACTATCTCGTATCCTTCTTCGAGCGCGAGCAGGTCTAGTTTCTCGTTCTCTTCGATGAGCGGGTACACGATGTAGACCTGGCGGCCCTTGCGCAGCTCCTGGCCCACGAAGTGGTACATCCACTCGCGGTCCTTGTCATAGCGCATGATGGTGGTGACGGGTTTGCGTCCCGGGGGCAGCTGGTCGATGACGCTCACGTCGAGGTCGCCATACACGGTCATGGCCAGCGTGCGCGGTATGGGGGTCGCGGTCATCACCAGCACGTGGGGGGCGGTGGTGTTCTTCTTCCACAGCTTGGCTCGCTGTGCCACGCCGAAGCGGTGCTGCTCGTCGATGACTGCCATGCCCAGGTTGCGGAACTGCACGGGGTCCTCGAGCAGGGCATGCGTGCCCACGATGATGTTGAGCTCGCCGCTGAGTAGGCGCTCATGGATGGAGTCGCGTTCCTTCTTGCGCGTGCTGCCGGTGAGTAGCGCCACGTTGAGCCCGATGCGTGTCGCCAGTGCGTTGAACGTGTCGTAGTGCTGCGTGGCGAGAATCTCGGTGGGAGCCATGATGCACGCCTGGTAGCCGTTGTCGATGGCGAGCAGCATGGTCATGAATGCCACGATGGTCTTGCCGCTTCCCACGTCGCCCTGCAGCAGGCGGTTCATCTGTCTGCCGCTGCCCATGTCCTGGCGTATCTCGCGTATCACGCGCTTCTGGGCATCGGTGAGCGGGAACTCGAGCACGTGGTTGTAGAAGGCGTGGAAGTTGTCGCCCACGCGCTTGAACACGAAGCCCGGGCGTTTCTCGTTGCTCCCCTTTATGTAGCGCAGGATGTTGAGCTCCAGGAAGAACAGTTCTTCATACTTGAGCCTGAGCTGTGCACGTTGCATAGCCTGGATGCTGCCGGGCAGGTGTATGTTGATGAGCGCCTCGTTGAGGGGCATGAGCCTCCTGGAGGCTATGATGCTCTGAGGCAGGGTGTCGGGGATGTGCTGCACGGCAGGCGTGTTGAGCAGGTTCACCACGAGTTTGTGCAGCGTGCGGCTCGTGATCTGCTTGCCGCGCAGTTTGTCGGTAAGGTTGTACACGCCCATCAGACCCTGGGGGGCGGCATCAGGGTTGTACACGTCTACCTCGGG
>JAZQPG010000197.1:0-2299 GCA_045628365.1 Sodaliphilus sp. | reverse complement strand
GGCACCATATTTTTCGCTCAAACGCCGTGCCTCGTACAAGGGGTTGGGACGCCCCACATAGTCGCGCAGCAGGGAGCGGTACTCGCTCTGGAACTCCTCGCTCTCGATGACGGGGATATAGGCGCGACGCAACTCGTCGGTACACTTGTAAAGGACTTCGGGGACAAAAGCACCGCCAAACTCTCCATAGTAGCCGTTGTTGTCAATGTTGTAACTCATTATATATTCGTTTGAATGTTGATGTTAAGTATATTTATAAAAAAAGACCCTGCCGTGAGTGGAGGGTCCCTGGATTTTATTTTATCTCGTGCCGTCGATAGCGGGGGGCAATAACCGGTCCTACTCACAAATCACTTGAATTGTGAGAGCGCCACCATCGTATGTCGGTCAATGAGATTAACATGATTTTTATTTTAGTGATGCAAAGGTAAAGTAAAAATATTAAATATGCAAGTATATTGCTTAAAAATTTAGTATTTGGTGTGATGATTCATGATGTAGGGGTTATTGCTGCATAAAAATGCGGTAAATAAATAAAAAACATCGGAGCGCCTTGGGGTGTCAAGGTGCTCCGATGCTTTTCATTCCGAGGCATTGGCTTGGGCAACTGTAGTCGCCATGTTTTTCCACTTGTAGTAGCCGGCGATTGCCATGACGGTGTAGAAGCCGTAGAGGACACCAGAGAAGGGGATTTGCTTGTAGATGTAGAGGACGGTGCACAGGGCATCGACCACGAGCCAGAAGAGCCATTGCTCCACGTGCTTCTGGGCCAGTGACCACAGTGCCACGATGCTCATGGCGGTGGTGAAGGCGTCATAGCCGGGCACAGTGCTGTCGGTGAACTTGAGCAGGAACACGTAGATGGCAGCCCACACCACTGCCACGGCGGCTGCCATGCCTAGCATGGTGTTGCGGCTGGCATGTGTGATGGGGCGTTCTTTCTTGCCCTTGGCCTTGCCCCAGTGCCACACGGCAAAACCGTAGACAGCAGCGAGCACATAGTAGAACTCCATGCCGAAGTCGGCATACAGGCCGCGTGCCAGGTAGGTGTAGCCATGCACGATGGGCATGATGACGCTTGCCAGCCACAGCCAGATGCTTGCCTTGTACTCCAACCACAGGTAGACGAGGCCGATGATGAAACCTGCCAAGTCGCAAGCCTTGACAAAGTCAAAAGTAGTGAAATAGTTAACGATATAGTCTATCATAGTTAATAGGGTTCTCTAGACTATCTGGAAATTCTAGACAGTCTAGAGAACGTGGATTTTAGAAGCGGAGGGTGAGGTGGGCAAGGACGTTGGTGCCGGCCATGGGGTAGAAGCGGGGATCGCTCACGAGCTGCATGGGGTTCTTCTTGTCGCCGTCCTTGTACAGAGCGCAGGTCATTGAGTAACCGTTGTTCTCATACTTCTCGTTGAAGAGGTTGTAGACGCTCACGCCCGCTGTAATAGAGCGGATGTGGGGCAGCTTGAAGGTGTAGGCCAGGTGCAGGTTGTTTACGAAGTAGGGATCGAGCGAGTCTTCCTTGTTCTCGAAGTTGTCGAGGTACTGGCGGCTCACATACTGTGACTGCAGCGAAGCCTCAAAGCCCTTGTAGTTGAAGGCGATATTGCTGTTGGCGAGCAGTGAGGGCGAGAATGCGATGGTTGTCTTGCCACACTCCACTGCGCTCTGTGTCCACATGTCGTTCCAGTTGTCGTCATAGTCGCTCACGTAGCCCACGTAGTTCTTAATCTTGTTCTCGCTCAGTGTAGCGTTAACGTCCCAGCGCAGCCAGTCGGTGATCTTGACGCCGGCGGTGAGTTCGACACCCATGCGGTAGCTGTCGGGCACGTTCTCGGCCATAGCCTCGCCTATCTCGTTGAGCTTGCCGTTGAGCACGAGCTGGTCCTTGTAGTTCATGTAGTAGAAGTTGGCACCGGCGTGGAAATGCTCGCTGTTGAACTCATAGCCGAACTCATAGTCGTAGAGCTTCTCGGCACGGGGGTGCTCCAGGAACAGACCGTCGGTGTAGTTGTTGCGGGTGGGCTCTTTCTGTGCCACAGCAAACGAAGCATACACGCGCTGGTTCTTATTGATGCGGTAGTTGAGACCTGCCTTGGGGTTGAAGAAGTCAAACTTCTCGTCGATGTTGAGAGTCTGCAGGTGCTCGGGTGATGCTGTCCAGTCCCACTTGTCGTTGTCGCCCTTGATGGTGTAGCCTATGTGGCGGTATTGCAGGTCAACGTAAGCACTCAGTCCCTGCCAGATGTCATAGTGAGCCTTGGCATAGACGTTGAAGTCGTTCTTCTTGCCGGTG
>JAZQPG010000196.1:0-7588 GCA_045628365.1 Sodaliphilus sp. | reverse complement strand
CGTCTCCACCCACTAACCCCAAAAAACTGAAAGAAATTCACCTCAGGAAATTATCAAATTCCCGGATATCTCCTAAATACAAATGAATATGAAAAAGATTTTAGTTACACTTTCTCTGGCAGCGGCTTTGCTGCTTACTAGCTGCGGATCGGTGCCTATCACAGGCCGCAAGCAACTTAATCTCGTGAGTGATAGCGAAGTGCTCCAGTCAAGCCTTGCAAGTTACAACAGCTTCATGCAAACCGCTACCATCTCTACACAGAAGACCAAGAGTGAACAGGTAACCCGCGTGGGCAAGAAAATCGCTGCCGCAACCGAGGCCTACCTCAAGAGCGTAGGACTCGAGGACGAAGTGAAGAACTTCCAGTGGGAATTCAACCTTGTCAAGAGCGACGAGGTGAACGCATGGTGCATGCCCGGCGGCAAGATCGTCGTGTATGAGGGCATCATGAAACTCGTGAGCAGCGACGCCGAGCTTGCCGTTGTCATGGGTCACGAGGTGGCACACGCCGTGGCTAAGCACAGCAACGAGCGCCTCAGCCAGCAGATGCTCGCACAGTATGGCGCACAGGCAGTGAACATCTTCACCCAGGGCAAGAGCGCTAGCACACAGGCCATCGCACAGCAGGTATTCGGCCTTGGCGCACAGTATGGCGTCATGCAGCCCTTCTCGCGCAAGCACGAGAGCGAGGCCGACTACATGGGACTCATCCTCATGTCGATTGCCGGCTACAACCCCGACACCGCCCTCACCTTCTGGCAGAAGATGGCTGCAGCCTCGACAAGCAGCGTGCCCGAGATCCTGAGCTCACACCCCAGCGATGCCAAGCGAATCGCCGACATCCAGGCTAAGCTCCCCGAGGTAAAGAAAGCCTACTACACCGGCAAGTAACCCCCCTGGGACGTCTAATAAGCACAATCACTCCCGTCCTCATCAACTGTGATGAGAGCGGGAGTGATTTGTTTTTCTCGGTAGTGACCCACTAGCCCTAAACGGGCAGCACGGTAAATGAACGGCGACGGCCGCAGTTGGGTCCTTGGGCAAAGCGGCTCCGCAGTTGGGTCCTTGTGCAAAGCGGCTCCGTCGCTTCGGCCGCCATGTTTCTCGGCTCTAAATCGAAGCAGCCGATGGTGGTGGGGTTACTGCAGGGAGTCGAGGATGGCCTTAAGTTCCTGGTCGGTGGCAGTGAGCTTGTTGCGGCAGAAGTCAAGGAGTTCCTTGGCGCGCTTGGTGTATTGGCTCAGGTTGTCAATGCTGCACTCGGGGTCCTGCATCTTCTTTACAATCTCGTCGAGTTCCTTTACCGCCTGGGTATAAGTCATGTTGTTGTTTTCTTCCATTGTGTAATATGTATTGTTGTGATGTTATTTTACTTGTTTTACCTCGGCCTTCACCAGTCCGCTCTTGAAGTGGGTGGTCACGACGTCGCCCTCGTGGAGCTGGGTCGAGGCGGTGATGTAGCGGCCGTTGCACATCGTCAGCGAGTAACCGCGGTTGAGGATGTTGCGCGGCGACAGCAGCGTGAGCTTGTCGTCGAGCGACTGCAGCTGCATCTGTGCCGTGAGCAGCGCCTGGTTCACCGCGGTCTTCATCACCTCGGTGGTGTGGTCGAGCGCCGTCGTGTTGGAGTTGATGATGGTGGTCACGGCCTGCGGTATGGCGCTGAGGTAGTTGTCGAGGCGCGTGCCGGCAGTGGAGACGATGCGCTGTGCCGTGGCGGGGATTATCGACCCGAAGTAGGACATGTGCTCGCGCTCGCGGCTCACGATTTCGCGGGCGGTGTTCACCACCAGGTTGCGGGTCTCGTCGAGGCGTGCCAGCGCATCCACACCGCGGCCTATGAGGAACTCGGCGGCAGCCGTCGGGGTCTTCACGCGCATGGCGGCGACATAGTCGAGCACCGTGACGTCACGCTCGTGGCCTATGCCCACGATCACGGGGATGGGGAACGTGGCGATGGTGCGTGCCAGGTCGTAGTTGTCAAAGGAGTTGAGTTCGCTCGATGCTCCTCCACCGCGTATCACCACCAGGCAGTCGAAGTGCCCCTTGTGCTGCTCCACCAGCCTGAGTGCCTCGAGCACGCTGGGAACGGTATTGTTGCCCTGCAGCACGGCCGTGAACAGGTGGGTGTAGAACTTAATCCCGTAGGCATTACCATCGAGCTGGTTCATGAAGTCGCCATATCCGGCAGCAGTGGCGCTGGAAATGATGGCAACGCGCTGCGGCACGATGGCCCACGGCAGCTGCTTGTTGCGGTCGATGATCTGCTCGCGGGTGAGGCGGTCGATGATTTCCTTGCGCAGGCGCGCCATGTCGCCCAGCGTGTAGTTGGGGTCGATGTCGCCTATCACGGCCTTCATGCCATACTGCGCATGGTAGTTGACGGTCAGGCACACCATCACCTTCATGCCGTTGGTGAGGTCCTGGCCGGTGGCATCCTTGAACTTGGCGGCGAGGGCATAGTAAGTGCTTGCCCATATCACCGCACCCAGGCGGGCCACCGTGCGGTCCTGCTCGTCGCGCTCCACGAGCTCGAGGTAGCAGTGCCCGCGCGACACGCGCACGTCGCTGGTCTCGGCCGTCACCCACTGGCGGTGCAGCATCGGGGTGGCGTTGACAGTCTGGGCTATGCGGGCGTTGAGTTCGCTCAGTTTGATGCCCCGCGGCTCGTTGTCAAAGAGGTTAAGTTCGTCAGGCATGCCAATATCACTTTTTTAGTTTCCAGAATCTTGACTTGGTGGTATAAGTGAGCGACGGTACCATCGCTTTCTCATAGGGGGCATATTCCTCGGCCACCAGGAACTCCTTGAGGCCATGGCGTGCCACGATAGTGGTGTAGTCGTCGCCCTCCATCGTGAGCGACACGAGCGGGAACGGGATGGCATCGAGCAGCTCGGCGCGCTGTTTCTTGTCGACCTCCTTCTTGAAGAACGCGTCCAGCCCGGGCATAGTGAAATACTTGTTCACCAGCTTGCGCCACTGCGTGTCGTAGAACGAGATGTGGCTGTCCTTCACCGGAGTCTCCAGTGTCTCGATGACCACGATCACCGAGTCCTTGCGGTCGGGGATGAGGAGCATCTGCACCGTCTTGCTGGCACTCATGCGCACGTGCATGAAGTTGCCGTCCACCTTGATCATCTGCGAGCCGACGCCCAGGTTATTAGAGCGAGTAACCAGCTGGCCGCTGTCATAGTAGTCGAGCATGTCGAGTCGTGTGGTGCGCGGCAGCAGCATGAACAACCGGTTGGGCTCGTCGACAAAGAAATCCCTGACTGTGCGAGCTTCGGCACCCAGTGCTACTATCACCATTACCATCAATATCAATATTTTCTTCATAATCTGCAATTTATACTGATATGTAAGATTTTAATCTAAAGGAAACTATACTGAACCCATTAGTCAGGTTCGTTCAATTCAGCGTTTTTTCTTCTTGAACTTGGCGAAGTTGTCCTCTTTTTTCTTCTTCTTGCCAAATTTCTTGTCTTCCTGAGCCTTGCGGAAGCGGCGGTTGGCGGCGTTGTTGCGCTTGCCGCTCTTGAACTGCTCCTGCTCGTTGGCAATCATCTCCTCGATGCGTGCCATGCGCTCCTCACGGCGTCGCTCGCTGCGGTTCTTCTTGATGGCCACCTTCTCGCTGCGTGAGGCGCTGGCATAGTCCTTACCCTCGACAGCGGGCTCCAGGTAGAGGCGCTTGCCGTAGAACTCGCAGTTCTTCAGCGCGCTCACCACGCGGTGTCCCTCGCCGGCCATGACGTCAAAGAGCGAGTAGCTGGGCAGCAGGTCGATGCGTCCCAGGCCTATCTTCTGGCCCTTGGTGTTGGCGTTGAGCATGCGTATGAGGTCAGGGGCAAAGAAGCCGTCGGCCTTGCCCACGTTGATGTAGATGCGCTCATATCCCTCTTGTGCCACGCGCGAGTCCTTCTCGCTCATCGTGCGGTTCTTGTGCTCGGGATGGTCCTTCTTTTCGCGTTTCTTGCGCTCGGCCTTGTCGGGGACATAGTCGATGACCGGGGCATTGCTGTAGTACTCAAAGAGGCGGTTGAACTCGAGCGAGAGGATGCGCTTCAGCAGGTCCTCGCTATCGAGCCACGAGAGCTTCTTGAGCACCTCGGGCATGTAGGCGGCGATGCCTTCCTCGTTCACGTCCACGCGCTCCAGCTTGTCGATGAGCGAGTGCAGCTGCTTGCCTATGATCTCCTCGGCCTGGGGCACCTCGCGGCGCTCGAATGTCTTGCCTATGTGCTTCTCGATGTCGCGCAGCTTGTTGCGTTCGCGCGAGTGGATGATGGCAATCGACGTACCCTTCTTGCCGGCGCGGCCGGTGCGTCCGCTGCGGTGGTTGTACACGTCGTTGTCGTCGGGCAGGCTATAGCTGATGATGTGGGTCAGGTCGTCCACGTCGAGGCCGCGGGCAGCCACGTCGGTGGCAACGAGAATCTGCAGGTTGCGCTCGCGAAACTTCTTCATCACCGCGTCGCGCTGGGCCTGCGACAGGTCGCCGTGCAGTGCATCGGCGTTATATCCGTCCTGGATCAGGTTGTCGGCCACTTCCTTTGCCATGGCACGGGTGCGGCAAAAGACGATGCCATAGATGCGCGGTCGTGAATCCACGATGCGCTTCAGCGCCAAGTACTTATCATGAGCCTTGACCATGTAGTAGCAGTGCTGCACGTTGGCCGAGCCCTCGTTGCGGGTGCCCACTACATACTCGGTGGGATCGTGCATATAGTTCTTGGCGATGCCGGCAATCTCGGCGGGCATGGTGGCCGAGAACAGCAGCATCTTGCGCTGCTCGGGCACATGCTCCAGGATCTCGTTGATATCATCCACAAAGCCCATGTTGAGCATCTCGTCGGCCTCGTCCAGGATCACGGTGTTCACGTTCTCCAGGTTCACCTTGCGGCGCTTGATGAGGTCGAGCAGGCGGCCCGGAGTAGCCACGATGACCTGTACGCCGCGAGACAAGGCTTTGATCTGGGTCTCGATGCTAGAGCCACCATACACGGCCAGGATATTAAGGCCGTCGATATACTTAGAGTAGTCCTCGAGGTCGCTCGCCGTCTGCAGGCACAGTTCTCGCGTGGGGTCCAGGATGAGCGCCTGGGTCGCCTTGGACGACACGTCGGTGCGCTGCAGTGTGGGCAGGCCGAATGCAGCAGTCTTGCCAGTTCCGGTCTGTGCCAGCGCCACCACGTCGCTGTCCTCGTGCAGCAGGTGGGGAATAACCTTTTCCTGCACGGGCATGGGTGAAACATATCCCAGGTCCTCGATGGCCCTGAGCAAATCCTCTCTTACTCCTAATTCTTCAAATGTCATGTATTTCTATTTTATATTGCTTTTAACTTGCAAAGATAGTGATTTTTTTGCAAAGGAACCTTGTAAAAGTTTAAAAGTTTAAAGGTTTAAAGGTTTAACCGTTTAACCGGGAACAAAAACGACACCTGACCGATATTCCGAATGTTTCGAGTTAACGAATCTCCTCGTTTTTCGTAGCGAAGCGGCAGCGAGCGTTTCCGTTAAAAAGCCTTTGGCATTTTCGTTTTTAGGTAAAATTTTGTAACTTTGTAAATTGCAATAATGTGTAATCAAAACAACTACTAATAATATGAAGAAATCACTTTCATTGTTCATAATGCTTTCAGTGACTATGCTTGCTGTGGCACAGACTTTTACATGGAGCAGTTATAGCTACACCATTACCAAGGCTCCGTCGGGGAACTTGCGTGGCGAGTGCCAGCTCAATGGCCTTGCCAGCGGTGAATCTGTTTCCGGAGCCATTGAGATTACTCCGTCGGTAGCCTATAACGGATCTTACTACAACGTGACATCGGTCAAGGCCAGTGCCTTCGCAGGCAACGACAAGATTACCGCGGTGCGTTTCCCTTACGGGATGCGTACCATCGGTAGTGCCTCTTTCCAGAAGTGTACTAAGCTTGTCTCGGTTTATGTCCCCTCCTCGGTGACCTCTATAGGCTCTTGGGCTTTCAACGGATGCTCGGCTTTTAAGAACTTCTACACTGCCCAGTCCCACCAGGGACGCGTGAACTATGGCGAGAGCGTTTTCCCCGTAAACTCGGGCATGAAGGCCTACTTCCCCAACGGCGACATCTGGCCGTCGGACGAGCAGGAACGCCTCTTCAGCATCGAACGCAGCGTGCTGGCCTACGACATGTATATGGCCGACGGTACAGTGTCGGTAGTCGAGACCCCTGCAACCCGGGCGGGCGAGACTCACAAGTGCACCATCGTGGGCTTCAACCCCAACGGCTCGCAAGTGTCCAGCGCCACCACCTACGAACCCTCCAACGCCATCTCGTCGCCCATGGGTTACGAATTCCGGTTTGAGTACACCAAGATAGGCAAACATGCATTCAAGGACTCGGAAATTAAATCTGCGCAGCTCAAGAATCTCACCAGCCTCACCACTATAGGCGACGAGGCTTTTTACAACAGCAAGCTGGGAGTCATCAGTTTGCCCAAGAACTTGACCACCCTGGGCCAGGCAGTGTTCCGCCATACGATATTTCTGACTCAGATTCAGGTGAGCAGCGGGAACAACAACTTCTGGACCGATGACGGCATCCTGTACGGCAAGGGTATCACAGGCAATAATGAACTTGTGTGTGTACCCTTCCGCACGGAATACCACACCGTTAATGTGCAACCTGTACACACAATACGCGAGTATGCATTCGAAGGCTTCCAGTGGAGCAACAGTGCCATCCATATCCCGTATGGCCTCAAGGAAATCAAGAGTCACGCGTTTGAAAAGACTAACATTCACTCCTACCTCAACATACCCTCGTCGGTGACCATCCTGCACACTGACTGGATGTATAACTGCTGGTTTACAAAGGATGCAGAGTTTGTCATGAACATCTCTAACAAGACAACAATGAGCAGCGCCGATCTCAATGCCACCAATGTGGGAATTGATGCTGGAGCCAAGCTTTATGTGCCTCGCGAGGTGGTGGCCGATTACAAGGCCAGCAAGACATGGAGCAAATTCACATCGGTCAACCCCGACTACAAGACAGCCTATGACTTCAAGCTTAATGCCTATTACACCGTTACCAGCAGCAACAAAACCACAATCAACGGGACCAACTATGACGGTACATTGAAGGTAGTGCATGGAATGGGCAGTCTTAATGCCAAAATCGCAGTGAATGCTACATCTAATGAAGGAAAAGTCTATGCCCCCACACGCATCGACACTGATGCCTTCCGCGGCACCAGCGTTACCGATATAGACCTGGATAACACCGTTTCATCGTTTGCCACTGATGCGCTGTCCAATGCCTCTTTGCTCAAGAATGTGACTCTGCTCAACACTACCGGCACAACGTGGGACGGCAAGTTCTTTGGCAACAACGCCACGGGATTCACCTTCTGGGTAAAACACACTATGTTTAACGGCATGTACACCTCGGCACTCAAGAACTGGGACATGGGCAGTGGTAAGACTGGTATCGACTTCCTGGCTCCTTACATCCAGAGCACATACGATAACACCACATTCTCGTGCGCAGTTCCCGTGACATTCAGCGGCAGCGGCCTCAATGCCTATTATGTAACCAGCGGCAC
>JAZQPG010000195.1:0-7943 GCA_045628365.1 Sodaliphilus sp. | reverse complement strand
GCTTGAACCCCCAGTAAACACTGGCATTTGCGCGGTTGATGCACGGGAATGGTGTAAACGTGTTGTAACTTTGCACCGCCGTTACTATACTCTCAGTATTACTACACTGAGAGACGCTCGTCGCATCATGTTACATGCAAGCACGCAACATGGCAAGTAGGGGTTCATGAACCTCCTCCCATGGAGGGGAGTTCTCGTAGAGCAGTGACTGCTGGCGGTCCATGGTAACAACTCAGCTACGGGAAAATCTGCGCAGATCTCGCGGATCGCGCAGATTTTTCTTTGGCGGCTCCCACAGAGGGCTCATCGCTACCGAAACGCAGCAACAGTCCGTCATAAAAAAGTGGCTTAACTAACAGATATATAGCGAATTAAGCTATATTTTTATGACGGACGTTTTTGTTTGCTCAGCCGATTTCTCCAGTTGGTGTCATTGCCGTGACCATTCCGCTCAGTACACTCGCAGCTAAGAACTTTCAAGAAAGAGTGAATGCTACGTTAACAAGTTGTTACTGGGAGAGAGCCAAGCGAACGCCCAGGGTGCAGCCGTAGATCGACTGGTAGTTGTTGCCACGAAACGCCGAACGGCAGCCCCCCGCGGTGCTGTACCAGCTACCGCCACGACACACGCGGTGAGACCCACTGGAGGGGCCGGTGGGGTTGGTCTGGGATGAACTGCTGTAACTGCCATCCCTGTCCTGGCACCACTCCCCCACGTTGCCGCTCATGTCATAGATGCCAAGCTCGTTAGGCGCCTTGGTGGCTACGGGGTGGGTGCGGTTATGGTTGCTCATGGCTCGTTCATCACCCCAACTGCCGCTGTTGCGCCTGTCACCACTGTTCTCCCAGTACCACGCCACGTCGCCGAGGTTGTTGCTACCGCTGTACTGGTAGCCGCGGCTCTTCGTGCCGCCACGCGCGGCAAACTCCCACTCTGCCTCGGTGGGCAGGCGGAAATGTTGCCCGGTAAGAGCATTCAGCTTCTTGACGAACTCCTGGCAGTCGTTCCAAGAAATGTAATACATGGGGTTATTATCCCCGACGCCCCATGTCGACCCATTATTATAACTAGCTATCTGGGTCAAAGTCTTGCCCATCACAGCCTTCCACAAAGCCTGTGTCACCTGGGTCTCGCCTATCCAGTAATCATCCAAAGTCACTTTGTGAACCGGTTTCTCATTATAATCGGGATATTCCTGCTCGGGAGTGGCTCCCATATTGAACGTGCCACCCTTTACTTTTATCATGTCAAACGACACACCTTTGACAGTGAAAGACTTTATTTTTTCTTCAACAGCCTTTGAAATTACGGTTTCTTCTGGCTCGCTAACCAATACAGTATTTTCCCCGTCTGAAGCAATAGCATTTATGAATTCTTGCATCGACCGGAAGCGGTCACGTTTTCTCGGTTCCATAGCTTTGCTGATGGCTGCAATTACCGACTGACTCACGCGGCGTGTAACAAGTTCACCTTCAGGTATGCCGTCTTCCATTACATCGCTGGCACTGGGTGGGCGCTGACCTGTAAGCAGGTAGAAGAACGTTGCGCCAAGGGCGTAGACGTCGGTCTCTGGGGTAAATGACGATACACCGCCCATCTTATACTGCTCCATGGGAGCGTAGCCCTCGCTGATACCCACGGGGGTAGTGCTTGTCTGGCCACCTGACGCGGCATCATATTGCTTGCTCAACCCGAAGTCAATCAAGATGCTCTCATCATGCACGTTGAGCATGATGTTGCCGGGCTTAACATCCAGGTGGTTCACGTTTTGCCGGTGGATATAGTCGAGTGCCGAGGCTATCTGCTTGATGTAACGTGTTGCAACGGACTCAGGCATCGGTCCCTCGCGCCTCACCTTGTCGCTGAGCGAACCGCAAGGGGCATACTCCATAACGTAGTAGGCAGTGCCGTTCTCTTCAAAGATATCATGTATGCGCACGATGTTGGGATGGGTGAAGCGGGCGATGTTGCGGGCTTCCTTGAGGAACTTCTCGCGGAAACGGCTCACCATCGCATTAGTTGCGCCAGTGGAGCCTTTTACCAGCGTGGTTTCTCCTGTGCGCTCGCACCGGTCTTTCATGAAGAACTCCTTGATGGCGACTTTGCGGTCGAGGCCGGTTTGCTCGGCCATGTAGGTGATGCCGAAGCCGCCCTGGCCCAGCACACTCTGTATTTTGTAGCGTCCTCCCTGCAGCAGGGAACCGCTCTTCAATGCATTGCTCATGTTTTAAAAAAGAGGGATTTTTATTTCAAATGCAAAGGTAGCATTTTTCAGCGGAAAAACCACATACCATAATAATAAATAGTGCCATCGGGGCATTTAATTATTACGAAGATGATTAGAATTGATTTTACGTGCTGTGGTGGCTAGTCATTTGGGGATTGGTTATTCCGTACCTAAAGGCACGGGCAATTCATGTTGTCACCCATCCACAGCCATATCGGCGTACCTATGGCACGCCTGCATGGCTGCCTACTCCGGGAATGCTACAGCACGGGAAGCACACTTCCAACCGGAAAAATCCGCTGATCCCTTTTTTCGACTGAGACGATGTCTCTAGGGGGGGTACAAAAAAAGGGTAACCACGGTTTTGTGATTACCCTTTGGGAGGTCTCTAGCGGATTCGAACCGCTGTACCCGGTTTTGCAGACCGATGACTAAACCACTCATCCAAGAGACCAGTTCTTAATTGCGAGTGCAAAGTTAAGTGTTTTATTTGATTCGTGCAACAAAAACTGTGTTTTTTTTTGAGAAAAACATCATTTGGGTGCTATATTTCGGGGAAAATGTCTTTGAGATGGGGCTGGATGAGCCTGAATTCGTCTTCGAAGTTTGGGGTGAGCACTCCGGTATCCAGTGCGTCGACAATCTCCCGGATGGTCCAGAAGCGTCCCTCGATCACTTCCTCGGGGTCGCAGTCAAACTGATGCTGGGTGGTGATGCAGTAGTAGGTGTCCACGAGTTCGCGCTCCACGCCGCTGTCATAGACGTAGTGGAACAGCTTGACGGGTTTGAAATCCTTGATGCCTATCTCCTCGCTTGCCTCGCGCATGAGGGCTTGCTCCACGGTCTCGCCGTAGTCTCGGTGTCCTCCCACCGCGGTGTCCCATTTGCCCGGCTGTATATACTTGGTCAAGGCGCGCTGCTGCAGGAACAGCTTGCCGTCGGGACTGAACACATGGAGGTGTACAACGGGGTGGAGCAGGCGGCTTCCCGAGTGGCACTCGCGCCGGGTGGCACGGCCCACTACGTTGCCGTCGGGGTCCACGATGGGGAATATCTCGGTGTCGCTCAAGTCTTGCTTGTATTGCATGATGCTATGATTTTTTTGTTTTCTTGTTGATGGCGGTGCGCAGTTTGGCAGGGGTGAGGTCGGCGGGGAACTCGGTGAACGGGAACAGGGTGTGGCATCCGTTGCGGTACTCGCTGCAACCATAGGCAGTCTTGCCCTTGACCATATGTCCCTTGCCGCACACGGGACATGTGATTTCTTCAATCGACTTGATGCGCGGGGCACGGGGTTTCTTTTCCTTGGCTTTCTCGCCCGATGGCGCTTTGGGCTTCTTGGGAGCGTCCTGCTCCACGATGATGCTACCGCCGCTATTGTCTCGCAGCACGTTGAGCACCACTTCGTTTACCATCGCCTTGAGGTCGTCGATGAACTGCTGTGCGCTGAACTCCCCGCGCTCTATCTTGCGCAGTTTGTTCTCCCACAGTCCGGTGAGCTTGGCGCTCTTGAGCAGGTCTTCCTTTATGGTGTCGATGAGCTGCACGCCGGCCATTGTGGCGCTGAGGCTCTTGCGCTCCTTGCGTATGTAGCGTCGCTTGAACAGAGTCTCGATGATGGAGGCTCGCGTTGAGGGACGGCCTATTCCGTTCTCCTTCATGGCGTCGCGCAGTTCCTCGTCGTCGACGGTCTTGCCGGCGGTCTCCATGGCGCGCAGCAGCGTACCCTCGGTGTAGGGCTTGGGCGGCTGGGTGGTTTTCTTGAGCAGTGACGGCTTGTGCGGACCGCTCTCGCCCACGACAAACTGGGGCATGATGCCGTTGTCATCGTCCTTGCCTGTAGGCTCGTTGTCCTTCTCTTTGCTGTAGAGGGCACGCCATCCCTCGCTCAGTATTACCTTGCCGGTTGCCTTGAAATCGGTGGTTGCCACGCGTGCCATGACGGTGGTGGTGGCAAACTCGCAGTCGGGGTAAAAGGCTGCGATGAAGCGCTTAGCGATGAGGTTGTACACCTTTTTCTCGTCGAGTGACATCGCCACTCGCGTGGGATCCACGTTGGTGGGGATGATTGCATGGTGGTCGGTCACCTTGCTGTTGTCAAACACCTTCTTGCTCTTGGGGAGCTTGGCCATCTGCAGCAGGGGTGCGGTGAGCGGGGCGTAGGGCGACATGGCGCGGAGTATCGACGGTATTTTCTCGTAGATGTCCTCGCTCAGGTAGGTGGTGTCGACACGCGGATAGGTGGTTACCTTTTTCTCATAGAGGCTCTGGATATACTTGAGCGTGTCCTCGGCAGTGAACGAGAATTTCTTGTTGCATTCCACCTGGAGGCTGGTGAGGTCAAAGAGCCTTGGGGGAGCCTCGCGTCCCTTTTTCTTCTCGACGCTGGTCACCACTAGCGGCTCAGTCTTGATGCGCTCGATGATGGAGTTGGCCTCGTCCACGTTCTTGTAACGCCCCTTGGTGGAGTTGAATGTCACCTCGCGGTAGAGGGTCTTGATTTCCCAGTAGTCCTCGGGAACGAAGTTCTCGATCTCGCGCTGACGGGCCACGATGAGCGCCAGGGTGGGGGTCTGCACACGGCCTATCGACAGCACATTGCGCGACTGGGCATACTTGAGCGTGTACAAACGGGTGGCGTTCATTCCCAGCATCCAGTCGCCTATGGCACGTGATAGCCCGGCGTAGTAGAGGTTGTTGAATTCCTCGGCGGGCCGCAGGTTCTTGAAACCCTCGCGTATGCTCTCGTCGGTGAGCGACGATATCCACAGGCGCTTAACGGGGATGCGGCACTGCGCCTTCTGGTAAACCCATCGCTGGATGAGCTCACCCTCCTGGCCGGCATCGCCGCAGTTTATCACCTCGTCGGCACGTGCGATGAGCGACTCGATGACCTTGAACTGTTTCTTGTAGTTGTCAATGTCGATGAGCTTGATGCCAAAGCGGGGCGGTACCATGGGCAACACGCCCAGGCTCCACCGGCTCCATGCCTCGGTGTAGTCGGCCGGCTCCTTGAGCGTGCACAGGTGTCCAAAGGTCCATGTCACGCAGTATCCGTTGCCCTCGTAGTAGCCGTCGTGCCTGCTGCTGGCTCCCAGCAACGAAGCGATGTCGCGGGCCACGCTAGGTTTCTCTGTTACGCAAACTATCATTTATAATGTATATATTACTCGTGGGTTGTTGTAGAGGGCTGTTCGCCCAGGTGCATAGCCTTGGCCTCGTCCCAGTATTCGTCCATCTGGGCGAGGGTCATCTCGGGTAGCTTGAGCCCGTTCTCGGCAGCACGTCGCTCGATGTGGTTGAAGCGCGCTATGAACTTGCGGTTGGTCTTCTCGAGGGCGTTGTCGGGGCGCACACCGTAGAGGCGCGCGGCATTGACAAGCGCGAAGAATAGGTCGCCGAACTCTTTCTCGGTGTTCACCTCGTTGCCGGCCTTGATTTCCTGCTCCACCTCACCGATTTCTTCCTTCACCTTGTCCCACACGTCCTCGCGGTTCTCCCAGTCAAAGCCCACGTTGGCAGCCTTTTCCTGAACACGCTCGGCCTTGATGAGCGATGGCAGGGTGCCGGGCACACCGCTCAGCACACTCTTGTTGCCGCCTTTCTCGCGCATCTTGATGAGTTCCCAGTTCTCGCGCACCTGCTGTGCATTGTCGGCCCGGGTGTCGCCGTAGATGTGTGGATGGCGGAACTTGAGTTTCTCGACCAGCGTGTTGCACACGTCGGCGATGTCAAAGTCCCCGTCCTCGTTGCCGATGACGGCATAGAAGAGCACGTGGAGCAGCACGTCGCCCAGTTCCTTGCGCATCTTGGCAGGGTCTTTCTCGATGATTGCCTCGGCCAGCTCCATAGTCTCCTCGATGGTGTTGGGCCGCAGGCTCTCGCATGTCTGTTTAGAGTCCCACGGGCATTTGGCTCGCAGGGTGTCGAGCACGTCAAGCAGTTCGCTGAACGCTTGCAGTTTGGCTTCTTTAGAGTTATTTGGCATTGTTGAGACCTTTGTTTAGGAATTGTTTAAATGCTTCCACGTTCTCGTCGTAGGTGAACGGGCCCGAGAGCAGCTCTCCGTCAGGCTTGAGCACCACGTAGTAAGGCTGTGAGTTGGCGCTGAACTTGCTGCGCTGCAGGTAGCTCCACAGGTCACCGCGGGTTGTTAAGGTTCTTACGGTGCCGTTGTCGTCCACTGCGCGGGGCTCGTCGAGCGGAGTCTTGTCGTCGACCATCAGCTTGATGGTGACAAACTCTTTGGAGATGAGTTGTTTCACGTCGTCCTTGTCGAGCACTGCGCCGTCCATCTTGCGGCAGTTGACGCAGCCAAATCCTGAGAAGTCCAGGAAGACAGGCTTGCCGCTGCGTGCAGCAGCTTCCATGCCCTTGTCGTAGTCGTCATACTCGCTCAGTTCCTCGCCGTAGAGGTTGAAGTCCTGGGTTGAGAGTGGCGGCACGAAAGCACTGGTGGCCCTGAGGGGAGCACCCCACAGGCCAGGGATGAGATAGGCGGTGAACGCAAGCGACGCAAGCGCTATCATAGCGCGGGTAACGCCCACTCCTGCAGAGCGGGGCTCGCCGTCGCTGGCAAACCTGAAGATGCCCAGCATGTACAGGCCCAGCATCAAGAATATCGCTATCCACAGCACCAGGAACACCTCGCGGTCAAGGATGTGCCATCCATAGGCGAGGTCGGCAACCGAGAGGAACTTGAGCGACAGTGCCAGCTCGATGAAGCCCAGCAGCACCTTCACGGTGTTCATCCAACCGCCCGACTTGGGCATCTTCTTGAGCATCGAGGGGAACAGGGCAAACAGAGTGAACGGGATAGCAAGAGCAATGGCAAAGCCCAGCATACCGATTGCCGGACCCAGCGTGTTGCCCTGGCTGGCTGCCTCAACGAGCAGCGTGCCTATGATGGGGCCTGTGCACGAGAACGACACGATGGCAAGGGTGAATGCCATGAAGAATATGCTCAGCAGGCCGGTTGTCTTCTCGGCAGCATCGTCCATCTTGTTGGACCACGACTCGGGAAGTTTGATTTCAAAGGCCCCGAAGAACGACCATGCGAACACCACGAGCAAAAGGAAGAAGATGATGTTGCACACGGCATTGGTGGCTATGGCGTTGAGCGTGCTGGCTCCGAACGCTGCGGTGACGATAAGTCCCAGCGCAACGTATATCACGATGATTGACACGCCGTAGATGACGGCGTTCTTAATTGACTTGGCACGCGAGCCGCTCTTCTTGAGGAAGAAGCTCACGGTCATGGGGATGATGGGCCACACGCATGGTGTGAGCAGGGCAAGCAGACCACCGCCAAAACATGCTAAAAATATGAGCCACAATGATGTGCCGCCTTTGCCCTGGGTGCTTATGCCGTTGTCCACTTCGACAGGTGCCCAGGTGTCGCTTGCCGCGTCGGCAGTCGCCTGTGTTGCGGTGTCGCCTGCCGGTTCTTCGGCCTGCAGGGCAGTAGTGTCGCTTGAAGCTGCAGCGTTAGCTCCTGTGCCGGTGAAATTTAGTGTTTCGGTTTCGGGCGACGAGCACTGGGTGTCGTTGCACGACATATACCTTATGCTGCCTTTCAAGGTGTATTTCTCGCCTGTGACAATGAATTTTTGCTTGAGTGTCACTTGTTTTTCCCACCACTTGAGTGTCATGTCAAAAGACTTGTCGTGGCTTTCAACCGGCTGGGTGTCCCGGCTCAGCTCTCCCTCAAGCTTC
>JAZQPG010000194.1:0-11014 GCA_045628365.1 Sodaliphilus sp. | reverse complement strand
GTAATATAATAATGTATATACAAAAAGTCGATTAACGCTTGCTGAACTGGAATCTCTTGCGAGCCTTGGGCTGACCGGGTTTCTTGCGCTCTACGGCACGAGGGTCGCGAGTCATGAAGCCTTCCTTGCGGAGTGCGCTCTTGTCCTCGGGGTTGATCTTCACCAGGGCGCGAGCGATAGCGAGGCGGAGAGCCTCGCCCTGTCCCTTGTAACCACCACCCTTGAGGTTAACGGTGATGTCATACTTTTCAACTGCCTCCAGAGTGTTGAGCGGCTGCTTAACGATGAATTGGAGGATGGGGTTGGGGAAGTACTCGGTGAGCGAACGCTTGTTGACTTTGATCTCGCCGTTGCCTTCGTTAAAATAAACGCGAGCGATAGCTGCTTTACGGCGACCTACTGCATTAATTCTTTCCATTCTTCCTTAATTATTTCAGTTTGTTGATGTCAATTGCTTTGGGGTTCTGAGCCTCGTGGGGGTGAGAATCACCATTGTAGATGTGCACGTTCTTGAGGAGCTGAGCACCGAGCTTGGTCTTGGGGAGCATACCCTTGATTACCTGGAGGTAGAGGGGGTGCATACCGGGCTTGAGACCCTTGCGGTAAGACTTCTCGAGAAGGATCTTGGGGTTAGAGAAACGCTGACCACCGGGATAGCCAGTGTAGCGTACATACTGACGGTCGGTCCACTTCTTGCCTGTGAGGACGCACTTTTCAGCATTGATGATAATCACGTTGTCACCACAATCCACGTGGGGGGTGAAGTTGGGTTTGTACTTGCCGCGAAGGATCTTAGCAACCTTTGCGCACATGCGACCCAGTACCTGATCGGTAGCATCAACAACTACCCATTCTTTGTTTACTGTTTCGGCGTTTGCCGAGATGGTTTTGTAACTTAAAGTATCCACTTTTAAATTCCTGATTAATAATTAACTAAAGTGACCTGCTGACACACAAATGAACACGGCCAAATGCTCGCTTGTGCCGTCCAGTCGATTCTGTTTTGGATATAATCGGTCTGCAAAAGTACTAAAAATCCACGACTTAGCAAAATGTTGGCAGTCTTTAAAAAGGGGTGCTGTGTTAACTTTAAGAATCTTTAACAAATAACCATATGAGTGGTGGCTGTTCTGCATGGGATTAACTTGCGCAGATCTCGCTGTTGACGCGGATGAAATTTTCAGAAATTAAAATAATTGGAATAATTTCCGAATATATTGTTATATAAGTCGCTTACTTACGGCACGCGGTTTTGTTGTTTCTCTCTGTCTCGGGGGGTACATTTGCTACGCTCTTTCCTTCCTCTTGCCCCTTGGGGCACTTGCTGCGCTCGTTCCATGCTCGGTTATTAGTCGCCCCTGCGGGTCGACGCACTCATCTATCGGCGCTTTCTCTCCGTCTCATCCTCTGCTCTTTGGTAATATATAGTAACCTTATATGAGTGAATATTATATTAATGTGTGTTTGTTATTTTGCTATTTTTATAGTACCTTTGCATTTTGAAGAGATAATGATGTCATATGAGCCCAGCATATGTTTATGAATTGTTAAAACAAGAATTAGAATTATGATTAGGAAGATTGTTGTGCTGATGATGTTGGTGATGTGGGGGCTGGTTTGCAGTGCTGCATCGCATCTGTATCGTGGCAATAGCACTTACTCGAGCGATATCCTTTATACCTGGGATGGCAAGCATGTGTACCGCGGCAACAGCACTTACTCGAGCGACATCCTGTACACATGGGACGGGCGTTATCTTTACGCCGGCAACAGCACTTACTCTAGCGATGTCCTGTACACATGGGATGGCCGCTATGTGTATAACGGGCGCAGCACTTACTCGAGCAACGTGATCCTGACATGGGACGGTGAGTATGTTTACGAGGGACGTTCTAACTACTCTAGTGACACGATGCTCACTGTCAAGAACCATCACATCTACCAGGGCCGTAGCACTTACTCGAGCGACATCGTGGTGACCTACTCGGGTGTGATTCCGGTGCCGGTGCTGCTGGTGCTGCTGGGGTCGGCTCTATAACTGAAGAAATATAGATTTATTGACTGCATATTATGAAGATTGGAATTATTGTGGCTATGGGCAAGGAGCTTGAACTGCTCAAACCCATGCTGGAGAACAGAAATGAACAAGTTATCGACGGTTTCACATTCCATGTGGGAACCGTGGGCAACCACGAGGTGGTGGCTATGCAGTGCGGCATAGGCAAGGTGAATGCTGCCATGGGAACGTTGACGATGATCAACCATTTCTCGCCCGAAGCGGTGATAAACAGCGGTGTTGCCGGCGGTGCCGACAAGAGCGTGAACGTGATGGACGTGGTTGTTGGTGGCCGTGTGGCTTATCATGACGTGTATTGTGGTCCGGAGTGTGAAATGGGCCGTGTGCAGGGACTTCCTCTGTACTATGAGGGAGCTGCGGTGTTCCTCGGCAAGATCGGGGAGCGCGAGGACGTCAAGGTGGGCTTGATATGCTCGGGCGACCGTTTCATTGACAAGATGAGCGAGGTCGAGGCCATCAAGGCCAACTTCCCCGATGCGCTGGCAGTGGACATGGAGAGCGGTTCGATAGCCCAGGTGTGCTGCGTGAGGAATGTTCCGTTCCTGAGCATGCGCGTCATCAGTGACTCGCCGGGAGCCAGCCACAACAACACCAAGCAGTACGAAGACTTCTGGCAGGCAGCGCCCGAGCAGACCTTTGACCTGCTGCGCGGTCTCATTTTAAGTGTGTAACTAAGAAACCGGATACTCTGGAGTCTCCAGGCTATCCGTCAGATAAATATTATATAATTATGGAGAAAATAGCAAGCTTTACAATTGACCATACACGCCTGATGCGTGGCATCTTCGTGTCGCGCAAGGACTACCTGGAGGGCGGTGACGTGGTAACCACCTTTGATATCCGCATGAAGGAACCCAACCGCGAGCCCGCGGTGAGCCAGAGTGCCCTTCACACCATCGAGCATCTTGCCGCCACTTACCTGCGCAACCATGCGGAGTGGGGCAGTCGCATCGTCTACTGGGGACCCATGGGATGCTGCACCGGCAACTACCTGCTGGTAAAGGGTGACCTCACCTCGGAAGAAATCGCTCCGCTCATCAAGGAGACATTTGAATTCATCGAGAACTTTGAGGGAGACATCCCCGGTGCCACAGCACGCGACTGCGGCAACTACACGCTGATGAACCTTCCCATGGCCAAGTGGGAGGCACGCAAGTACCTCGTGGAGGTGCTGAGCAACCTCAAGCCCGAGAACCTTAACTACCCCGAGTGATGAGGAAACTTGCAGCATTCATCCTGCTGTCGCTGGTGATGGCAGCAGGCCTAGTGTCGTGTGGCGAGGATGTCAAGCCCAAGCGTCCCATCGTGGACAAACTGGGCGTGGTATTCATCGAGAACGGCTCGATGGACACCGTTCCCACCCAGTTCACTGCCGAGGAACTGCGCGACGCGTTGCTCAAGCACAGGTGGGAGTTCAGCTACTCGTTTTTCTATGACGACTACAAGATTGGCCCCAAGGGCGAGGACCGTTATTACTCCCGCTTTTCCTATGACTACAAGGACGACGGCACGGTGAAGGTCACCGACGTGTCAAAGGGCACGACCGAAGAGTGGACATACACCCTGAGCGGACGCACGGTTGTACTCAAGACCGCAACGTCGCAGTTCAGCTTCGTCGTCATTGCGATGGACGACCGCCACATGGTGTGCGACGAGTCGCTGGCGGGCGAGAGTGCCAACGGCTATGACAGCGCCACGCTCAAGCGCCGCATGATATTCCTGTCGCGCAAGAAATAAACCCAGAAAGTGCATTAGGAGCAAATGCCAATATTTTGCTTCTCATAGGCATGATTTACACTATCTTTCGCTCATAGCTTATCAGCCCCTATGTTCGTTCAATATAGCGCAAATCCTGACACAATGATAATCTAAAATCTTATACATGCCCTAATGCACTTTCTGGGATAAAAGCTTAATAACATTACCGAAAAAGCACCCTGCCGGAGTCGTGAGAGTCCTGCAGGGTGCTTTGGCTTAGAGTATATTTGTTGGCGTCACCTTGGAGCCATCGTGTTGCAGTGTCTGATGGTCAGCAGGCAAGTGACGACGCATAGTGCCGAGACTGCCCATGCAAACGGGTTGTGTGGCATGAAGCACACTGCTGCCACGCCATCGATGATTGCGACCTTGGCGGCGACATGTACAGTGGGTTTGAGCACGCTGAACTCCTTCAGTTTCCCTATGGCCCATGCCAGATAACCGCCTGTCACGACGAGCAGCAGTCCGCACATGAGGCTCATGTAAATCATTGCATTGCGGGTGCCGTCGTCAAGGCTGGCTAGCTTGCCGTCGATAAGCGGTGAGAAAGTAGCTGCCATGTGTGTGATGCCCATGGCAACAATCAGCAGGGATAATACTTTTATCGTTGTTTTCATAATGATGGGTAGTTGCGGGTTAGCATTAATTTCTTCTTTTTAAGATTACTAACTGGGCATCGGCACCGTCCTTGCCATATTCGCTCACCAGGATGTAATCATTGCAGCAGGCGATGCCGTAGCAGCGGCCGTCGTCCTTGATGATCTGGTTGCCCCAGTAGGTGGCGTTGTCGTCAAGCAGCTTGACAGCGTTGCCGTTAACGGTGTATTCCTGGTTGATGAACGAGCCCTGAAGCACAAAGAGGTTGTCGACATGCAGTCCGGGAATGCCAAGGGCATTAACCTCGTCGATGAACACTTGCTTCATGGGGTGGGTGGCATGAGGAACGGCATCGGCTGGCAGGCGCCAGCGCTTGAGGGTGGGATAGAACTGGAGCAGGACTTCCTTGTACTGGCAGCTGGTGAGATTTTGCCCCGTGTGCTTGTTGTACTCGTCGACAAACATCGAGCAGTACTGTGCCATCTCCTCCATGGTGAAGTCACCGGTGAATGCCCCGTCCTTGTGGCAATAGATGCAGTAGTCATAGCTTTTGGACCCGTCGGCGTTAGTGCCAGCAGTTTCCTCGCTGAGCGGCATGCCGCAGCTTTGGCAAAACTGAGGCAGCTGGCCCTCCTGAAGGCGTTTCTCCTTGGCGGGGAATGTAGCGTCGTAGGTTGCAAATGCCTCGGGGTTTTCATCGGCGGCGAAGTAGGGCTGGGGAGTGTGGTAGGTTCCCTCAATGCCGTTGAGATATCCGGGGATAAGCTCCTGGGCGAGGAAATAGGGTACCTCGCTGTCCTCGGGCTCGCCGTGGTAATGAATGCCCAGAGTGCTGGCCACTACAAAGCCGGCGTGCTTGTAGAAGTCGATGTTCCCTTCCATGCACAGCACCCCGATGCCCATTTCGCGTGCTCGCTCTATGGAGTAGTTGAGCAGCTTGAGGCCGTAGCCTTTGCGCTTGTAGTCGGGGTGAATGCTGATGGGGCCGAACGTCCAAGCGTCGACAGTGCTGCCGTCGCGCTTGACGATGCTCGCCTTGGAGTACATCACGTGACCTATGATCATGCCGTCCTCCTCCATGACAAAGTCGAGGGCGGGGATAAAGTCGGGATGTGTGCGGTACTGGTTAAGGACAAAGTGTTCAACGCATCCGGGGCGGTAAACGTTCCAAAATGCTTCGCGTGTGAGATTCTCTACCTTGCGGTAATCGCCAGGTTGTTCTAGTCTGATGTTCATTGTGTTTCGTTATCTTTATTACCTTTATGATTCCTATTCTTGTGCAAAGTTACAAGTTCTTCTTGGGACAGGTTTGTAAAAAAAGGACATCATGAATAAAGGTTCCTCAACCAATCCTCAAAATAGCCTCGATATAGTTAATAGAACTCACCTTAAACAGGGAGTGACCGCAGCAACTCGAGACGGCGCTCGGTTGTTGCGGTCACTCTTGAGAGATAGCATCCATGGCACTCACGCCGCGATGGCTGCTATTGTTACTTGCCTAGGCTCTTTAGGGCGTCCTTGGCCTTGTTGATTTCTTCCTTAGCCTGGTCCTTAGCCTTGCCAGCTTCTTCTTTCACCTGGTCCTTAGCCTTGCCAACTTCTTCCTTCACTTGCTCCTTGGCCTTGTCAACACCTTCCTTGACGGCACCGTTTGCAGCCTTTCCTACCTCTTCCTTAGCCTTGTCCATAGCCTCGGTGGCTTGCTGTCCGGCCTTGTCCATCATTTCCTGTCCGGCATTCATGGCAGCGTCCTTGAGGCCTTCGGGCATAGCGCTGGTAACCTTAGAAACAACTTCGTTGAGGGCGGGAGCAACAGCCTGGATCTTCTCCTTGTTGGTCTCAAGAAGGGCTTTCAGTTTGTTGTAGAGAGCCTTTGCACCTTCCAAGTCACCGGCTGCGGTGAGCTCGTCGATCTTGCTCTGTGACTGCTTGATCACGTCCTCTACGGCAGCAGCGTCGCTGCTCTGGATAGCCTCGTCAAGCTTGGTCTGCACGTTGTCGACCGAGATTGCCTCGGCAAGGGAGTCGGTGGTGAGTTCTGCGCTGACGGGAGTCTCGTTAGCGTTCTCGATAGATTCCTCGTTATTGCCTCCACAAGAGGTGAGGCAAAGAGCTGCAGCTGCAGCAAACATTAAAAATACTTTCTTCATAATTGAGTTTGTTTTAATATAATAAAGTGGCCTCAGTGGTTAAAGTCTCGACTGGAGTCTTGACTATAGTTCTGACGAGCAAAAGTATTAAATAAAACTGTCATATCAAATTATTTTGTCAAAAAAATAATGAAAAATCTCGTTGGAATCGGGTTGGATGTGGAGATGAGTGGGTGTGTGCTTGTGGTGGGAAGCATGGTCAAGGATAAATAAAAAAGCGGTGGGGCCCGTTGTGTGGGTCCCACCGCAATAATATGTTACGGTCCCTATGGAGTTACTTCAAGACCTGGGTTTCATAGTAGCGTTTAACGTCGCTCCAGTGATAGAAAGGAGCGATGTCGGTGCTGATGGCTGGCACTGAAGTCTCCTGCTCATTGTGCAGGAACTTGACCAGGATGTCGTCGTTTTTCTTGTTGCGGAAGAAGATGATTTGCACGTTTCCTGCCATGGGTGCAATCTTATAAGAAGCAAATGCTTTATAGAAGTCATAGGGGTTACTCACGCTATTGTAGCAGTCCTTGAGTCCCAGTACTCCCGTGAGAGGGATGAGGTTGCCGTCGTGGCCAAAACGCAGTGTTGCCACGTCGCCCTTGCCTGCTATTGCCAGCTCGGCTCCCTCGATGATGTTGCGCAGCAGGGGGTGTACGTTTTCAAGAGCCATTCCGCGTCCTTCGCCATAGTTGGCATCGGTGACGTAGAAGCGATAGTTGAACGTCTGGTAGATGTCAAACAGCTCTTGCTTGGTGAAGAGGTCATAGAACGACACGCCAGTCTCGGTGTCTTGCATGTCGACTGCGAGCCAGTAGAATCCCCATGCGAGTTCCATGGGGTTGATGTTCTTGAGGATGTAGTCGTCACTGTTGAAAAGAGAAGAAGCGAGTCGTTCTCCCTTGACGTGTGCCAGTTCAAACTTGCGGTACTCCTCTCGCCATGGTCCGTTAGAGCCGTTGAAGTCGCACGACTCGGGGCTGTGGTAGTTGAGGTAGCACATGTGCTTGTTGCTGGACTCGCGTGTTACCTGCAGTAGCGGGTTTTTCTCCTTGAGACCCTCGCAGAAGGCGCTCATGGTGAGCGAGCATCTGAGCGACACGGTAGACCGTGCGGTAACCTTGCCTCCGTTCTTGAAGATCTGAGGGTAGGCGTTGTAGAGTCGCTCGGCGATGTCGTGGGCCTGTCGTGCACCCAGTGGTGAGAGGTCGCCGCCGTGTCCTTCGCTCTGTTGCCACACCTTCTTGATGCGTTGGAGAGCGTCTTCGCCCAGTGGGGTGAGCACTCCGGCATCGTGGGCCCTCTGCATGAGGTCCAGCATCTGCTTGTAGTCATTGTCGCCGATGAGGTATCTCGAGCCGTGACGGCCATAGTGGCTCACGTAGAAGGGCTCGTATCCCCTGGGCGGTGCAGTGACTGGCTGCGGGCTTGTCACCGGATAGGCGTAGTAGACGGCGCCTGCCTTGTCGAGGTTGTCAAAGACTTCTTCCTTGGTGTTCTGGGCCCATGCTATGGTGGTTGCCAGTAAGAGAGAAATCGTTAAGAATATTTTTTTCATGTTTATAATTCAGGAAAAGGTGGCAGGTGCCATGTAAATAGCCCTTGCCACCTTGTGAAAATAAGTGCGTATTATTTTTTGTTAACGGGATAACCGTCGTTTTGTTGGAGGGTAGAGTTGTTGGTCAACTCGGCCTCGGGGATGGGGAAGAGCTGAAGGTGGTCGCTAACGTCCTTGCCCTCGAACACTGCGTCCTTCCAGTCCCAGTTGTAGCCCTTGGTGAACTTTCCGAAGCGGATGAGGTCGGTGCGGCGGATAATCTCTGATGCCATCTCGCGAGAACGCTCGGCAAGCATGAAGTCGAGAGTGAGTTCGTTGTCGTTAATCTTGGCGCCCACTCCAGCCTTGACGCCAGCCTTGGCATACTTGCCGGTCATGTAAGCACGCTCGCGCACCTCGTTGACATACATCAGTGCTTCTTCTCGCGTGCCATTGGCGCCACGCAGGATAGCCTCGGCAGCCATCAGATAGGCATCAGCGGTGCGGAACATGGGGAAGTCAATTGAGGTGTACTGTGTTCCCGAAGCACACACCTTGTCGTCCTTGGTCACGTTGCGCCACTTGATGTAGCCGTAGCCGCAGGTGAAGGTGCTTGTCATGGCACCCTTGTCGTCGCAGGTTTCTTTCTTTTGTCCGCCGAGCGCTGTCATGAACTGTGCGCGCTTGTCGTTCTTGTTGTTGCCCCAGGTGTCCTCGATGTTAAATGCCACGTCGGCAGCATCAAACATGTCGCTCAGGGTCATCTTGGCACGAACGTTGCCCCAGCCGCGAGTCTCGACTCCAGTTTGGTAGAGGCCGTCCATGGCACCGTTGACAAATGCTTTGACGTAGAAGTTGGTACCTGCCGAGCTCTGTGCACGCAGGCCGTCCTGCACGAGAGGCCATATGATTTCGCTACAAGTGTTGTTGTCGGCGAGGAAGATCTCGCGGTAGTCGGCAGCCAGGGGGTACTTGCCACACTCGATTACCTTCTTGGCATAGCTGAGGCAATCGTTGTAGCGATTAGTTCCAATCCAGGTCTGTGCGTTGAGGTACATGCGGCTCAGCAGGAACCAGGCGGCGGCCTTGTTCACGTGGCCATACTCGGTAGCACCGGCTTCGCCCAGTACGTCCTCGCTGTCGTTCTCGCCCAGAATGGCCTTGAGTTCACCCTCGGCATAGTCGAAGGTTTCCTTGCGTGTCATCTGCACGGGGAGGTCGGCAACAGAGGTGTTCTCGTCAACGTAGGGCACGTTTCCAAAGAGGTCGCACAGCTGTGCGTAGCAGTAGGCGCGCAGGAAGCGAGCCTCGGCACGCATCTCGTGGCACTTGCTGCCCAGTTCGCTCTGGAGTCCACGTTCCTGGATCTTGGCGGGGGTGCACTGACGCAGGAACTCGTCGCAGTAAGCGATACACATGTAGAGACGCTGGTAAGTCCAGGTGATAACGGGAGCGTTGCTTGCATCCCACTGGAGGTTGAGCATCTTGCGCAGTCCGTTAGAGCTTGAGGGCATGAGGAACTCGTCGGTGTTGAGTTCCTGTAGGTAGAACATCAGTCTCACGTAGCCTGAGTAGCCCTCGTTGGCACCTTCAAGGTCACCGTTACCGCCATCACCGCCCTTTTGGCCAGTGAGGATGAGCGAGCCGTAGCACTTGGCCAGGACTCCCATGTAGCCATCGGCAGTCTTGTAAACTTGGGTTTCGACCAAGTCATTGTCATCAAGGGGCGCTGTGTCAAGGTCGTTAAGGCATGATGTCAAGCCAACTGCAGCAACAAGCGCCAACGCGAATGAATAAATATATTTTTTCATCGTTTTGTCGTTTTAAGTGAATTAGAATGTTAAGTTAAGACCCAGGTTGTAAGTGCGGGGACGGGGATAGACGTTGCGGTCGATACCGTTTTCGAGCTCGGGGTCAATGCCGTCATATCCGGTGAAAGTGCACAGGTTAGAAACACCCAGAGTCACGCGCAGAGCCGATGAGCTGTTCCACAGTTTCTTGAAGGTGTGACCCAGCGTGATGTTATCGATGCGGAAGAAGTCGCCCTTCTCCAGCCAGTAGTCGGTGTAGAGCTGCTGGATTTGGAAACCATTGTCACGGGTGAACTTGAGGATGTTGCCGTAGTAACCCTGGTCGCTGTAAACGCCCTGGATGTACTCGTCGGCCTTCACGTAGTTGTAAACATAGAACCCAAATGCACCGTGTCCGGCGATTGAGAGATCCCAATCCTTATACTTGAGAGTGGTGTTGAAGCCAAGGAAAGACTTGGGCAGCGCGCACTTGTCGGTGGCATAGCGTGTCTCGGTCGAAGAGATTGAACCGTCGGGCTGTACATACTTGCCCTCGATGGGCTTGCCAGCGTCGTCATAGGCCTGCTGTGCAAGATAGAACGTGTAGGGGCGCTTGTCAACCATGAACACTTGTACATACTTGCCGGTGCCTGAGATAGAGCCGGTAGTGACGTAGTTGCTCTCGCTGTCGATGGTGTTGAGCTTAGTAATCTTAGATGTGTTCCAAGTGTAGTTGAAGCCGAGGGTCCATTCGAAGTCGGATGTCTTGACGGGAATGGCGTTGATAGAGAATTCAACACCCTCGTTTTCCATCTTACCGATGTTGGTAGTAATCACTGAAGAGAAGTTAGTTCCCGAGACAACGTTGATGGTGTTGAGCAGGTTCTTGGTGTAACGCTTGTAGTAGTCGATAGAACCGAAGATGCGGTTGCCCAGGAAGCCGTAGTCAAGACCAACGTTGTAGGTTGAAGTGGTCTCCCACTTGATGTTGGCGTATCCGTTGGGACATGAACAACAGATGACGGCCTTCCTGTTAAACAATATCTTGGGAGGCGGAGCCCTCAACTCGCGGCTGAACCTCAGTTTACGGGAGAAGCGGGGCTTGGTCTATTCCGTC
>JAZQPG010000193.1:0-13891 GCA_045628365.1 Sodaliphilus sp. | reverse complement strand
CACACTGCCACCTGGGGGTAGTACTTATTGATCTTGGGAATCTCCTCATTGATGATGACATTACCTAATGCGGAGCACTCAACCCTGGGGGAGTCTACATCGCCCTTCAACTCGCCAAGCAGCGGCATGCGTCCGTTCACCACAAGAGTGAGCATATAGACACCTTTACGGTGGTAGTCGTGCCAAGGACTCCTCCGTTTCATAGAGTGCTGTGTTTCTTTCACCTCTATGCCTCTTGCTATGGCTTCGTCTCGATTCATTGCAGATGCTCCCTGTCTGGTTTTTGTTGCTGTTACTTCCTTTGATAGACTGGTTTGCCTTCGAAGTAGGTGCTGGTGACGTGGGTGTCGTGCAGCGCGTTGGGCTTGACCTTCAGCAAGTCTTGGTCTAGGAAGATGAAGTCGGCATACTTGCCCACGGTTATGCTTCCTCGCTCTTTCTCAAGCCCCAGGTTCCAGGCGCCGTTGATGGTGAAGGCATCGATGGCCTGCTTGATGTCCATGCAGTCGGCGGGGTTGCGGGGGTCGTGTCTCTCGAGCGGATTAACACCTGTAACCATTATCTCCATGATTCCGAAGGGGTCCGAGGGGTAGCCCACGCTGCAGGGTGCATCGGTCGATGAGCATACCTGTATGTTGTTGTCATAGAAGCGCTTCATGGGGTACATGCTCTCGTACAGGTCCTTGCCCAGTTTCTTGTAAATTGTGTCCAAGGGCATCTCGTCAGAGCTGTATGTGTGCCAGCAGAAGTTCTCGGCCACGCCGATGCCGTACTGTGCGATGCGCTTCATGTCTTCGTCGGTCACGCTGGCTGCATGTCCCAGGCTGTTGCGCATGTGGTTGCCGGCATCGTAGCTTGCCACGTAGGCGTCTACCACGGCTTTCACGGCCGAGTCGCCATAGCAGTGGGTGTGGACCAGCAGCCCCTTGGAGTTGATGTGTTTCACGATGTCGTTGAGCATGGTCTGCTCCCAGTTGTGCGAGCCGTGGTCGTTGGTTGCAGGGTAGGGGGCAATGACATAGCCCTTGAAACTCTCGGTACAGCCGTCCTCAAACAGTTTCACCGAGGTAGGCATGAAGTGAGTAGAGCTATACATATTTTTCCATGACAGCGCCTCGGCCACATATTTCTCATAGTCGCTAGCGCTCTTTATCTTGTAACTGTCTATCTCATAGCATCCCACCACGTTCATGTGAAGTTGATTGAGGCTATCCAGCTCGTGCAGCGCTTTGTAGGCGTCGTCGGTGTTGTCATAGCTCAGCCATGCGTCTTGGTAGTTGGTATATCCCATGGCGAGCAAGGTGTTCTGGGCATCCTTTGTTGCATCGAGGCTTCGTTCATGGTTTACCAGAGCGCCGAAAGCGGCTTTTCTCAGGTAACCGCAGGCCTGGTCCTGGACGCGTCCCAGCAGCACACCCTGGCTGTCACGGTAAACGGTTCCTCCGGGGATGCTCTCCATGTCCACTTCTTTCTTGCTGCTGTCGTCCTTCAGTTCGGCCATCTCGAGGGCCTTGGAGTTTACCCATCCCTGGTGCATCTCGCGGTCGCAAATGAAGATGGGGATGTCGGTCGTGATGTTGTCAAGAGCCTTGCGGAATTCGGGGAGACGGTCTTCCATGTTGGCCTCAAACCATCCGTAGCCAAATATCTGGTTTACTTGGCCTTTGTTGGCCTCATAGTAATCTTTGATTTCCTTCACGCAGCCCTCAAACGAGTCAGACTTGAGGTAGCACAGCTGCTTGAACATTGCCTCGGTGATGTAATGCCCGTGGCCCTCGGTGCATCCTGCCATGATCATGGCAGCGTCCGAGTCAATCACTTGGGTCTTTCCCTCTTTTACATACTTCATTGCATCCTCGCGAGTGCCCACGTAGATATACTTGCCTTCATGCACTACAAATGCCTCGGCTGTGGGAGCCGACGGGTCTGAGGTGTAGATGTTTCCTATAACCACCAGGTCGGCGCCGCCGCTGGGGATGTTGCTGCAGCTACACAGCATGGCAAGTGCCAGGAAAGGTAATAAAATCTTTTTCATGTTCAAAATCTTAAATTTATAAATTTTTCATGCAAAGTTATATAATTTATTCAAGCAGAATCATTAAAATATGTTAATTGTATAAATGGTGGTGTAACTCATGGCTTTAGCGCGCGAGATTGGGATTGATGATCAGGCTTCTCGCGGTTAGCCGCGAACTGTCCTGGCTGTTGGTGGCGAAGTTGTTCTCTACGTGAGTTGTTGTTGCAGTTTTGCTCCTTCAGTTTTGCTCCTTCAGGCTTCTTTCGTGCTATTATTCATTTATTTTATTGGGAATGCGTTGCTAATGTGGCGAAAAATGAGTAACTTTGCAAGTTGATAGTATTATGTTGCTATACACCTAAAAAGTGACTATGAAGAAATTTAACGAGTATAACAAGTTCAACCTCTCGGACATCAACAAGGAAGTCCTGGAGAAGTGGGATCAGGAGGGCGTGTTTGCCCGCAGTATCAGTGAGCGCGAAGGTGCTCCTTCATTTGTGTTCTTTGAGGGTCCTCCCTCGGCCAACGGTATGCCCGGCATCCACCATGTGATGGCGCGCACCATCAAGGATATCGTGTGCCGCTACAACACCATGCAGGGCTATCAGGTGATGCGCAAGGCTGGCTGGGACACTCACGGTCTGCCCGTGGAGCTCGGCGTGGAGAAGGCGCTTGGCATCACTAAGGAGGACATCGGCAAGAAGGTGACCGTTGACGAGTACAACGCCACTTGCCGCAAGGAGGTGATGAAGTATACCCGCGAGTGGGAAGACCTCACTCACAAGATGGGTTACTGGGTTGACATGAAGGCCCCTTACATCACTTACACTAACGACTACATCGAGACCCTGTGGTGGCTGCTCAAACAGCTCTACAACAAGGGACTCCTCTATAAGGGCTACACCATCCAGCCCTATTCGCCCGCAGCAGGCACTGGCCTCAGCTCGCACGAGCTCAACCAGCCCGGTTGCTACCGCGACGTCAAGGACCAGACCGCAACAGCTCAGTTTGCAGTTGTTGAGGATGACCACAAGGTAATCGCTGCTATCAAGGCTGCCCAGGACAAGGGCTTCGAGAACATCGCCGCCCTGGCTTGGACAACCACACCCTGGACACTGCCCAGCAACACCGCGCTGTGCGTTGGACCCAAGATTGACTACGTTGCAGTAGAGAGCTACAACCCCTACAACGGCCAGCCCGCGACCTTCATCATGGCCAAGGCCCGCGTTAACGCCTATTTCAAAGCCGAAGGCGCTGAGAAGGCTCTCGACGAGTACACCAAGGGCGACAAGGTGATTCCTTACAAGGTGATCGCTGAGTTCAAGGGTGCCGACCTCGTGGGCCTGCACTACAAGCAGCTCTTCCCCTGGGTTAAGCCCGTTGACAAGGTTGGCGACAAGTTTGAGGTCAACGAGAACGGTTTCCGTGTTATCCCCGGTGACTATGTGACCACCGAGGACGGTACCGGTATCGTTCACATCGCGCCCACATTTGGTGCCGACGATGCCGCTGTGGCTCGTGCCGCAGGCATCCCCTCTCTGTTCATGATCAACAAGAAGCTCGAGACACGCCCCATGGTTGACCTCACAGGTAAGTATTACCTGCTCGAGGACCTCGATGAGGAGTTCGTCGAGAAGTGCGTGGACCTGGAGCTCTACAAGGAATATGCAGGTGCTTGGGTAAAGAATGCTTACGATCCCAAGTACACTGTCAACGGTAAGTTTGACGAGGAAGCTGCCGCCAAGGCCGAGGACCTCAACGTGTACCTGTGCATCAAGATGAAGCAGGCTGGCACTGCCTTCAAGATTGAGAAGCACGTGCACAACTATCCCCACTGCTGGCGCACCGACAAGCCCGTCCTCTACTATCCCCTCGACAGCTGGTTCATCCGTTCTACCGCTTGCAAGGACCGCATGGTGGAACTCAACAAGACCATCAAGTGGAAACCTGAGCACACCGGTACTGGCCGCTTCGGCAAGTGGCTTGAGAACCCCAACGACTGGAACCTGAGCCGCAGCCGCTACTGGGGCACCCCGCTTCCCATCTGGCGCAGCGAGGACGGCGAGGAGAAGTGCATTGGCAGCGTCGAAGAACTCTACAACGAGATCGACAAGGCTGTTGCTGCCGGCCTGATGGAGAGCAATCCCTTCAAGGACAAGGGCTTCGTTCCCGGCGACTACAGCAAGGAGAACTATGAGAAGATTGACCTGCACCGTCCCTATGTTGACTACATCACCCTGGTGAGCGACACAGGCAAGCCCATGAAGCGTGAGCTCGACCTGATCGACGTGTGGTTTGACAGCGGCTCGATGCCTTATGCCCAGCTCCACTATCCGTTTGAGAACAAGGAGCTCGTGGACAGCGGCCGTTTCTATCCCGCCGACTTCATCGCCGAGGGCGTGGACCAGACCCGCGGTTGGTTCTTCACCCTGCACGCTATCGCCACTATGGTATTCGACAGCGTGGCTTACAAGAGCGTGATCTCTAACGGCCTCGTGCTCGACAAGAACGGCAACAAGATGAGTAAGCGCCTGGGCAACGCGGTTGACCCCTTCGGCGCAATCGAGAAATACGGTATCGACCCCCTGCGCTGGTACATGATCAGCAACTCTTCGCCCTGGGATAACCTCAAGTTTGACGAGGCAGGCGTTGTCGAGGTATCGCGCAAGTTCTTCGGTACGCTTTACAACACTTATTCGTTCTTCGCCCTGTATACCAACGTTGACGGCTTTGACCCTGCAATGCCCGAGGTACCCGTTGAGAAGCGTCCCGAGATTGACCGCTGGATCATCTCGCTGCTCAACAGCCTCGTTGCCGAGGTTAAGGCCGACCTCGACGACTATGAGCCCACCCGTGCGGCTCGCGCCATCAGCGAGTTCGTGGGCGACCACCTCAGTAACTGGTACGTGCGCCTGAACCGCAAGCGCTTCTGGGGCGGCAAGCTCGAGGGTAACGAGGATAAGCTCGCAGCTTACCAGACCCTCTACCACTGCCACAAGACCATCTCGCTGCTCATGGCTCCCGTTTCCCCCTTCTTCAGCGACAAGTTGTACCGCGACCTCACTGGCAGCGAGACATCGGTTCACCTGGCACTGTATCCCGTTGTTGACGAGACTGTAATAGACAAGCAGCTCGAGCAGCGCATGCAGGTGGCACAGGACATCACATCGATGGTGCTGGCACTGCGCCGCAAGCAGAACCTCAAGGTGCGCCAGCCGCTCATGTCGATCATGGTTCCCGTGCTCGACGACGTGCAGCGCGCCAACGTGGAGGCTGTTGCCGACCTTATCAAGGGCGAGGTTAACGTTAAGGAAATCAAGCTTGTTGGTAGTGACGAGGGTGTGCTCGTGAAGCGCATTAAGCCCGACTTTAAGAAACTTGGTCCCAAGTTTGGTAAGATAATGAAAGCCCTGGCCGCCGAGCTTACTTCGCTTGACCAGGCTGCTATCATCGACTTTGAAAAGACCGGTTCGATCACCCTCAATGTCGCCGGACAGGAGGCTGTTGTAGAGAAGGCCGACGTTGAGATCATCAGCGAGGACATCCCCGGCTGGCTCGTGGCCAACGAGGGAACACTCACCGTGGCTCTCGACATCACCCTGACCGATGAACTCGTGCGCGAGGGTATGGCCCGTGAGCTCGTGAACCGCATCCAGAACATCCGCAAGAAGAAAGGCTTTGAAATCACCGACCGCGTCATCGTCAAGATCAACCCCGACGAGCGCGTCAACGATGCCGTGGCCTCTTTCAAGGACTACATTGCCAACCAGGTTCTCGCCGTGAGCGTCGAGGTGGTTGCCGTTGACCACGACGACACCGTTGATCCCGAGAAGGACGACCTCAAGGTGCAGATGACCGTTGACAAGGCGTAATGACCTGACATACTAAGGATAGGGGGGTAATAGGGCTCCTCTATCCATTTTATAACCATAACCATTTAAACAAATACCTTCCCCATGAATAACGAAGTAGAACGCAGCAGGTACTCTGACGAGGAACTGCAGGAATTTAAGGAGATCATCCTGGAGAAAATCGAGAAGGCTAAAGAGAATCTCGAACAACTCAAGGCTGTGCTTAAGGCCGACGACCCATCGCCCACTTTCAAGGCTCTGGAAGAGACTGCCGAGGCACTGAGCAAGGAGCACGCCGGACAGCGCGCACAGCGCCAGGTGGAGTTTATTAACCGGCTCAAGGGCGCACTGGTGCGCATTGAGAACAAGACCTACGGCGTGTGCCGTGTTACGGGCAAACTAATCCCCAAAGGGAGGTTGCTGGCCGTTCCTCATGCAACTACCTCGGTCGAGGGAAAGGAGATTGAGCAAAAGAGAAAGAGATGAAGAAACTATCAAACGGATGGCTTGCTGCCATTGTGATCTTCCTGGTCATCATCGTTGACCAGGCCCTTAAGATATGGGTCAAGACCCACTTCTACTACGGGGAGTCCTTTGAGATTACAAGCTGGTTCAAGCTGCTCTTCATAGAGAACAACGGCATGGCGTTCGGCATGGAACTGGGAAGCAAGATGTTCCTCACGTGGTTCCGCATCATCGCCGTGGCATTGTTTATTTACTATCTGGCCAAGCTGAACCGTCGCACCGACGTGCCGCGTGGCTATGTGGTGTGCATTGCCATGATCACGGCCGGAGCGCTGGGCAACGTGATTGACTGCATCAGCTATGGCGTGATCTTCAACGCCCCCGCTGCCCCCGAGGTGGCTCAGCTGTTCCCGGCCGAGGGCTACCAGACCCTGTTCAACGGGCGTGTGGTCGACATGCTCTACTTCCCGCTGTGTGAGTGGGACTGGCCCATGTGGATGCCCGTCGTGGGTGGTGAACACTTCCTCTTTTTCCAACCCATTTTCAACATCGCCGACGCGTCGCTCAGCGTGAGCGTGGTGGTTCTCATCCTGTTCTACTCGAAGTACTTGGCTGCTAACGAGAAAGAACCCGAAGAGGCCGACGGCGACAACACTAACAACGAAGCAACAACTGGTAACGACTGATGAGAACCGTAGCGCTGACATTGACACTGGCTTTGCTGCTGAGCGTGGTGGTGGCTTGTGACCAGGCACCTGACGGCATCATTCCCGAGAGCAAGATGGAGAAACTCATCGTGGACCTCGAGATGGCCGACTCTTACATCGGAATGCACAACGAGGAGTTTCCCAACGACTCGATGAGGCTGGTGCTCAAGCAGTCGATTTTTCAAAAACATGGCGTTACCCCCGAGATGTACGACTCGTCGCTAGTGTGGTATGCACGCAACATGGAAACCTATGTCAAGGTCTACGAGGGCGCTGCACGCAGGCTCTCGGAGATGCGCGACGATGCCTCCAAGGAGGCGTCACGCATGCCGGCTCAGCCCATGGGACCGGCCGCCGAGGTGCATCACTCCTATGCTGCAACCGGCGACACTGCCGACATCTGGCAGGGGGCGCGGCGATGGATGTTCACTTCGGGAATGCGAAGCGGATTCGTGACCTTTGACCTCAAGCCCGACGAGGAGTATGCCAAGGGGGACCGTTACGTGATGCATTTGAAGGCTAAGCCCGTGCGCAGTGGCATGCGGCTCTTCCTTGCCGTGGACTACAGCGATGGCGCCACCGGATATGTCAACCGCTTCTCGTGCAGCGACGGGTGGAATGAACTCACGCTGCAGAGCGACTCGTCGCGCATGGTGCGCCGCGTCTATGGCTATATATTCTATAACATGCTGCCTGGCGATATCGCTTATGCCGACAGCATTTCGCTCGTGCGCACTCATCTTGACCGTAAGAACTACCTGGCGGCACAACCCTGTAAGGTGGTGGAGCGCAATAAGCCCACCCAGGCTACAGCGCCAGCCCAGGCGGGGCAAGCACCGGCTCGACCAGCACAGCAACCTGCCGCACCGGCTGCACCGGCTGCACCAGCGGTGCCGTCGGCTCCAGCTCCAAGCCACGTGACACAGCAGGAACGCTTCAGACCCAAGGAGGGCGTGAACAAGTCTAGCGCACAGCCTCACATCACCAACTCGCCTAACGCAGCCCACCTGCCGCAACGCCAAAACTGACAACCGTCAGGTTTTATAAATGTATATATTGTATGATTGCAATAGTGAAATATAATGCCGGCAATGTGTTCTCGGTCAAGTGCGCTTTGCAACGGCTGGGAGTGGATGCTGTGGTCACCGACGACCACGACACCCTGCGCAGTGCCAGCAAGGTGATCTTCCCGGGGGTAGGGGAGGCATCGGCGGCCATGGCCTATCTCAAGGAAAAAGGCCTGGACACGCTCATCGCCAGCCTCAGGCAGCCCGTGCTGGGAATATGCATCGGCATGCAGCTCATGTGCCGGCACAGCGAGGAAGGCGACGTGGACGGAATGGGAATCTTCAACACCATGGTCAAGCGGTTTGACAACAGCGCGTGTCCTCAGTGCAAGGTGCCTCACATGGGGTGGAATACCATTGAGGCTACTGTGCCTGGACTGGTCGACGAGTCGGTCAGCGGACGCCATGTCTACTACGTGCACAGCTACTATGCCGAGCCCTGTGAGCACACCGAGGCGGTGACCCGTTACATCACTCCATTCAGTGCCGTGCTGCACCGTGACAACTTCTATGCCACACAGTTCCACCCCGAGAAAAGCGGTGACGTGGGCGAAATGATACTGCGCAAATTCCTTGAGTTATGATAAACATTATACCAGCTATTGACATCATCGACGGCAAGTGCGTGCGTCTCTCTCAGGGCGACTATGGTCTTAAGAAGGTGTACAACGAGTCGCCCCTCGACGTGGCCCGGGCCTTTGAGGACTGCGGCTGTGACCGTCTCCACCTTGTGGACCTGGACGGGGCACGTTCGCATCACATCGTGAACTATCGTGTGCTCGAGGCTATCGCCGGACACACGGGGTTGACCGTAGACTTTGGCGGCGGACTGAAGAGCGACGACGACCTGCGCATCGCCTTTGAATGTGGTGCGGCGATGATAACTGGAGGCAGCATCGCCGTGGCTCAGCCCGAGGTTTTCAAGGCGTGGCTCGACAAATATGGCCCTGAACGCATTATCCTTGGCGCCGACTCGCGCAACGGCTACATTGCCACCCAAGGTTGGCTCACCGACAGCGACAAGAGTGTCATCCCGTTTGTTCAGTACTACCATGAACAGGGTGTTACAAAGGTCATCAGCACCGACATCGCCTGCGACGGCATGCTGCAGGGACCCAGCGTGGACCTGTACTGCCGCATGCTCGACCAGGTGCCGGGCATCCATCTCATAGCAAGCGGAGGGGTGGGGGATATGTCACATGTCGAGGCCCTGGACAAGGCCGGTGTTCCCGAGGTGATAGTGGGCAAGGCCATCTACGAGAACCACATCACCCTCAACGACCTCCTCTCCTTCAATAAAGCAAGATAATAAAAACATGTTCGGTTCGATACAGCTCGACTGCATCCCCAATAATAGATAATATGCTAGCTAAACGCATCATACCCTGCCTCGACGTGAAAGACGGAGCCACCGTCAAGGGCGTCAACTTCGTCAACTTCCGCAACGCCGGCGATCCCGTCGAACTGGGACAACGCTACAGCGACGAGGGAGCCGACGAACTGGTCTACCTTGACATCACCGCCTCGCTCGAGGGCCGCGACACCTTTGTCGACCTCGTGCGCCGAGTGGCACGCGGCGTGAGCATACCGTTCACCGTGGGCGGAGGCATCAGCAGCGTGGAGCACGTCGACACCCTGCTCAATGCCGGGGCCGACAAGATATCAATCAACTCCTCGGCACTGCGGCGCCCCGAGCTAATCAGCGAGATCGCCCAGCGCTTTGGACGCCAGGTGTGTGTCGTGGCCATTGATGCCCGATGCGTCAACGGCGAGTGGATATGCTACGTCAAGGGCGGGCATGAACCAACCACGCGCCACCTCGTGGAATGGGCCATCGAGGCCCAGGAGCGTGGGGCAGGCGAGATACTCTTCACCAGCATGGACCACGACGGTGTGAAGCAAGGATTTGCCTGCGATGCCCTCAAGCAACTGCACGAGGCCCTCACTATCCCCGTGATTGCCAGCGGCGGATGCGGAGCCATGGAGCATTTCAAGGACGCCTTCGAACTGGGACATGCCGATGCCGCGCTCGCAGCCAGCGTGTTCCACTTCAACGAGATTCCTATCGACGCACTCAAGCGCTACCTGCACGGCTGCAACATCCCCGTGAGAATTTAATAAGAACATATAAAATACAACATAGCAATGAATTTGGACTTTGACAAAATGGGCGGACTCATCCCCGCCATCATCCAAGACGCAAACACGCTCAACGTGCTCATGCTGGGCTTCATGAACAAGGAAGCCTACGAGAAGACCGTCGAGACAGGGAAAGTGACCTTCTGGAGCCGCACCCGCAACAAACTGTGGACCAAGGGAGAGGAAAGCGGCAACTTCCTCAACGTTGTCTCCATCAAGGACGACTGCGATCACGACACGCTCCTCATCAAGGCAGAGCCCGTAGGCCCCGTGTGCCACACCGGCGCCAAGACGTGCTTCGAAGATAGCAACGAGATGGGCATCAGGTTCTTGACCGTGCTCCAGGACTTCATCGACAAGCGCTTCAAGGAAATGCCCGAGGGCAGCTACACCACATCATTGTTCCAGAGCGGTGTCAACCGCATGGCACAGAAAGTGGGCGAAGAGGCCGTAGAGACCGTAATCGAAGCCACAAACGGTACCGACGGACGCATGCTCTACGAGGCAAGCGACCTGCTCTACCACCTCATCGTGCTGCTCACATCCAAAGGGCACCGCATCGAGGACATCGCCGCCGCACTCGAGCAACGCCACCTCAAGTCCAAAGAGCAATATGACAAAAAAGATAATTGAATATAACCAAGTGACCATCGAGCGGGCCGGCTCCGCAGTGCTCAGCGACGTCACCTTCGCTCTGTACGAGGGAGAAATGGCCTACCTCACCGGGCGCGTGGGCAGCGGCAAGACAACACTGCTCAAGACCCTGTATGCCCAGCTGCCGGTCGCAAGAGGAGAAGCCCAAGTACTCGACTATGACCTCAACGCGATTAAACAGAGCGACATCCCCCAGCTGCGCCGCCAGCTAGGCATCGTGTTCCAAGACTTCAGACTGCTCATGGACCGCAACGTCTTCGACAACCTCAAGTTCGTGCTGCGTGCCACCGGATGGAGCGACCCTTCGCTAATCGACGAACGCATCGAGTGGGCACTGAAACAAGTCGGGATGACTGGCAAAGTCTACGACATGCCCCACCGCCTCTCCGGCGGAGAGCAGCAGCGCATAGCCATCGCACGCGCATTGCTCAACACCCCACGGCTCATCCTGGCCGACGAACCCACCGGCAACCTCGACCAAGACACAGCCCACGGCATCATGACCCTCCTTCAAGGCATAGCACGCAGCGGAACAGCCGTGCTCATAGCTACCCACAACAGGGCCCTGATAGACCAATTTCCCGCCCCCGAATGGCGTTGTGAGCATTCCGCATTGAAAAAAGTCACTGCAAATGCATGATTTATAGAAAAAAAGTTGTAACTTTGCACTGCAAATTGGGTAAAACGCCTCGTGCAGCATGACAACCCCCTCGATAGCAAGCACATAGTACAGCCCCGTCGCCATACTACAGGCAATAGCAACGAGAAAAATCCATACACACAGGCCACATCACCCAACGAAGACGATGGTTCCGTAGCTCAGCTGGATAGAGCAACAGCCTTCTAAGCTGTGGGTCTTGGGTTCGAATCCCAACGGAATCACTGATTAATAACAATCTGGAATTCAATATTTTAAATATGAATTTCGGGTTGTTTTTTTTGCTTTTTAGGGCAAAAATGTGCTAAAAAAAAACGCATTTTATGCACAAAAAAGATGAATTTTGATGATTTTGGATTAAAAAAACACGACAAAAAATAAGCAAAAAATAAGCAGAAAATAAGCAAGTTAATGGCGTGTGAGAATTAAAAAAAACTGCAAATTCGCCAAATCATCAAGAAAACATCTATAAAGAGTGCATAAATGCTAAGTTTTAGCTATGGCAACAATAAGATTTAACCTTGACACAAGGTCAAAGAAATGCTCTAATGGTTACCCATTAAAGCTTGTGATTAACCACAAAAGCAGGGCTGCAACGCTTCCGCTGATTGTAAGAATCAGTGAATCCCAATGGGATGAAACAAAGGAAAGAGTTGTTAAGCATCAGGACCAGTCCACGATAAATGCTTACCTTACTTCTGTAAAACATGCTGCCTCGTCTACAATCCTTAATTTGGCAAATCAAGGATTACTCAAGAGTTATTCTGCCATTGAAATTAAGGATGAGGTTGATATGGTTCTTAACCCTGAGAAGAAAACCGAGGAGGAGAATAAGAAACTATTCGCCTACAGGTTCCGCCAGTTTGCCGAAAGAAAAACTCCAAGTACAAAAGGTGTATATATGCAGACCTATAGGAGATTGTTAGCTTTTTGTGGAGAAAAGAGGCTATGTGCCATGACTTTTGAGGAGATAACAAAATCATGGCTAACTGATTTTGAATGTTTTCTTGCTAAAACTGCTAGCAAAAATGCTCGTAATATCCACCTGCGTAACATCCGTGCGGTTGTCAATGATGCCATTGATGACGAGATAACAACATATTATGCATTCCGTCGCTTCAAGATTAAGCCAGAGGCAACAGTAAAGAGAAGCTTGACGGTTGAGCAACTTCGTGAATTTTTCAACTATCCCGCAGAACAGTATGCTGAGAAGTATATCGACATGTTCAAGTTGATTTTCATGCTGATAGGTATAAATGTTGCTGACCTTGCCAATCTTAAAGAGATAATCAATGGTCGCATTGAATATCGCAGAGCTAAGACACACCGCCTATATAGTATTAAGGTTGAGCCTGAGGCACTTGAACTCATTGAAAAACTTGCTGGGCAGGATTGGTTAGTCAATATCCGTGACAAATACACCGACCACAACGATTATACACGCCACATCAACAGAGAGTTGCAGAAAGTCGGTAAACTAGAACGCAAAGGATTGGGAGGAAAGAAATATAGAGAGCCCTTGCATAAGAATATAACTACCTACTGGGCTCGTCACTCATGGGCAACAATAGCCGCCTCGTTGGATATTCCCAAGGATGTCATTGCCCATGCGCTCGGACACGGCAACAATACCGTCACCGATATTTATATAGATTTCGACCAAAAGAAGGTGGACGAGGCCAACCGCAAGGTGTTGGATTGGGTTCTCTATGGAAAGAAATAGGTGTTTCCGTTAGTGATACCTTTTGTGATACTTTTAGTGATACCATTTGCGATTCTATATAAGATTCCGATTGTGATTTCATCTGCGCTTCTATTTATGAATACAATTGTGATTCCATTTGTGATTCTATTAGTTAATCTGTTAGCGATTCCGTTTGTGTTACTTTGAGTGTTTCCTACTTCAAAGCACCTTCCAAAACTCGCCTTTTATTTGCTGGCTGCGACCTGACTCAGTGAAGGTCGCAGTCAGTTTTTCACAAAGGTACTTCTTTCCGTTGATGAAGAAAACCGAGCGGATGTCCGGGATCGAGTCGGCAAGGAAAGTGAAGGTGTACTTTCTCTTTGTTTCAATCTTGTGGGTGCTGAACCGCATCATTCCGTTGTTGCGGTTGATGTGCAACGAGTAGTGTGGACGGAAGATTGTGCCGTCATGACGGACAATCACGCTGTCGGTGTAAGGGTGCGGATGTTTGCCCGTAGCCTCCACCGCTCCGTCCCAGAAAGCGACAAAGATCTTGGAATAGTATTCCACGGCTTTGTCCTGCTCGCCGTTCTCGAGTTCCTGCACGAGATAAGGCTGGATGAGTTCGCCCTCCTCAGCGGTTTGGATA
>JAZQPG010000192.1:0-4264 GCA_045628365.1 Sodaliphilus sp. | reverse complement strand
AGACTTAGTGCTGTGGCCTATGGACCCTTTGCCACCTATGTGACCTCAAAAATGTATAGTGGTATTGCAGCAACACCTAACAACAATTTACCTGGCGTTAGCTTTAATGAGGCAACACGCCTCACCACCATCAAGGAGCGTGCTTTTGCCGATTGTGACAAGCTCGAGAAGGTAGACTTCAGCAACACCGCTCTCAAGACCATTGAGAAAGAAGGTTTCTATGACTGCGACAAACTCGCCGATGTAAACTTCGGCAGCACTGTTGAGAAAATAGGTCAAAGCGCATTTGACGACTGCGGACTTATCAATGTCATTTTGCCCGGTTCTCTCAAGACCCTTGGCTACAAGGCGTTCTATGATTGCGACGAGATGGAAAGCCTCTCCCTGTCTCCCGGCGAGGGCGAGATCAAGTGCGAGGACGATGGCGGCGAGTGCCGCACATTTGACTCTTGCTCTAATCTCAAGAGCATGTACATGGGCCGCACCGTCACCTACAACGAAGGCAAGGAAAAAGCATCTCCCTTCTATGACAGCTACTTTGAGAATGTCTTGATCGACAATAAGGTAAGCAAGTTGGGACAATACATGTTCCAGCACAGCAACAAGCTCAAATCGTTGAGCATCGGTACTGGTATCACTTCGATTCCCGACAACTGCTTCAACGAGACACTGGAGATTACCCAATTTAATCTGGTAGATACCATTGCTCCCATCACCCTGGGTGCTTCATGCAAGGACTTCAAGGTTGCGACACTGTATGTGGGTCGTCCCATCAACGATATCAATAACATTCCCGCAGGCGACAAGGCCTTGGAAATCCTCCAGTACGGTCCCTGCGTGGGCGAGGTTAAGAGCAACTCATTTACCGACTTTGGCAGCCTCAAATATGTAACACTGCCCTCCGAAATCACCGTTGCATCCAATGCATTTGTCAACTGTGGCATTGAAACAATATATGTGGAAGGTAACGCTACTTTCCAGACCTCGGCAGTCAAGAATTGCAACAACATCCATGAGATTACCGTGGTGGGCAAACTCACCCTCGACGAGAACGCATTTGCGCCCGCAAGCAACGCCAACGCTCCCAGGAATCTCAACGTCTTCTTTATGGAAGACCCCAAGGACGAGTCGCATGCCAATGCTTTCCCGCAGAAGTATCTCGACGAGACAACGCTCAACAACCTTTACGACACCCCCTACCAGAAGGTTGATTTCACTTGCCTCCCCTGGAGTGGTTTCAAGAACCGCACTTCATCCAGTGCCAACGACTATGCACCCACTACCGAGGCCATGAGAAATGGCGACTATGACCATGCATTCTTCCGCAATGAGCACAAGGCTGGCAATTTCTTCTGCATCAAAATGCCGTTTGACATAAGCACATATTACTTCGGTTCCAACGCCGAGATTTATCAATATGGTGTCATGGGATTCAGAAAGGATGTTGATGATGAAGCCATGACCTTGACCACAGTACGGAAAGAAAATCTTGACAATATGCAATATTTCTTTACTAACCAGCCCTATCTCATCAGGTCACAATACGACGACAACCTCATCAAGGGTTCCTTTGACCAGTTTAACACTAAGCAGATTCATGTTAACTTCACTCCTAACATGTACGCAGATCTGGGCCCCACCCTTTACCACGTTAGCGGCAAGGACGAGGTGATCAACCCCAGCATGGGCAACCTCTATGTCCTGGACAACGGATGCCTCAAGAAGGTGAACGGTGACTACAACCTGCCTGCATTCTCGATAGCTTTCAAGCCCGACGGAGAGAAGAAACTTCACTTCATCGACAGCGAGACCGGCATGCCCCTCATGCCCGAATCGGCCGATGTGACTCCGCTCCCCGAACTCATGGGTTATGTGACATACTACAGCAACGAGAGCGACTTCATTGCCGAGGGTGCCGAGGTTTACACCGTGAGCCAGGATATTGAGGACGGCACACCCACACTCAAATTCAACCTCGTCAAGGACAACGTCATCAACCAGAGACAGGGCGTGCTCATCAAGTACTTGCCCGGCGAGACTCTCACCATGACAATGGTGACCAACCCCAGTAGCGACACCGAGGCCTACGAGAACAATGTGCTCAAGGGCGTGAACTACGATACACCTGTGAGCGAGCTGGGCAACATCTTTGTCCTGGGCAAGGCTGAGAAAGCAGTGGGCTTCTTCCCATTATCAAGAGAAAACATGCTCAAGGAAGAAGATTTCCTCCCCGCACACCGTGCCTACATCGATCCCACGGACGTTGATCCCGAGACTCTGCCTTATGTCCTGGATATTGGTACTCCCACCGTCATCAACGGACTCAATGTTGACGGCAAGGCTTCTCGCATATACGACCTGAACGGTCGCCGCGTGTTCAACCCCGAGAACGGAAACATCTACATCAAGGACGGTCAAAAAATCATCCAAAAGTAAATACTGAACCACTATGAAAAAGATATTTTTAGCAATAATATGCCTCACCCTGTGGACAAGCCATGTGATGGCTGCACCCACCAGTGAGGAGCAAATGGAAAAACTCACCAGTGAGTTTCTTGCACACTATGACGGACAACTTCCGTACATTCAAATCAACAACGACAGCACCCAGGCCAATCTCAACGTCAAGGCAATGCTTGCCGATCCCATAGCAAAGCGATACTTCGAGCAAATGGGAAAAATCATTATGGGCGAGAGGACTGGTGACACCGAGATGAATACCGAAATCCTGGATATGGAGTTAAGCGAAATACCCAAGGAAACAAGCTCTGCAATGAATGCAAAACGCATGGTTAAACGCAAAGCGGTAATCGCTCCCGATGTAACCTATTGCTTAAAAGTGCCTTATACCTACATGAGCATTGACGGCGAGAACAATCCCGTGCGCGTGTCAGGTGTGATGTACCGCCCCAGTCCTTTCCAGTTCAATTACACTGCAAAATTGGGTGTATGGAACTTAGTCACAAAGATCGGTGCGGTGGGCACATTGCTTATAGAGGGTATCAAGGGTGCTTGGAATGCCATCTTCGGTTATACATTTGACTATGGCGTCCTGTCATGCCACCCCACCGTCACCACCTCGGCCGAGGCACCCTCGGGCAGCAATCCCCTTGACGGCTCTCTCAACATGTTCTGCTCCGACTATGCTCTGGTTGTGTGCCCCGACTATTGCGGCTACGGCCTGACAGGCTACAAGCAGCACCCCTATCTGGTACAGGGCGTCACTGCACGCAATGTAGTGGACGGTTATATCGCAGCGCTTGACCTCGTCAAGGAGAAGAAGAGCAGCGGAGCAAGCGGCAGCTGGGAACTCGCAAGCGATTTCTACACCGACCTCATAGGATACTCACAGGGTGGCAGTGTAGCTCTGGCAACACTGCGTTACCTCGAGAGCGGCCAGGTAGGCGACAGCGAGCTCAAGCGCATCAACCTGCGCAACGTTTATTGCGGCGACGGCCCCTACTCGCCCATCGCTACCGTCAACCAGTATATAGAGTGGTCCAACATGGACGAGGATAAGTACCGCTACATGGCATACCCCTGCGTGCTTCCTCTCATCGTGCAGGCCGCCAAGCAAGCCTATGACAACGACTGCATGCGCACCGTGCAAACGGAGTCTTATTTCACACCCGAGTTCCTGGCAACCGGCATTCTTGACAAACTCAACTCCAAGCAGTACCCTACCTATCAGCTCAACGATATAACCGAGAGAGCAGGCACACGCAGTGTACCCGACATTTTCAACAACACAATGCTCCAGATAGACACTGTCATTGACCCGAATACCGGTGCAATACGCCTGGTTAACAGCCTCAATAGCAAGAGCAACGAGTACAAGTGCCTCATGCGAGCAATGGAGTATAACGACCTCACAAAGGGCTGGACTCCCCATCACCCGCTGGTGTTCCTGCACTATGACGGTGACCTCGTGGTTCCCTACTGCAACATGGAAGAAGTGAAGAAAAACCTGCCGCGTGATCCCAAGTACAAGATGGTGTTCACCGACCCCTTCACTGTCAAAGACAAGATGTCAATCCTATGGTCTCTTGCCGACTCATGGCATCTGCATCTCCTGGATAACCCCGACCACGGTTCAGTAGGTCAGTTCTTCTTCATGGCTGCAGCAGCTGGTGTGTATGAAGACATGCTCAAGGAATAGTAAAGCGGTATTTTAGTAGATAAAAGGGACGGTTCTTTTTATCTAGTTTTGGTCGTCAAAAGCGAGAAAACACAAAAAACTAGATAAATAGAACCGTCCCCATTG
>JAZQPG010000191.1:0-5091 GCA_045628365.1 Sodaliphilus sp. | reverse complement strand
TAGACCAGATGTTTGCCGACGGCTTCCTTCAGATTCCATCTCGCGATGGACACCCTTGCCTTGGGCTATGTGATTCCCGCTATCAGGGCTCACTCGGGACTTGCACCCGTTAGACAATGCTCATGCCGAGCGTACTGCAATTAGGGCGGCACTCTAAAGTGTCGCCCTAATTATTATAGTTGGATTAAGTAAATCGCTTGATTAAGCCTTAATGATTAAGCCTCAACGGCTGCCTGTGCTGCAGCGAGACGTGCGATGGGCACGCGGAAGGGGCTGCAAGATACGTAGTTCATACCCAGGCGGGCGCAGAACTTAACTGATGAGGGCTCACCACCGTGCTCACCGCAGATACCCACGTTGAGCTCGGGCTTGGTCTGACGGCCCTTCTTGGTACCCATCTCAACGAGCTGGCCAACGCCAGTCTGGTCGAGAACTGCAAACGGATCCACCTTGAGGATGCCCAGCTCTTTGTACTTGCCAAGGAACTTGGGAGCATCGTCACGTGAGTAACCGAATGCCATCTGGGTAAGGTCGTTAGTACCGAATGAGAAGAAGTCAGCTACCTGAGCGATCTCGTCGGCTGTGAGGGCAGCGCGAGGAATCTCAATCATTGTACCTACCTTGTAAGCTACAGTCTCGCCGCGCTCTTGGAATACCTTCTGAGCAGTGCGGTTGATGATGTCGGCCTGCATCTCGATCTCCTTGATAGTACCTACGAGGGGCACCATGATCTTGGGATGTACGTCAACGCCCTTAGCCTTCATGTTGAGGGCAGCCTCGATGATGGCGCGAGCCTGCATCTCGGTGATCTCGGGATAGGTGTTGCCCAGACGGCAGCCACGGTGACCCAGCATGGGGTTAAACTCCTCGAGGCTTGTGCAGATGCTCTTAACCTGGTCAAGAGTGATGCCAACCTCCTCGGCGAGCTCCTTCATTGTAGCTGTCTGGTGGGGTACGAACTCGTGCAAGGGAGGATCGAGCAGACGGATGGTTACATCGTAGCCGTCCATAGCCTCAAAGATACCCTCGAAGTCACCACGCTGAACGGGCAGAAGCTTGCCAAGAGCCACGCGGCGGCTAGCCTCGTCGGGAGAGATAATCATCTCGCGCATAGCCTTGATGCGGTCGCCCTCGAAGAACATGTGCTCGGTGCGGCACAGACCGATACCGGTAGCACCGAAGCGGCGAGCAACCTTAGCGTCGCGGGGAGAGTCAGCGTTAGTGTAAACCTGCATCTTGGTGTACTTGTCAGCGATCTTCATCACTGCATCGTAGTCACCGCTCAGGTCAGCGTCAACTGTAGCAACAGCGCCATCATAGATGTCACCTGTAGAACCGTTGATAGAGATCCAGTCGCCTTCCTTGTAGAGCTTGCCGCCCATAACGACTGTCTTTGCCTTATAGTCTACCTGGATTGTACCTGCACCTGATACACAGCACTTGCCGATACCACGGGCAACAACTGCAGCGTGTGATGTCATACCACCGCGAGCAGTGAGGATACCCTGAGCAGCTACCATACCGCGCAGATCCTCGGGAGAGGTCTCGATGCGCACCAGGATAACTTTCTTCTTCTTTGCAGCCCATGCCTCAGCATCGTCAGCGAAGAACACGATCTGACCGCTGGCAGCACCGGGAGATGCGGGAAGACCCTTAGCCATTACGTTTGCGTTCTTAACGGCGCTCTTGTCAAAGACGGGGTGCAGCAGCTCGTCGAGCTTTTCGGGCTCCATGCGCTTGAGCACTGTCTTCTCGTCGATCATGCCTTCCTTCAGCAGGTCGATAGCGATCTTAACCATCGCAGCACCTGTGCGCTTACCGTTACGGGTCTGGAGCAGCCACAGCTTACCGTTCTGGATAGTGAACTCCATGTCCTGCATGTCGCGGTAGTGGTCTTCGAGCTTCTTCTGAGTCTCAACGAGCTGAACAGCGCACTCGGGCATTGACTCCTCGAGTGAGGGATACTTAGCTGCGCGCTCTTCCTCGCTGATGCCCTGAAGCTTAGCCCAACGACGGCTACCCTCGGTCATGATCTGCTGGGGAGTGCGAACACCAGCAACAACGTCCTCGCCCTGAGCATTGATTAGGTACTCACCGTTGAAGAGGTTCTCACCTGTAGCGGCGTCACGGCTGAAGCAAACACCTGTAGCAGATGTCTCACCCATGTTACCATAAACCATTGCCTGCACGTTAACTGCTGTACCATACTCCTCGGGAACCTGGTTCATGCGGCGATACAGGATTGCGCGGTCGTTGTTCCAGCTGTCAAACACGGCGTAAATTGCGCCCCAAAGCTGATCCCAAGCGCTGGTGGGGAAGTCCTTACCGGTATTCTCCTTCACAGCAGCCTTGAACTTAACAACGAGTTCCTTCAGGTCCTCAACGTCGAGCTCAGTGTCAAACTTAACACCCTTAGCCTTCTTAACGTTCTCAATGATTTCCTCGAAGGGATCGATATCGGTCTTGTTCTTGGGCTTCATGCCGAGAACAACGTCACCATACATCTGTACGAAACGACGGTAGCTGTCCCATGCGAAACGGGGGTTGCCCGACTTCTCGGCCAGGGTCTCAGCAACTGCATCGTTGATACCAAGGTTGAGGACGGTGTCCATCATACCGGGCATTGACACGGGAGCACCCGAGCGCACTGATACGAGCTGGGGATTGCTGGGATCGTCAAACTTGTTGCCAGTGAGGCTCTCGATGTGAGCTACAGCCTTCTTAACGTCTTCCTTGATAAGAGCTACTACTGCGTCGCGGCCTTCCTTGTTGTACAGGCGGCACACGTCAGTTGTGATTGTAAAACCGGGAGGCACGGGGACTCCAATAAGATTCATCTCGGCAAGATTCGCACCTTTGCCACCGAGCAGATCTCTCATGTCGGCGCTACCTTCTGCGCTGCCGTTTCCGAATGTGTAAATCGTTTTCATTTATTGTTTTTTATTATTAGAATAAATTTGTAGTCATCAATATACACTAATTTTCAGAATGCAAAATTACTCAAAATTCCGCAAACAAGCAAACCTCCACACCATATTTAATAAAATTAACCATTCTTTACCACCAAAGTCACCACTCTGCGCAACGGGATTCTCTCACGAAGAAATCACAAAGCTAACTCGGTTTACAGAGTGATTTAAAGCCTTAATTTCAACTTAAATTTGCTATTTACATAAAAAATTTATAAATTTGCAACAACATTAGTTTAAACATCAACTCCAATAAAACCAACATGAAGAAATTATTACTTTTACTTGCTGTTGCAGTGGGCCTGTGCAGCCTTCCTGCCAACGCTCAACTTCTTAAGGGTGACATTAACAATGACGGAATCATCGATGTCAACGACATCAACGGGATGGTGGCTGTCGTGCTTGGCGACAAGGAAGCCGAGTATCTGTTGGGAGGGAACCCCAATACCGTTGACAACTCCTACATCGCGGGTACTTGGAACAAAGCGGCCAGCAGCTCGGCCAGCAAAGTAATGGGTAAATCGGCCGGTGAGCAGTTTACCCTCAATGCCGACGGCACAACCGATTATGAAGGCGCTACTACTTTCAAGTTCCTGCCTTATCAGGCGCGTCTGGTCTTCATGGATGCGGGCGAGACGCCCGTCGTGTGGATGGACGTGGTGTCACTGACCGACAAGACCATGTGGTGCAAACCCAGCGACACCGGCGTGCTCACCAAGTATTCAAAGGTCGAGACGAAAGAGGACAATAGCGGCGTTGACGAGAACGGCCACGAGTATGTTGACCTTGGGCTTCCCTGCGGCGTGCTGTGGGCAACCTGCAACGTGGGTGCCGAGCAGCCCGAGAAGTATGGACTTTACTTCGCTTGGGGCGAGACCAACGGCTGCACTAGGGCAGAAAGACGCTCGTTCTACTGGAGTGTGTATAAATGGAGCATCAACAGCACTGACAAGATGAACAAGTATTGTACCAACCCTGGGGACGGAAATGTTGACAAAAAGACCGAACTTGACGCTGATGATGACGCAGCTACCAAAAACTGGGGCGAGGGATGGCGCATGCCAACCCGTCAGGAATTTGCCGACCTTATCAGCGACGAATACACCACCCACGAGTGGGTGACTGTCAACGGAGTGACCGGCCAGAAGATAACCAGCAAGAGCAACGGTAACAGCATCTTCCTGCCTGCAACCGGCTATCGCAATAATGTTGCCTTGTACTACAACGACACAAACGGTTATTACTGGACCAAAACCGTGTCTACCGACTTCAACTACGACGCCTGCATGCTGTGCTTCAACTCGGGCGGCCTGAGTACTAACACCCAAAACCGCTTCAACGGCCAGGTAGTGCGCGCAGTGCGTGTTGCAAAATAACAACCACGGTCAGCTAAACCACACATAGGCCAAGTCAAAACACAACGTTTACAATACAGCAACAGCAGTTATTCCACCCATCGCGGGCGTGTAACTGCTGTTGTTGCATTTAGCACCGCCCCACCCTAGCAGTCTTTTTCATACGAGACGTCATCATGCTATGGACCAAGGCGGGATTAAAACGGCACGCGTCGCCCCCGCGTCGGCAAGCATGCGTTGACAGTTGAAATGAGAAAAAGTTATGGTTTTCGTTTTGGTTTTCGTTTCTTTTGCGTAATTTTGCAAAAAATATTTTAAACAGTGGCTAGAAAAAGAAAAGAACTTCCTATAGTTGAGAATTTTGAGATTACAGGTGTTGCGGCCGAGGGCAAGAGCCTGGGCCGTTGGAACGACCTGGTGGTGTTTGTGCCCTACGGTGCTCCCGGTGATGTTATTGACCTGAAGGTAACCCGCAAGAAGCACAGCTTTGCCGAGGGACAGATTGCCCGCATGGTGAAGCCCAGCGAGGTCCGCGTGGAGCCGTTCTGTGAGCACTTCGGGCTGTGCGGCGGCTGCAAGTGGCAGCATCTGCCCTATGAGTTCCAGCTGGGATGCAAGCAGCAGCAGGTGGTGGACGCCCTGGAGCGTATCGCCAAGGTTGAGTTGCCCGAGATTAACCCTATCCTGGACAGCAAGGAGACGCTGCGCTACCGCAACAAGCTCGAGTTCACGTTCTCTAACAAGAACTGGCTCACCCGCGAGCAGCT
>JAZQPG010000190.1:0-15216 GCA_045628365.1 Sodaliphilus sp. | reverse complement strand
GTGATGGCCATGTTGTGCTTGCACTTCACTGCCACGGTTTTAGTTTCACCGGGGTTGATGGTGAAGTTGTTGATATACATCTTGGGCATCTCCTCCTGAGTGATTGCAGTGAGCTGTGCCTCGGGCCTCATTGACGGGTGGGTTTGTCCCGAGAGCACCTGTTCCACAACGCGCAGCGTGTCCTGCTTGCCGGCACGGGCATTGTCGCTGGCAGCAATGCGTATTGTCATTACCTCATGCTTGGTAGTTGCAGGCCAATAATCGTAGGTCCCACTGATGGGAGCAGTAACGACAAAGCGACCACCGTTCAAATAGCTGCTGCCGCTGTAACCGTTGTTATATGTGCTGTTCATCTTAAAGTAGGGATAGCCATCGGTACCGGCAACCAGTCGGTAGCCGTCAGGGATTTCGAGGTCAAACTGGAAAGCACCCATGGGTTCGTTGTGGCTAATCATCACAGGCACGTCCTTCACCTCGCCGGGCAGGATATTGAAGTTCTCGATGAAAACTTTTGAACTTCCCTTGTCGGCGGCGGCGAGTACGCTCCTGTCGGCCACGCTGATGATCTTTGTGGGGAATCCGGTAAACTGCATGTTGGTCATGCTGAGGGTAGATGTCTCATAGGTATCGCTAATCTCGACGTCAACCTGCATGAACAGTCCCGAATGGGCTGCAAAGGTTCTCACACCCGTAGGTGTTGTGCCCGAAAAGTTTACAACTAATCGACGTTTGTAATTAGAGAGTGAATAGTTTGTCTCGCTGCCATAGAATGAGTCAAGGGTATATGAAAGCACACCGTTGTTGTTTGTCGCAAACGTCATTCCCGCAGGCAGGTCGATAGTGAACTGCAGGGCCTGTATGGTAACGTCGTGCGACACATAGATGTTCAGGGTTTTTCTCGTAAAGGGGATAGCATCGAAATTGTTAATCCAAATGGAATTGGTGGCGTTGAGCGAGACACTTGACGGAGCCTCGGCGGGGATGGTGCGCATCTCGGGCTTGAAATTGTCGTAAATCGAAATCTCGCGGCTTTGTTTCATGACCTGTTGCTGATGGGCAGCGGTTTGGTCAACCTTGATATAGTTGAATATTGATAATTCCTCGGCATGTGCCACAATGCCTATCGCGACAATGAGCAGTAACGTGAGGATGTTTCTCATTTTATTCATAGGTGTAAAAAATTTGATTCGGTGGTTAATGAAAAAAACATGCTATGCAGGCATGTTAATCGAGAATTTTAGAGATCACTATGTTGATGTCCATGACATCAACACTACCGTCGGTGTTAACGTCGCCCGGTTTGTAGACATACAGGGTGTAAGACAAATCGCCCGAGAAGGTGATGGTAGTCTGTCCGGGGGCAACGGCAGTGATGCGTCCGTTAGCGTCAACGGTAGCCACGTTGGTGTTGCTCGACTCCCATGTGCCCGCTGTGGGGTTCAGAAGTGTGGTAGGAAGAAGTTGGGCCATTGTGCCAACTATGGCCTTGACCGAAGAAACAGGGAATCCCTGAGCAGCCTTAGTGGTAGGAGCCTTAGCCGGTTGAGTAGCCTCGTCGGCAGGAGTCTGTCCTACGGCCATAAAACATGCAATGAGCATGCAGGCAATTGTAAGAAGTTTTCTCATAGTTATATGGTCATTTAGTTTGTAAGTAAATATTTCAACCCACAAAGTTAATAAAAAACAAACACAAAAGCAACCCACACACCCATTTTAAGCACAAAACCCTTAAGAGGCGCCCTGTTAGTGTGGTTCTCTATGTCTTTTTGGCCTATCGTGCTTCGTCTTTTAGTGAAAAAATTGTACCTTTGTGACTGGTATGATTTTGAACATAAAAAACATGGTGTGTCCGCGATGCGTGATGACGGTGACTGCAATCCTCAGGGAGGCGGGCATCGAGGCTGGGCGCGTGGAACTGGGCGTGGTAGAGACAGTCGAGGAACTGACTCGTGAGGCAATCTCTGACCTGGAACGTCGCTTGCTTGCTGTGGGCTTCGAACTGCTGCACGACCGCGACGACGCGCTGGTGGAGCGCATCAAGGCCACGCTCATCGACCTTGCTCGACGCGACGACGGGACGAACCATAAGCTGTCGGCCGAGCTGCCATCGCTGCTGGGGGCAGAGTACAAACACCTGTCGGCAGTGTTCAGCGCCCACGAGGGCCGCACCGTCGAGAAATACTTCATCACACACAAGGTGGAGCGCATCAAGGAACTTCTCACCTATGGCGAACTCACCGTGAGCGAGATCGCCTACCGCCTGGGCTATAGCAGCGTGGCACACATGTCCACCCAGTTCAAGCAACTCACCGGCCTCACCCCCACGTCATGGCGCACCTCCCACTTCTCACGCACCCCCCTCGACCAGGTGTAGTACTCCCACAGAGTATTGGATTAGGTTTTGAGGACTAAAATGGGTTGAAAAAAACAAAAACAGAAATAAACCGCTGTGTAAGATAATATGGCTATCGCCATTGATGTCATGCGCTTGAGATTTCGCCAGTGAGCTTCGCTCCCCGCAAAATCTCAAACACATGCCATCATCCTGTCGGGCTTATCTTCTCTCACACAGCCAAAAAACAAAAGAAAACAACATCATTAGTAATATAGCTGCTAGCACTTTTGTGCAACAAGAGGTAATACTTCCAATACCTAACTGTCACAAGAAAAAACTGTTTTTCAGCGAAGCGGGGGTTATTGGTTTTGCGATCAATAAGTCCCGCAGGGTGATGGTTGTTGCAGGATTGGGCGTTGAGAACTTGTTCTCATAAGGCCAAGTCATCAACAACCATCAGTGGCTCGTAGAGACGCTTTGCTCGCAAAACGGTTTTTGTGGTTTTTGTTTTTAGATTCTATCCCACGGTAGCTTGTTAAGCTAAAAAACATTTTATAACTAATTATAAATCACTGATTTACCCCCCTGTTTAATAATCTGTAATTTGTTTGGTTTATATTATAAAATTATATAACTTTGCAACAGAAAAAAACATGACGCCTTCAAGTGTATTTAGAAAAAAGAAAAAAATGAAAAATTTAGTTTTATTATTTATTATCATGGTTTTTACGGGATGTACTTTTTACAGTCCCAAGAATTATAGTTTTCAAAAGCAAAATAAAGGAAACATAGACTCTATATGGTTTGTTTCTAATATCCAAGCGATGAAAATCTCGGATTCGACGGATGTTCTTGCCGTAAAAAACATGTTGACAGGCAAGAGGATTCTTAATCCGCGAAGCATCGTGAAAATCCCGGGTTGGGCTGGAACTATAAAAGTGTATAATGGAAATACAGTTCAGTCTTATGAAATTCATGGGAAGCTGTTTATAACAGACGACAACAAATACTATGAGGCTCCTATAAACCTCACATCAGAAATCGAAAGAATCACAAACAAACAGAATTAGATAAAAGGACGGTTCTTTTGGTGGTGTTGAACGACTACATCCCTAGTCACTCCCACAGACACGGAGTTAACAAGTCAGGAAAATCTTGTAACGATTAATGAAAATAATGTAACGGCACCATGGCGGTGTCGTTGTAACTTTGCATCGTGAAACTAGCGCTAACCGTGAACATGCTACCCTTGAGTTGACGCTCAAGGAACAGGGGCTTCCAGTTTTCGTAGCGCAGCGTTTCGTTTTCGTAGGCCGCAGGCCGTTTCGTAGAGAACGCAGTGAACGTTTCGTAGCGCAGCGACAGCAAGCGTTTCGTTAAAAAAAACTTATGGAATATATCGATGCTTTACTTGTGATACTCAACAGCATGTCACCTTACTTGGTGCTGGGATTTCTCATCGCCGGCGTGCTGCATGCTTTTGTGCCCAGCGCAGTCTATTCGCGCTATCTCGCCGGCACAGGACTCAAGTCGGTTGCCACGGCGGCAGCCATCGGGGTGCCCCTGCCCCTATGCTCATGCGGCGTGTTGCCCACGGCGGTGTCGCTGCGTCGCAACGGTGCCTCTCGTGCTGCGACCACATCATTTCTAATCGCCACTCCCCAAACCGGCGTAGATTCTATTGCTGCTACTTGTAGCATGATGGGCTTACCCTTTGCCATACTGCGCCCCATTGCAGCTCTGGTGACCGCAATGCTGGGTGGCACGGTGCTGGGCGCCCTGGAGAGCCGTGGCACGCTCGACGGTGAGAACTCATTTGGCGACGAGCAGGCTGCCGAGCAGCTGCTGCCACCCACCCTGCTAGGTAAGGTCGTGGAGACCCTGCGTTACGGTCTAGTTGAGATGATGCAGAACATAGGCCGCTGGCTGGTGCTGGGACTCGTGGTGGCCACGCTCATCACTGTGTGGGTGCCCGACGACTTCTTCACTACATATGCTAGCAACCACTTCCTCAACATGCTCGTTGTCGTGGCTATCGCCGTGCCCATGTATGTGTGCGCCACCGGATCCATCCCTATCGCCGCAGCCCTGATGATGAAGGGTCTGTCGCCGGGCTGTGCCCTGGTGATGCTCATGGCGGGGCCTGCAGCCAACGTGGCGTCGATGCTCGTCGTGGGCCGTGCCATGGGACGCCGTGCCGCTGCTGTATACTTGGCCTCGATTGTTGCCGGAGCCATGGGGTTCGGATTATTCATCGACTACTGGCCCGGATTGCAGGAAGTGTTCACCGGAGCCATCCCCGAGTGCATGAAGTGCCACACCAAGGAGACTTCGTGGCTCAACATCGCCTGCAGCACGCTGCTCGTGGCAATGATAGCATGGGGCTTCATCACCAAGTACAGGAAATCTTATTTACTCACTAAAAATAAAACCCAAGTCATGAAAGAATTTAAGATCAAAGGCATGATGTGCAACCACTGCAAGATGGCCGTGGAGAAGGGCCTCGCAACAGTCGAAGGCGTAGAGAAAGTAACCGTAGACCTCGCCAAGGGCGTAGCCTATGTAGAAGGAAACGTTACCGACAATGCCATTAAGGCCAAGGTGACAGCACTGGGCTACGAAAACGCTTGAAATAAAAACCTATAGACCTAGACAGGGAGGTTTTGTGCAAAAAAAGAGGCTGTGTCATAATTGAAGTTTTATGGCACAGCCTTGATTTTGCTATATGGTTACTGATAGTTACAGGTTTTGGATCTCCTCAATGCTAAGGCCAGTGACAGATGCAATCGTCTCAATGGGAACTCCTGCATTCTTGAATCCTATGGCGTTTTTAATTCGCTCTTCATCACGACCCTCTGCACGACCCTCTGCACGACCCTCTGCACGACCCTCTTTCAAACCTTCCGTGCGGCCTTCTTTCAAGCCCTCTGCACGACCTTCTTTCAGGCCCTCTTTCAGACCCTCTGCACGACCCTCTGCACGACCCTCTTTCAGGCCTTCGGCGTGACCTTCGGCATGGCCTTCGATGCGGGCTGTGTCCATGATGTCGTGTTGGATCATCTGCTCGTTGAGGTGTTCAAAGTAAGCGTCCTTTTCTTTCTTGCTCATTGCCATGTACTCCAGCTTTTTCTTTGCCTCCTGGAGGCCTGGTGCTGTAGTATTGTCATCTATATCACCGTCTTTTAGGTACTTAATCCATTCTTCAAGATGGTTCTCGGCAATCTTGTTGAAAGCGTTCACGCGGATAAGGTAATATTCGGGGAACACTTCGCCTGGAGCTTTCATGCGTATGGCATTGTCCTCCTTGGTAGAAATCTGCAACGTGTCGTCCTTGGTCATGCCACGGAAGGTGGTCTGTCCACGGTACACGAAGTCCTCGCCCTTGCCCAGGTCAAAGTACAAAATGCTGATGGAATACACCTTCTTCACCTGGTCGTATTTCTGCCCCAGGGTGATATGCTCGGTAATCGCCTTTGCAACTCCATAAAGAATGCGCTCGAGGAAATAGATCTCTCGAGTCAACTGTATCTCGACGAGGATTATCTCGTCCTTGCTGTTGCGGGCCTTGATATCGACGCGGTTGAACTTGTCGGTAGCGTCAACCTGGTTGCTTTCGCTTTCAAGGATCTCTACAATAGTCACCTTTTCACCCAGAAGAACGGTGATGAGTCCTTCTAGAATGCTGAAATTTTCCTTGTCGCGCAAGATTTTCTTTGCCGCCCAGTCAAATCGGATGTATTTGTTCTCAGCCATAGTTATGCATTTTGTGCAAAAATATATAAATTGCGCCACATTTACAAGTGTTTAGCAAAATTTATATTAAAAAATTGTTTCCACAACTTGTGGAAATACTTTTATGGCTGCTATATTCATCACCGTGTGAGTTCCCCACGTGGCATTGATGCTTGTCGGGCGCTTGCTATGTGCTGTCATGCCTGTGCCCACGTCAGGGCTGGACGACGAGGCGGTGGTTTCTTATCACCAGCCCGCGGGTGTCGTCGGGCACTTCGATGCCCTGCAGATTATAGGTGCGTCCGTCGCCAGTTTCCTCAGTGCGGACGTCATCAATGGCCGAGACATCAATGCGCGAGATAATCTTGTCAAGCTCGGGCAAGTGTTTTTTCATCCAGTCAATCTGGAAGATGGCGCTGGAATAGGTAGTGATAACGCCGTTGCCATAAAGCTGGGCCGTGAGTGCCCTGGACTGATAGATGGGACGCGACATGGTGTCGGCAAAGCTGTTGACAAATCCGTCGATATCGCTGAGCAGCGTGGACTTCACCTCGTCCCACTTGCCACGGTAGGCACGGCGAAACGTGGCATCCTCGCTCTCAAGCAGGTCAACGAAGTAGAAGTCGCGCAGCATGTGGTAGCGCGAAAATGTGTTGACGCCCATTTCACGCGACGAGTCAAAGTCCCATAGACACCCCATCTCGAGGCGGCTGCTGTCGGTGCTGTCGCGCTTGGTCACATATAGGTTGCTGCCCCCGCTGTCCCATGTGCCCAGGATGTCGTGGGCCAGCAGCCACGAGGCAAATGACTCCACGTCGATATACCGGGCATAGGTATTCTGCTTTATCGACATCTCGGCGCGGGTGATGTAGTCCTGGATGTAGTCCTGCTGTTCCTCGGTGACCTCGTCGCTATCAGGATACTTGAAAGTCCATGCAAAACGCTGGTCAAAGAAAGGAGTGTTGAAATACCTTTCTTCGTTCCACCAGTAGGCATCGCGCTCCACGATGAAGCCGCTCTTGTCCACGTCCAGGCGACAGCCGCGGTTGCGCTTCACGGTCTCTACCAGCAGGTACAGTCCCTGGTACTCGCCGTTGATCACCACGTTGCAGTATTGCCACCGCGGCGTCCACTGCAAGCCGAGTAGCTCGTTCACCTTGAGGCCCACGATAGTGTTAAAGGTGCGGTCATCGCGCAGCAGGCGCCACTCGCGGTCCATGCAAGCCGAGTCGCCGCGCATGAGCAGATCGGCCTTCTTTTGCAGTTTTATCTTGTAAGGTTTCTGATCCTTGAACGCGCTGGTGTTGCCGGTGATTTTGATGGTCATACCGGCCTCTCCGGCAAGATACTCACCCGAGTCATAGAGCGTGTCGGCCAGCATGGTGATGACCATGCGTCCCGGCACCTTAGTGGCATTTGTCGTGCTGTGCCCGATGCAGCCCGGCGGATGGTCCACGTAGTCACACGTGGGCATCACGCTGTCAACGGTGTTGATTTGCATCACCGGCAATTCAATGGCCTGCAGTGCCGACAGCGAGCAGTCAGCCTCGGCACGGGCGGCAACCGATGCACCCACCATGCACAGCAATAACAGTATATGTCTAATCTTTACCTTCATCTAATCCAAAATGAAATTGTGATGCAAATTTAGCAAAAAAAAACGAAACCAGATCTATGGGGGTGATTTTTGATGCAGAACCTTGGTCGAGGTAAAATATTTCATTACTTTTGCACCGCTGTACATCAACCGGGGACTTCCCGTTGATAATTATAGGAGATACGACTATGACTGACAAGAACAAGGCTTTGGACATCGTGTCGCGAGCCGGGCATATCATGCTCGAGAACGGCGCCGAGATTTCGCGCGTGGAGGAGGTGATGGACCGCATTGCACACGCCTATGGCGTTGACTCGGGCAATTTCTTCGTGCTGAGCAACGGCATTTTCACCACCGCACAGGGATATGCCAACGTGGAACACATCCCGTTCCACGGCACCCAGCTTGACCGCGTGGTGGCGGTGAGCTCTCTGTCGCGCGACATCGTGAGCGGCAGCGTCACCATCGACGAGGCCTACCGTCGCCTTGACGAGATCAGGCGCATGCCGGCCCATCCCGTGTGGGAACAGGTACTGGCCTCGGCGCTAGGCTCGGGGGCGTTCTGCGCTATATTCGGTGGCAGCTTTGCCGACTGCAGCGTGGCGCTGCTGTCGGGCATCCTGCTGTGGATATTCGTGCTGCAGGTGTCATCCCGGTTCATGAGCAAGGTCACCGGCAACATCGCCGGCGGAGCGCTCGTGACCCTGTTCTGCATCATGTGTTACAAACTGGGATGGGGCGACCACTTGGGCAATATGCTCATCGGAGCCATCATCCCCCTCATTCCCGGAGTGCCATTCACCAATGGCATACGCGACCTCGGGGCCGAAGACTATATCGCCGGCGGCACACGTCTAGTCGACGCATTGATGGGGTTCCTGTGCATCGCCCTGGGCGTCTCCACGGTGTTTGTCGCCGACGCCTATATCGAGGGCAGCATCATCGCCCTTGACGGCACGGCCTATGACCCCGTCACCGCCCTGTGGCCGTGGCAGCTCATCGCGGCGTTCATCGGCACAACGGCGTTTGCGGTGTTGTTCGGTGCGCCCCGCAGCAAGTATGCGGGGTGTGGCGTGGCTGGTTTGCTGGGATGGGTAGCCTACCTGGCCTCCTACCGCAACCTGGGGCTCACGCCCGCCGAGGCGACCTTCATCGCCACGATGGCGGTCACCGTGTCGGCCTACGTGCTGGCATCACTGCAGCGCTGCCCCGTCATCGTGTTCCTGATATGCGGCATCTTCCCTCTCGTGCCCGGAGCCGGTGTGTTCTGGACCAGCTACCACATCGTGAGCCAGAACCTGCCCACCGCCTTGCAGACCGGGTTCCTGGCCACCAAGTGCACCTTTGCGATCGCGTTTGCTATCATCATCGTCACCGAACTCTCGCGCATGACCGCCCGCAAACCAACTGCCTGAACCTGTTTTTACCGTAAAATAAGCGCGGTGGCTGTGCCTGCATTGAGGCCCAGTCACCGCGTCCGGTTTCTTATAACGTGATTAACCCCGGGGGGCTAAGGATCACTTCTCATCTTTCTTGGCCTTGAGGCAAGAAACGGTGAGGTAGATGAGCAACAGAGCGTAAACACCCATAGCAATAGCGCTGGTGGTCTCCTCGCTCATTGTGCACTTGTACTCGAAGCCGAAGAACAGCATCGCAGCGCTCACTACGCCCATGAGGGCACCGCCGGCGATGAAACCGCTGGCGAGCAGTGTACCGCGCTCAACACGAGCTTTGTTAACCTCAGCATTCTTGCTGCGTGAACCCACGAACCAGTTCACAAGACCACCCACGAGGAGCGGAGTATTGAGCTGCAGGGGGATGAACATACCCAGCGAGAATGCCAGGGCAGGAACACCCAGCCAGTTGAGCAGCAACGCCAGGATTGCACCCACGATGTAGAGCAGCCAGGGAGTCTCGCCACCCATCATGAGGGGGTCGATAACGGCTGCCATCGCATTGGCCTGGGGAGCAACGAGGGCGTTCTCGCCAACGAAGCCATAAGTCTTGTTGAGGATAATCATCACACCGCCCACGGTGGCAGCGCTGAGCAGTGTGCCCACTGCTTTCCAGGTCTGCTGCTTAGCGGGTGTGGTACCCAGCCAGTAACCAATCTTCATGTCGGTAACCATACCGCCGGCCATTGACAACGCTGTGCACACAACGCCACCGATAACCATCGAGGCCACGATGCCGCGTGCACCGTCAAGGCCCACAGCAACGAAGATACCCGAAGCCACGATGAGAGTCATCAGCGTCATACCGCTCACGGGGTTACTACCCACGATGGCAATCGCATTGGCAGCAACGGTGGTGAAGAGGAACGCGATAACCACTACAACAAAGAATGCCACGATGGTCTGCATCAGGTTTCCAATAACGCCGATGTAGAAGAACACGAACGTAACAGCGAGCGCTGCGAGCAGTGAGAATGCAAGCACCTTCATCGAGATGTCCCTCTGGTGGCGCTCAACCTTCTCGGCCTCGCTTTGGCCCTTGAATGCCTTGCCGGCCAGGCCAACGGCGCTGCGGATAACGCCCCATGACTTAACGATGCCGATGATACCGCTCATGGCGATACCGCCGATGCCGATGAAACGCGCGTTGTTCTTAAAGATATCCTCGGCGGGAGCGGCTGCCAGCTCGGGGCTCATCATGCCCATCAGGGGAACGATTACCCACCAGATGAATGCACTACCGGCGAAGATGATGAACGCATAGCGCAAGCCCACGATGTAACCCAGACCCAGCACAGCGGCGCCGGTGTTGAGTTTGAACACCATCTTGAACTTGTCGGTGAGATAAGACATCGCGGGAATGATGGATGTGCTCACGTTCTCGCTCCACCACTGGAAGGTAGAGGCGATGAAGTCGTAAAGACCGCCCACGAGACCTGCGATCAGCAGCGGCTTAGCATCGCTGCCACCCTTTTGGCCGCTCACGAGCACCTGGGTTGTAGCGGTAGCCTCGGGGAAGGGGAACTTGCCGTGCATGTCGCTCACGAAGTACTTGCGGAATGGGATAAAGAACAGGATGCCCAGCAAACCGCCCAGCATCGAAGCCAGGAACACCTCGAGGAAGTTAACTGTGATCTCGGGGTACTTGGCCTGCAGGATGTACAGGGCGGGGAGGGTGAAAATGGCACCAGCCACCACGATACCGCTGGCGGCACCGATACTCTGGATCATCACGTTCTCGCCCAGCGAGTTCTTGCGCTTGGTCACGCCTGCGATACCCGCTGCAATGATGGCAATGGGGATTGCCGCCTCAAACACCTGGCCCACCTTGAGGCCCAGGTATGCCGCTGCCGCGCTGAAGATGACAGCCATGATGAGACCCAGCGACACCGAATAAGGTGTCACCTCGGGATACTGGCGGTCAGGACGCATGACAGGAACATACTTCTCACCCGGCTTCAACTCGGTAAACGCGTTGTCGGGCAAGTTCATTTCGTCTTGCTTGATTTTAGTTTCTTCTGACATATTATTTAAGTTTTTAATTAATAAAATTGCATGGTTTTAACGCTGCTGCAGGCGCGCGATGGCACGCAGCATCTTGTCCTTGATCTGGTCGGTGCACAGGTTGCCCAGGCTACCCTCGTGGGTGTGATGCACCTCGCGGGTGGGCGTGTAGGTACCGGTCTGCACGCGGTGACCTATCTCCTTGTAGGCGTCGCGGAAGGGGGTACCGTCGAGCACGAGGCGGTTGACGTCCTCCACGGTGAAGAGGTAGTCATAGCGCTTGTCGTCGAGGATGTTCTCGTTGATGCGTATGTGTTGCAGCATGAAGTCGCACATCAGGAGGCACTCGTTCATCTCCTCGATGGCGGGGAAGGTGATGTCCTTCAAGAGCTGCAGGTCGCGGTGATAGCCCAGCGGCAGGTTGGTGGTGAGCGACGAAACCTCGGTGATGTTGGTCTGCAGGCGGTTGCACTTGCCGCGCATTATCTCGAACACGTCGGGGTTCTTCTTGTGGGGCATGATGCTCGAGCCGGTGGTGAACTCATCGGGGAACGAGATGAACGCATAGTTCTGACTGTTGAATAAGCACACGTCCATAGCAAACTTGCCCAGCGTCGATGCTACGGCGTTGATGGCGTAGGCCAGCGCGCGCTCGGTCTTGCCGCGGCTCATCTGAGCCGCCACCACGTTGTAGTGCAGGTCGTCAAACTCGAGCAACCTGGTGGTCATGGTGCGGTTCAGGGGGAACGACGAACCATAGCCGGCAGCCGACCCCAGCGGGTTCTGGTTGGCAATGCGATAGGCTGCCACGATGGTCTGCACATCATCGATTAAGGTCTCGGCATAAGCGCCGAACCACAGCCCGAAGCTCGACGGCATGGCCACCTGCAGGTGGGTGTAGCCGGGCATGAGCACGTCCTTGTGCTTCTCGCTCAACTCAAGCAAACGCTCAAACACGGTGTTGACGTTCTCGGCCAGCGTGCACAGTTCCTCGCGGTAGAAGAGCTTGAGGTCCACGAGCACCTGGTCGTTGCGCGAGCGACCGGAGTGTATCTTCTTGCCCATGTCACCCAGGCGCTGGGTGAGCATCTGCTCCACTTGCGAGTGCACGTCCTCGACGCCTTCCTCAATGACGAACTTGCCGTCCTCAATCTCAGCGGCGATATTGCGCAGCTCGGCGTCAAGGGTCTTGTGTTCCTCGGCGGTGAGCAGACCTATGCTCTCGAGCATGGCGATGTGGGCGATGGAGCCCTGCACGTCGTGCTTGGCAAGCTTGAGGTCGAGTTCGCGGTCACGACCCACGGTGAACGATTCTATCCAGCGGTCAATGCTGTATCCTTTGTCCCAAAGTTTCATATCTTTTAAAGTATTTAAGAGCGCTTCGCTTTTCAGTGTTTCAGAGCGGTCGCTAATGCTCCCTCTGCAGATTGTAAGCTAACACCCATATTCTTTTAATTCCTATTTAAGTCTTTCTCGGCGAGGCGAGCGATGAATTGTTTGTAGAAGTCAATACCTTGCTCAATCTCGCTAAAGAGGATGTACTCATCGGCGGTGTGCGAGCGGGCGCTGTCGCCTGGGCCGATTTTCAATGACGGGAAAGCCATCTGCGACATGTCGCTCGTGGTGGGCGACACAAACGTCTTGCTACCCAGTTTCACAGCGGCTGCCACGAGCGGATGACTCTCGTCGATAGCCGATGCCCGGATGCGTGTGGAGCGCTCCTTAACGTCGCTCTTGACCACGCTGCGCACCAGCTCGATGGTCTCCTCGTTGGTGTAGGCGTCGGTGGTGCGTATGTCCATCACCCAGCGGCACTCGTCGGGCACCACGTTGTGCTGCGTGCCGCACTCTATCATCGTGGTGGTGAACTTGATGGGGCCCAGCAACGGTGACACCTTCTCGGCCTGATAGCCGCGCATAGCGTTGATGTCGTCCATAGCGATGTAGAGCGCGTTGACGCCCTCGTTGCGAGCGGCGTGACCGCGACGGCCATGCGCCACGCAGTCGAGCACCACGAGGCCACGCTCACCCACGGCAGCCTGCAGCTGAGTGGGCTCGCCCACAACGGCCATATCGATGCGTCCCAGCGTGGGGAGCAGCGCGCGGATGCCGTGTTCACCGGTCACCTCTTCCTCGGCCGTGATGGCAAGGATGATATTGAACGGCAGCACCTCGTTATAATAGTGCTTGAACGCCGCGATGAGACTCACAGCCGACGCACCGGCATCGTTGCTCCCCAGGCCGTACAGGCGGTCGCCCTCGACGGTGGGCGTGAACGGGTCGCGTGTCCACGAAGCAGCGGGCTTGACGGTGTCGTGATGCGAGTTGAGCAGCAGCACGGGCTTGCTGTCGTCCCAGTTGGCAGAACGCGCAAACACGTTGTTGAACTGGCGTTCAACAGTGTCAATGCCCGCCTCCTTGAGGTGGTCAAAGAGCACATCGGCCGTGCTAGCCTCGTCGCGCGAGACCGACGGCACAGCTATGAGTTTCTTAAGTAACGCTACCGCCTGTTCCATAATTCAAATTATTAAATTTCTATAATCAGCGGAAATTGGGTAAAAATTTATAGTTTCCGCTGATTATAGGTTGGTTTTTACGCTATATCCAGCGGAAATTGGGTAAAATCATGCTGTTTCCGCTGATTATAGATTTCTTTGATAACCTCCTGCTACCTTATTGTGGTGCCGCGGGTGTTGCTTATGTTTGCCGAGTTCTTGATGACTACCTCGGTGACGCCTTGGGCCACGGCATTGAGGGCGCCGGTGACCTTGGGGAGCATGCCCGCAGCGATGATGCCATCGGCTTTGAGTTGTTCAAACGAGGCTTTGTCGATGGTCTCGATGAGCGACGATGGGTCGTTGATGTCGACAAGCACACCATCTTTCTCAAAGCAGAACACGAGCTGGGTGGGGGCAAAGCGTGCACAGGCAATCGCCACGCCCGATGCCACGCTGTCGGCGTTGGTGTTGAGCATGTTGCCCTGGCCGTCGTGGGTAAGGGCGCAGAACACTGGGGTGACGCCTATCTCGAGCAGATGCTGCATGAACTTGTGGTCCACCTTGTCTCCGTCGATGTCGCCCACCCAGCCAAAGTCGATGGGCTCGGGCGAGCGCTTGTGGGCAGGGATGACACCGGCATCGGCACCCGAGAGTCCCAGTGCCTTGCATCCACGGGCGTTGAGTGCCGCCACGATGCGCTTATTGATGAGGCCGGCATAGACCATGGTGCACACGTCGAGCGTGTCGCGGTCGGTGACGCGGCGGCCTTCTATCATCTTTGTCTCGATGCCCAGTTGCTGAGCCAGGCGTGTGGCGAGCTTGCCGCCGCCATGGATGAGAACCTTGTCGCCCTCAATGGCCGCGAAGTCGTCGAGAAACTTGCCCAGCGCCTCGTCGTTGTCAACGACATTACCACCTATCTTGAATACTTTAATCATATTATTTATAAATTAAAAGTTTAAAGGTTTAATAGGTTAGGGGAACTCGAAAAACCAAGTCGTTCATTAAGCGATTAATATTTAAACCTTTAAACGATTAAACTGTTAAACTTTTACTTCTCCAGTGCTTCGAGCATGCGCTTGATGACCACTGTGGCCGAGATCTCGCGGTTGGCAGCCTCGGGGATAACCAGGCTGCGGGGACCTTCGATCACCTCGTCGGTCACGATCATGCCGCGGCGCACGGGCAGGCAGTGCATGAAGAAGGCGTTGTCGGTCAATGCCATCTTCTCGGCGCTGACGGTCCAGTTCATGTCCTTGCTCAATATTTTGCCGTAGTTGGGGTCCTCGTAGGCCGACCAGTTCTTGGCATACACGAAGTGTGCGCCTTTGAGGGCTTCGTCCTGGTCGTGGGTGATAGTTGCTCCGGCGGTGAACTTGGGGTCGAGGTCATATCCCTCGGGGTTGGCAACCACTACCTCATATCCGGCAGCGACCATCCACTGTGCAAACGAGTTGGGCACAGCCTGGGGCAGAGCCTTGGGATGGGGAGCCCATGTGAGCACCACCTTGGGGCGCTCTACGGTCTTGTGCTCCTCGATTGTGATATAGTCGGCAGACGCCTGCAGGGGGTGTACTGTAGCGCTCTCCATGCTGA
>JAZQPG010000189.1:0-7575 GCA_045628365.1 Sodaliphilus sp. | reverse complement strand
GGGTGATGCTTTATTCTTTCCTGAGAAGATACATTACCATCATGTTGAGGTCGGTGACGTCGGTAACGCCGTCTCTATTGATGTCGTCGCGCCCGTTGAAGGTGTCGGCGGGATTGATGCCGATGGAGATTGATAAGATGCCGTTGAGATCATTGACGTCAACGACGCCATCGGCGTTAACGTCATATGCGTCAGGATTTATCTCGAGCTTCACGAGGCCAACGTTAGACCATCCGCTCTCGCTGCCGTTGTTGAAGAGAGCCTTCACGCGGTACTGGTACTCGGCGTTCTTGAGGAGGTTGTCAACGAAGTACTGGGTGGTGGTGATGCCGGTGATGAACTGCTCGTCCTGGTCGCCGCTCACTACGGGAGACTTGCGGGGAGCACCGCTAACCATCACGTCGTCGGCGTCGCCGCCAAAGACGTCAACGTTGTAGATGACAACCTTCTTGGCGGGGAGTGCCGAGAAGGTGACGTTGTCATTGCTGCTAGCAGTGGTGTTGAGCACGACGACATATTCTTTAGCTTGTGAGTTGGGCAGGGTGATAGTCTTGCTATCGCCGCCACCTGCCACAACGAGTGAGCAATCCAGGTTGGTGCCGTAGGTTCCGGCAGTGACTTTTACCACGACTTTGCCGTCATATTTGCTAAAGTCGAGAGCGGGAGTGGTGAGTGAACCTGTGCTAGAAGAGCTTGCCACTGTCACACCGCCCACATTCTGGTAAACAAATCGTCCAGACCAGCCTTCAACGTCGGTATAAGTAGCGAGTTTTGAAGCGATGTTGGTGGTTGAAGCCTGGGTACACTTGCTGAAGGTCTCGTGGAGCAGTTGGGTGTAGTTGATAATGCCCTTGCGGCGCACGTGCAGTGTATAAGAGGTTACGTCGGCCAGTTTAGCCCAGCTAGCGGTGAACGAGTCTTCGTTCACTTGCTCGGCAGTGGCTTCATTCAGGACGGGGTTGCCCTTGGTGGTCACTTGCAGCACATCGCCCCAGTCGCTGGTAGTTCCGTCGCCATAGGTTACCTTGATCTTGCAGTCGTAGGTTGTTCCGGCAGTGAGTCCAGCCACGTTGATGCTGGTTGTGGTGAGCTCGGCAAACGTCTGGTCGTAGTCAGGACCTGTAACGTTGACGGTATAGTTCACTGCGTTTTCTACAGCATTCCATGCCAGCTTGAAGTTTTCGATAGTGATATCCTGCGAGCTGGGGTGGATGAGTGTGGGTATTTCCTTCACATAGTTCTTGCAGAACCAGAAAGACACTGTGCCGTCGCTGTTCTTGGTGATCTCGGTGATGGGCATGCCCAGGAGCTTCTTGGTGCCGGTGTTGAGTTCGGCTGCCGGTGTAGAGGTGTCGGTGAGCTTGTTGTTGCCGTTGTAGGGGTAGAGGTCACCATCCTCGTTTCCTGTTGAGAGCTTATTGTCGGCAGGGATGATGGTCATGCGCTGAGGCAGGGAGTTGTTGACGGTGTTGTTGCTCCATGCGGTGGCGCTGTAAGTGATGTGGTTTACCAGCATACCGCTAGCAGCCTGGTATGAGTTCCAGCCGCTCTTCTGGTGGTTCTCGAGGATGTAATACTCGTTGGCCGACTGCGGGTTGTAGATGCGCACTGCGTTGCAGGTCTTGCTGTCGATGTTGTTGAGCGTGTACTTGGTGTTGGCCACGGCGGTGGGAATCTGCATCCATCCCATGAATTCCTTCTCATAGGCGGTGTAGCCTGCGGGGCACTTGCTGTTGCCCAGGTAGCTACCGCTGTTCATGAGCGACCAGTTGCCCATGCCGTAGTATCCGTTGGCATAGGTTGTCTCGTAGTAGTCGGGCAGACCCAGGCAGTGAGAGAACTCGTGGCAGAAGGTGCCGATGCCGTCGACAAGAATATTCCCGTAGTAATCTTTACCTGTGTCGCTGCTGCCGCTTGTCTCGCAGAAGCATGCATACTTGTCGATGGTGACGCCGTTCTGCTGGAACGAGCTGTAGTCGCTGCGGCCATAGTAGTAAGCGCTTGAAAGGTACCACTGGTGGGGCCAGATGGCGTTAGAGTTAGCACCCTGTGCCTCGCCGGGACCTGCATAGAGGATGATGACCACGTCGACCGAACCGTTCTTGTCGTTGTCATACATCGACCAGTCAACGTTGGTGAGTTTCTTCACTGCCTCGGCCACCATTGATCCGGGCTTGGCGTCGTTGTCACTAGAAGTGCGTTGGCCATAGTAGGCACGTGGCTGGTCCAGTGTCACTGGGCCTTGGATGTCAAACTGGGGTGTGAACTGTCCGTTGCTCTGGTCGGTGAAATACTGGAGCGCGCTCTTGGAGTTGGTGTTGAACTGGGCCTCAAAAGTGCTGACGGCGTTGTTGCCGGTGCGCATCTTGAAGTCGCTGAATGAAACGAGGACAACGGGGATGCGGGGCGAGCCTTTCTGGGGCACGTCGGCAGTGGCCTGCACTAGGGGAGCCTTGGCGCGTGCCTTGTTGTTGCTTTGTGCCACGGTGGGGCCATCGATGTGCATCTCGCTGGCATGGGCTGCTATGAAACTGTTCTCGCTGGCAGTGCGGGCATCCATGTTATGTGCCCTCACGTTGCTCATCGTGTTACCGGTCTTGTAGTAGAAGTCGCCACGGGCATCGGCCATGATGGTGTAGCCGTCCATTGTGGTGTAGGTACTGAACCACTCGTCGCCCACGAGGCGCACGGTGATTGTTGACCCGTCACTCTGCGAGAAAGTGAGCGGCGTGGGGATCGCCGGGATGGCTTGGGCTGTGAAACCCAGAGCCAGCGCTGAGAGCGCTGAGAGAATTAACTTTTTCATTGTTCTACTTTAAGTATTTTTGTTTGATTATTGTTTCGTGATGAGCATCTCGATAAGGGCATTGACGTCGTCGATGTCCACGATGTCGTCGCCGTTGATGTAGGCGCGCTTGCCGTAGTTGTCGGCGCTGTCGCTTCCCAGCATGATGTCAATGAGTATATTGAGGTCGGCCACGTCGACAAGGTCATCGCCGTTGACATCGCCAGGTTCTTTATACATGAACTTGAGTGTAACCGAGCCGTCATTGCCCAGGGTGATGCCGGTGATGGGTTTGTGGAGTCGCTTCACCGAGCCGCTGCCCGTGTACACGCGAGCCGGGGGTGTCGAGTTGTCGGTGAGCTCGTCGTTGCCGTTATAGGGGTAGAGGTCGCCCTCTTCGTTGATTCGTGACAACTTGTTGTCGGCGGGCACGATGGTCATGCGCTGTCGCTGTCCGTTGTTGTTGACGGTGTTCATTGCCCATGCGTTGGCGTCATAGTCAACATGGCTTATCATCAGTCCCGATGATGCCATGAACTGTTCCCATCCGCTCGCCTTGCGGCACTCCACGATGAAGTACTCGTTGCCGGCGGGGTCCTGGTCGTTGGCAATCCTGTAGGCCTTGCCTCCCTCGGTGATGGGCTTGAGATTGATGATCGAGCCGGGTATCGCGTCCTCGATGTCCATCCATCCCAGGTAGTTGCGCTCATAGGCGGTGTAGCCCACGGGCGTGTTGCCGTCGTCGTTGTAGTTGCCATAGTCCATCACGCTCCATGTGCCCATGCCGTAGTAGCCCATGTTGTTGGTGGCGTAGAAGTCGGGCAGACCCAGGCAATGTGAGAACTCGTGGCAGAAGGTGCCTATTCCGTCGAGCACCTCGCCGTTGTCGTCACGGCCGGCAAGCTCGTTGAACACTGCAAAGCTGTTGATGTTCACTCCGCCTATCTCGAGTACCTTGCCGTAGTCGCTGTTCTCAAGTTCCCACTGGCAGGGCCACACGCTGGTGTAGTGTCCGCCCTGGGCTTCGCCCACGCCTGCATAGAGCACGATGACCACGTCGACCGTGCCGTCCTTGTCGTTGTCATATATTGACCAGTCCACGCTGTCGAGCGCCAGGCAGGCCTCAGAGACCATCTTGCCCAGGCCCACGTCGTTGCCATAGGGCGAATCGTTCTCGTTGCCGCCGTAGAGCTTGCGCTCGCCGCTCAGCTGCACGAGGTCGATGACGTCAAACTGAGGCGTGAACTTGCCGAACGACTGGTCCACGAAGTACTGGTAGGAACTGTGGGGACCATTGCTGTATCTTGCCCTGAACGTGCCAAGGGGGTCGTTGCCCTTGAACTTGTAGTCGGTGTAGTTGACCATGATGATGGGGATGCGCGGTGAACCGATGTGGGGCACCTGGGTGTTCTCGATGTCCATAGCCGTCACCTTGCGCTGTGCCTTGAAAGGACGGGCAGCGGCCTGAGCCTCGAGAGTGAGTTCGGCGGCATGCTGTGCCACGAACGCCTGCTCGGCCTCGGTGCGCTGCTGCGCATCGTGGGCCATCACTGCGGTCATCCTGCCGGCAGCCATGTAATAGTAGTTGCCGTCGTTGCCCCGGGTCAGTGCCAGGCCGTCGGTGGTGGTGATGCCGTGGCGGGACTCGTCGCCCGTTAACACAAGGGTAACAGTCTTGCCATCAGCCTGGTTGTATATTGTCGGCATCCTCTTGGCCTGCACGGCCCATGCGTTAGCTGCGACTAATGCAGCTGCCATGGCAAGGGTGATTTTGTGGTTAATTCTCATACTGCAGTATAATTTATATTTATAAATAATGTGTAAAGTTAGTAATAATTTGTGAGAAAATTGCTATTTTTGACTAAAAAAGTGTTCGTTTTGCACAAAATTCCTTAGAAAAACATGCTGCTGCGATGCATAAGGGGAGGCGAGATACAGGTGCCAGCAGTGCCAGCGTGGCAAAGCCCACGCCGCAAGGGGTAAAAGCAATGTGCATATCGTGCCTCGAAGAGGAACGCCAACACCACCCCCAGAAGTAAAATTAGCTAAAAGGGTCGGTTCTTTTTAGCTAAAAGTAGCTAAAATTAGCTAAAAGGGACGGTTCTTTTTAGTTAAAATGTTCACCGGATATTATATCTCCTTTGTTCTTGTATCAAGTGAAAAAAAACCAATTGTTTTAATTTCTGCGGGGAAGATTCCGCAAGTTCTCAGCGTTATGCGCGAGAATCCCAATGCTGAATAGTTAGCGACCAGAGTGAGTTGAACAAATCGTCCTGTCCTTTCTATCGGCGGGTGTGCCCCCGGCATTAGAGCCAGCCGGCCTCGCGGTACCAGGCGATGGCCTCCTTGACGCCCTCTTCCAGGCTGTAGCGTGGTTTGAAGTCAAAGTCGCGCTGAGCCGGAGTGGTGTCGCACAGCCAGTTGCGCTGCCTGAGGATCTTGAACTTGTCGTTGTTGAGCGTGGTGGGCTTGAGGGTGAACTTGCTGTACCACGTGAGCACCTGGCACACGATCTTGACCACCCACAGCGGGCACACCACGGGCAGGGCCCATTTCTTGCCTAGCGTGCGGCACACCATCTCGCGGAACTCGCGCTGCGTGTAGCCGCGGTTCTCGCTGATGTAGTAGGCCTTGCGCAGCGGTCCCCGCTCCAGGGCGTCCATCACGGCGCATGCCAGGTCCTTGACATAGATGAACGTGAGCATCTGCTTCTTGTATCCCACGCTGAAGTCCACTCCCTGCTTGATGCTCTTCATCATCAGGTAGTAGTCGCGCTCGTGGGGCCCGTAGACACCGGTGCAGCGGAAGATGGTGAAGGGGTAACCCGGCATCATCTGCAGGGCATGCTCGGCCTTGAGTTTGGACATGCCGTAGCGGGTGTTGGGCGAGGGCACCATGTCCTCGGTGAATGGGGTGTAGTTCTTGTCATCGCCCATGCCCATGACGCTGAGGCTGCTCATGAGCAGGAACACCTCGGGGCGCGCGTCGATGTTGTCGAGCGAGTCGACCAAGGTGCGCATGTAGCCGTGGTTAACGCGTTCAAACTCAATATAGTTTGTACACTTAGTGGCGCCCAGGTTGTGTACCACGTAGTCCCACTTGCCGTGCTCGTCGACATGCTCCTTGAGCTGTTTCTCGAGCACGTCGCTGTCGGTGAAGTCAAGCTCTATGAAGTTGATGCGCTCGTCCTTGAGGAACTCGCGGCTGGTGGTGCGACGCACGGCGGCCCACGTCTCGTGGCCGCGCTTCAGTGCCTCCTCCACGAGGAAGCCGCCAATGAAGCCACCGGCACCAGTGATGAGTATTTTCTTTGTCATATCTTGTCCAGGCCTTTAGTGAATTTGCGCCAGTAATAGAGCAACGGGTTCTTGTACTTGAGTTGCTTCCAGGGTCTGCTCGAGTGAGGGCGGTGGATAACCGGCAGGTTGGTGAACACATAGTTGTGCAGCCCTGCGCTGAGCGACATGTGCGAGATGGTCACGTCATACCAGCTTTTTTCGGGATTCAAGGTGTTGAAGTCAACCTCGCCTAGGAGGCGTGGTGACAGCAGCGAGCAGCAGAAACTGCAATGCTTGCGGGTGTCGATCACCTGGTTCTCCTTTCCGACAAAGTGCTTGCTGTAGGGGTAATTGATGTCGCCGTTGTCGTCGACCGTTGCCGAGGCCGCAATGCCACAGTCGGGGCGTTGCAACGCTCCGTTGACCAGTCCCTGGAGCGTGTCGGACTTCACGGTGACGTCGCTCTCCACGATGATGAGCGCCGCGTCCTGGTCGATCGCGCGCTGGCGTGCCATGCGCAGCACGGTCAGGTAATTGGGCGACGGGTGGTCGGTGATGTCGCTCAGGTTGATGAGTTCAAATCCCATCTTAGTGGCGGTTTGCTCGAGTATTGCAGTGTTCTCGGGCGTGCTGTAATCGTTATATATGGTGTATTGCATGGGCAACGAGAGCTTCGATGCCATGATGGAATTGACCGTCATCAATGCGGTCTCAATCGAATCCTTAACAGGCGTTATGACGTGTATACATTTCATATTGGGTGCAAAGTTACAACAAAAAAGGGAAATAAGGTGCAAATAGGCTGGTATCAGTGCTAAACTTTTAAACTATTTTTACTAACTTTGCAACCGCGATTAAACTCTTGGACCGTTTGCGGGTCAAAGTAAGTGACAAGATTTTTTTAGAAACATTTAAAACCCTACCGATATGAAAAGAGTTTTACAACTGATGATGATAGTAATGCTTGGCGTTACATTCAACTCGTGTGATTTTCGTGATGACCCTTATTATGACGCTCCCTTCCTGGGTTCATGGGAGAGTGTATCATATGTTGAAGGAAACTATGAATATGACCTGAAGTATGGCGAGTATCACCGCTACACGTTCTACAGCGACGGCACCGGTGTATATATCCAGGAAGATGGTCTGCGCACCCGTTTCTTCTGGGACGGATACCGCGACAAGATCGAGCTGCGCCATGACGACGGTGTGAGAGAGATCGTGTACTTCGACTTTGACGGCCGCTATCTGCTCCTCAGCCAGCGTTCAAACTTCTACAGCTACTACGTGTATGCTCCGCGCTATTAATGCGCCAGGCGTCTCAATAGCATAAACACAAGCCCCTGAGCCATTCACGGTCCAGGGGCTTGCTGCGGTACGCTCGGCATGAGCATTGTCTAACGGGTGCAAGTCCCGAGTGAGCCCTGATAGCGGGAATCACATAGCCCAAGGCAAGGGTGTCCATCGCGAGATGGAATCTGAAGGAAGCCGTCGGCAAACATCTGGTCTAAC
>JAZQPG010000188.1:0-6525 GCA_045628365.1 Sodaliphilus sp. | reverse complement strand
AACATGAAGGTGGCCGAGCACATAGGCAAGGTGGCTAAGGGCAAGACTCCCAAGGCTTTCGTATACCGTATACACGATGTGCCCAACAGCGACAAGCTGTCTAACTTTGCCGACATCGCTGCCCACTTCGGCTACAAGGTGAAGGTGAGCGGTGACCCCCGCGAGATTAACAAGAGCATCAACCGCCTGCTCGAGCAGGCGGCCGGCAAGCCCGAGGGGGGACTGCTGTCGATCCTCGCCATCCGCTCCATGGCCAAGGCCGTTTACTCGACCACCAACGTGGGCCACTACGGACTGGCATTTGACTTCTACACTCACTTTACCTCACCCATACGTCGCTATCCCGACATGATGGTGCATCGCCTGCTCGACCGCTACGCCAAGAAAGGATCGCGCAGCGTCAACGTGGGCGACCTCGAGGACCAGTGCAAGCACTGCAGCGCGCAGGAGCAGCTCGCCAGCCAGGCCGAGCGCGCCTCGATCAAGTATAAGGAGGTTGAGTTCATGGGCGACCGCCTGGGCGACGTGTTCACCGGACACATCTCGGGTGTTACCGAGTGGGGACTCTACGTGGAGCTCGACGAGACCCACTGCGAGGGCCTCGTGGGCATCCGCTCGCTCGACGACGATTTCTACGAGTTTGACGAGAAGAACTACCTCATACGCGGCCGCCGCCGTCACCGCAGCTATCAGCTGGGTGACCCCATCACCATCCAGGTGGCACGCGCCGACCTCATCAAGAAGCAGCTTGACTTTGTCATGGTCGACGACCGCCATCCTGCCGGCACCCACCGCATCGACCGCCAGCCTATCACCGAGCAGAACTCGGGCGTGATGGCCCGCATGGCCCGCAAGGAAACCAAGCAGGAACGCCAGCGCGCTGAGCACGAGGGTGGCAGGGCGTCAAACCGCCGCAAGCGTGGCAAGCAGGGCAACGCCGGCCGCCGCAAGGCCGCCGAGGCGCAGCCCAAGGGACGCGGCAAGGGAAGCCGCAGCGGCAAGCGCCGTGGACGCCGTTAATGATACATCATCCCCAGTATAGCGGGGTGAAGCTACTATAGAAGTGGCCCGGGGAAGCAACGTCCCGGGCCACTTGCGTTATAGTCGAGTTGCTTGTCGGTGCGATTTTTTTTGTTGCCTAGATATTGCACGTTTGAAGAAAAGATTGTAATTTTGTGGCATATTTTAAGAAAACAATCGCGAAATAAACAAAATAACAATAAAATATACACGCTTATGAAGAAATCATTACTCTTAGGACTGGCAGCCGTGATGGGCATGTCATTACAGGCACAGCAGCTGAGTGCGGCTACTGAGTTGTCACAACCCATGAAGCGCCAGGGCGTGACCCTGAGCCAGCGTGCCGAGAAGGCTACATTTGCCGCTAAGAAGGCCAAGAAAGTCAGCGCCAAGGCAGAGTCTCCACTCCTTGACCAGCCTGCAGGCGAGCTGTTTGACAACATGTATGTTACCAGCGAGGCTTACGGCCTGGGCTGGGGCGACATCTATTACCAGGAGGTAGACGGCGGTTATGGCGCGGTTGTTGTGGGCGACGACGGTTGCCTCTATGTCAAGGGTCCGCTGTCGCAGGCCTACGTTTGGAGTCTGGGTTATCCCTGGATCAAGTGTGACAAGGTAGAGGGCCAGGATGGTGTCTATGAGATGGCAACCCCCCAGCCCTATGCAATCGACTACGGCGACCTGTACTACATCGAGCGCCTCAAGTATGACGAGGACCTTGAGTCATACGTTGTCGACGAGGCCAACAACAAGGTGCGTTTCTCGTGGAAGGACAACACCCTCACCCAGCTCGACGACTGCTTCGTGGGCCTGTGTGACGAGACCCACGACTGGTTCTACATGGCCGACAGCGGCATCAAGTATGAGGTGAACCTCGACAAGGTTGCCGAGGTACCTGCCGGCTATACCGACGTGACCGACCTCCGCATGGACTATAAGGATGACCCCTCCGATCTCGAGTCAGAGTCTAGCAAGTTTGTCACATCGGCATCTTCGGATGACGAGGACGCAACAGTTGCTTATCTCCTGGGCCTTGAGGAAAACCTTCCCGAAGCACCCGTAAAGGTTGTTGCCAACCTCCAGACCGAGGAGTTTGAGATTCCCACATGCCAGTACCTGGGCGTGGACATGGATTATAGTGCCCACATGTATCTGCTCAGTGGCGATGCCAAGGTTACAACTACAGCAAGTGGCAAATCCTACTTCAACTATGACAAGACCCAGAAGCTTGATATGACCTATGACGAGGACCTTGACGCACTGGTTGCCGCTTATCCCGCATCACTCATCGTGAACTGCGGCCGCAACGTGCTCTACATTGCCGACGAGTTTGTCGCTCCCCGCTTCGCAAGCCTTGATGACAAGGCTATGACTCCCGCCGATCCTGAGTTCGTATCGGTGAGCGAGTACAGCTCTTACGACCTGGTTAAGTTTACCGTACCCACAGTGAGCGTTGACGGCGATGACCTTAACACCAATAAGCTTAAATGGGTTGTTTACCGCAACAATGAGGTTCAGACATTCAGCCCCGAGAACTATCCCGGCCTGGCTGAGCCCACCACCGAGTTCCCCTATGACTTCAACGACGACAACTTTGACTTCTACATGAACAACGGCGTTCAGGGCATCTTCTACCAGGAGAAGGGCTACGAGAAGCTCGGCGTGCAGACCATCTACCGTGGTGGCGGCGAGGAGCATCGCAGCAACATCGTTTGGTACCAGCCCGTTACCGGCATCAACGGCCTCGGCGCCGATGTTCGCACCGTTAAGAGCGAGCGCTACTACAACGCTGCCGGCCAGCAGGTTGACGCCAGCGCTAAGGGTTTCGTGATGAAGAAGGTGACTTACACCGACGGCACCAGCGAGACCTTCAAGGTAGTGAGGTGATCACACACCCCCCACAGTGTCACCAGCCCCGCGCTGGCCGGCACGTGGCACTCATGATAACTAACAGCCATACCCCCGAGGGAACATCCCCAAGGGGGTATGTGGTTTTAAGGAAAGCACATGAAAAAAACGGTAATCGGGTTTAACTTCACGCCCCGTGATGCATCTCTATTATTGTGACTTGGTTTAGAACACATGTTTATGACTCCACTCGACGACAACAGTTTGCTTGAACAGCTGCGCGACCGCTCGGTACGTGATGCGGCGTTCAAGGTGCTCATGGACCGGTATGGCCAGCGGCTGTATTGGCACATACGCCGTGTCGTCGTGTCCCACGAGGATGCTGAGGACGTGTTCCAGGACACGTGCATCAAGACCTATTCGGGCCTGGACAGCTTCAAGGGCAATGGCGGGCAACTGCTGCCGTGGCTTTATCGCATTGCCACCAACGAGTCGCTGATGCACTTGCGGCGGCGTGTGAGCATCTTCAGGAGCATAGAGTCGCTCTCGCCTCAGCTCGTGAACACCCTGCGCGCCGAGAATCCCCAGGCAGCGGGCAAGGCCGAGATGCTGCTAGCCGAGGCGGTGCTGCAGCTGCCGGTGACCCAGCGCCTGGTGTTCAACATGAGGTACTATGACGACATGCCCTATGACGACATCGCCCGTGCCACGGGCAAGACCGTGGGGACGCTCAAGACAAGTTATCACTATGCTACTAACCGTATAAAAGAATATATAGAACAACATGCACATTGACGATATCAACAGGAAAATGCCTTACGACGAGTCCCAGGACTACGTGAAAGGCCTTATCGACAGGTCGGTGGAACGTGCTGTCGGTTCCCGTCCGGTGCGCCACGGCAGGCGCATGCTGTGGCAGGCCGCAGCCGCAGTGGCCTTGCTGGCAATAGGAGGCACAGCCCTGTGGCACGTGGTTGAAGACAGCAAGAGCCGGCCTGACGAGGTGTGTGCCACCGGAGCTCCGCTCGATGACTTTCTCAACAACATCAGCGACGAGGAAGCCGCCCAGATTACATATTACGAAGCAGAACAAATCCCCGAACTATGAAAAAGAACCTCATCATCATCTTGCTGCTGGTCCTCTCGGCCCTGCCTGTGCTGGCCCAGGGACGCGGCGCGGCGCGGTCGTTCAACGAGCGCCTCTTTGACGCCAAGGTGGAGCAGATAGCCCAGACGCTGCACATGAGCGAAGACAAGAAAGCACGGTTTGTCCCCATCTACCGGGAATACTCCATGGAGATGATTGCCGCATGGAACAGCCTGCAGGCAGCGCGCGGCACCGATACCGACCAGGCACGTTTTGAAGCGAGCCGCAGGGAGAAGTCCCTCGCCATACGACAAAAGTACGTGAGCCGCTTTGCCACTGTGCTCACCCAGGACGAGATACGCCTGTTCTTCAAGGTGGAGAACGAGATACAACGGCGCCTCAAGCAACGCAAACAGGAAGCCCAGGGCTCCGCTGGCTCCCGGTCACGCAGATAATTCCAATTCCCTATATCCTATAAACTCATAACACTATGTCTAAGTTCTATCTGACTATCGTCCTGGCTGTGATGGCGCTCTGTGCCGCTGCCCAGGGCGACCGCTTCGAGTGTGACGACTCGTGCACCCCCAACGACGGCAAGGCACGCTTCTCGGTCGTGTCGCCTGTGGGTAACTCTACCATCGAGCCCATCAAGATGGCACCACGCCTCACCACGCTCGCCGGCAAGACCATTGCCGTCGTGGGCGAGGATTTCATGGCCAACGTCACCCACCCCGAGATCAAACGCCTCATCCTGGAAAAATATCCCACCGCCCGGGTCATCTTGCCCGACGAGCTGCCCATCGCCGGCCCCTATCCCGCACCAGGCATCGTGCGCGCCTCGGTAGAGGAATTTCGCCAAAACCTCATAGACATGAAGGTTGATGCGGTCATCGCCGGCAACGGCGGTTGCGGTATATGCACCCCCAAGGAGACTGGCTCGTGCATCGTTGCCGAGATGCTGGGCATCCCCTCGGTCATCGTGACCGCGCCGGGATTTGACGAGGAAGCCCGCTACACCGCCCGCAACAACGGTGTTCCCGTGCTGCGCGTGGCGCTCTATCCCGGGGCATTTGCCACCCACACCGACGAGCAGCTCATCCGGAACACCCGCGAGATCACCTGGCCACAGATTGAGAAAGCACTCGCCACGCCCATCGGAGCCGATGAGTATGTGACCACCACCGTTCAGGAAGGTATCACCAACGATGTGTTCCGCGGCACGCTCGAGGAAGTGTATGCCCATTTCAAGAGCATGCAGTGGGCCGACGGAGCGCCCTTTGTGCCGCCCACCTATGACAAGGTGCTCGAGTATCTCAAGTACACCGACTATGCCTGGGACGAGACCATCGCCATCCTGCCGGCGGCCCACCGCAACTCCACCACCTGGCACGTTGCCGTGAACGCCTGCATGGCGGGTTGCAAGCCCGAGTACATGCCCATTCTCATCGCCATGACCAAGGCCATGGGCGGGGCCAACTTCCGCCGCACGCTGGCCAGCACCCATGCCTGGGTGCCCTACTCGTGGCTCAACGGACCCGTGGCGCGCCAGCTGGGCATCAGCAGTGCTCAGGGCGAGATCAACGCCGAGGCCAACACCGCGCTCTCCCGCTTCATGAAATATGCCATGACCAACCTGGCAGGTTACTACATAGGGCAGAGCCGCATGGGCACATTCGGCTACCTCGAGCCATGGTGCCTCGTCGAGGACGAGCAGGCATGCCATCGGGTGGGGTGGGCCACATGGCAGGAGCAGCAGGGATTTAGTGTCAACGACAACACCATCACCTGTGCGTCGGCATTGATGTGGGGCAACAACATGGCTCCGTCGACTCTCGACCCCGAGAAGACAATGCAGCTCCTGGCATGGGACATCGCCGACCGCGGCCAGTTTGCGCTGGGCAGCGGCAAGCAGTTCACTAACCGCGTCGTGCTCATGACCGAGCCCGTGGCAGCAACCCTGGCCAAGGGGTATCCCACGCTCGACATCCTCGAGAGCACGCTAATCGAGAATTCTCGCCGCCCGGCACGCGAGCGAGCGTTTGCCAACTACTATGCCAACCCCGGCAGCCGCAAGGATGACGAGAGCCACACGTTCAACCAGTATTACAGCCACATCTGCAAGGACGAGTTGGCCGAGGAAACCTATACCCCCGAGTGGTATGACACCCCCCAGGGCACTATCGTGACCGTGCCCACAATGGAACCCGGTGCCACTGCATTCCTCATCACCGGCGATGCATCGCGCAACAAGATACAGACCATGCCCGGCGGCGGATTCACCGTTGAGCAGATCGAGCTGCCCCGCAACTGGGATGCACTGGCTGCCGACCTGGGCTATGAGCCGCTCTCTAAGTTCTTCCTGGCGAGTGACGGGATAGTCACCTCCGCACCGCAGCCCACGGCCACGGGACAACAGCGTCCACAGCGCCGCTACAACGGCACTTACAACGTTGCTGGCCAGCGCATGAACCGCCCCCAGGGCCGCGGCTTCTTCATCCGCGACGGCCGCAAGTACATCCAGTGACCCGAGCAGCCGCAACTGTCAAAAATGCCATCAGAGGGACATGTCC
>JAZQPG010000187.1:0-3701 GCA_045628365.1 Sodaliphilus sp. | reverse complement strand
GGCCGAGCCCATGGAGTACATCACCATCGCACGCAAGGCCAAGGGCAGCGACAACTGGTTCATGGGCAGCGTAGCCGGCAAGCAGCCCCACGACTCACAGTTCAAGCTCGACTTCCTGGACGAGGGCCGCAAGTATGAGTGCATCATCTATGCCGACGCTAAGGATGCCGACTACCTCAAGAACCCCAAGGCCTACACCATCACCAAGAAGACCGTGACCAGCAAGACCGTGCTCAAGCTGCACTCGGTAGCCGGTGGCGGCTGGGCAATCTCCCTGCGTCCCATCGACAAGTAAAAACACTTTCCTCGTCCAGAGGAAACAGACCATAGAAAGAGCCATCAACCAGGGCAATCCCCCGGTTGATGGCTCTTTATCATTCACCCGTGTGGCGCATGGGGTTTAGTAAGCCCATTGCCAATCGTAGTTGTCGGCAGCATCGTAGAGCTTGACGGTGTACTTCTTGCCCGATGTTGTAACGAATGTGCCGGTGAGACCGCCCCTTGTTCTCTTGAGAGTCCAGCGGCCGGTGCGCTGTCCGCCAGAGTACTCGTTGAATACCCATGTGCTCTTGCTTGCATCACAGTTGGACGTGGCAAGGCGGATGAGGCGGTCACTGTGCGATGAATAACGGTAGTAGCTGTCATCGGTGAAATAAGGACGGCCGCCGGTGGCAGCATCGCCAGTGTTGTAGTTGAAAGCAACCTCCACGGCATAGGGTCCTACCGTGCCGCGATACTTGAGTTGGTAATACATCGCATTGGCTGTGGCGCAAGTGACAAGCAGCAACAGCAATACCAGAGTTTTCTTGAACATGTCTGCTAAGGTTTTTAATGTGAATAAAATAATTTTTTTGCAAATTTAGTGATTTATTTCATAAAGACACGCACTCCACCCTACTATTCCTAACACAAAGCAAGAAAAAAATTTGTAAGAACAAAAAAGTTGGTGTAACTTTGCCGTGAAAATAGACAATCTTACGGTTTCACATACCCAGACGTTGATTCAAGGAACTTATACAACTCATTTCATGATAACAAGAGACTTCTTAAAGAACGCAATGAAGATAGCGGTAGTAGCGATTGCCGCTATGATGGTCACCGGCATGGTATCATGCAAAAAGGCCACACGCCTCTCGGCCGACGTGCTGAGCATCAAGATGGATGTTGACGGAGGACAGGGCTCGACTACCCTCGATACCGACGGTAAAGAACTTAAAGTAGAGCATGCACCGGCATGGATGAACGTGAACATCTCGGGCACCCTGCTCACCTACAACGCCGGACACAACGACACCCGTGCAGTACGCTCTGACTCGGTCGTGGTATCATGCGACGGCACGCTGAGGCTCAACATCCCCGTGCAGCAGGCCACTGTTGCCACCTATCTCAACCTGAGGCCCGACAAGATCACCATCGGTAAGGAAGGCGGACGCCAGAGCGTTAAGGTCGACACCGACGGCTCGCACGTCAACGTGAGCAGCGACGACAACGTCACCGTTTCCTACGAGAACGGTTCGGTTGTAGTGGTTGCCCCCGAGAACACCGGCTACACACGCACCGCCAAGGTTAACGTGCAGTGCGACGAACTTTCCGAGACCCTTACTGTCACCATCAAGGGTAGCATCTGCTCGCGTTGCAAGGGCAAGGGTTACATCACTTGTACCCAGTGCCACGGCGAGGGAGGATACTACGACTACTGGGGCGACTGGGTAACCTGCTACTACTGCGATAACTATTGCCACATCACTTGCCCGTCGTGCAAGGGTACAGGTAGATAACCCACACACGCAGGAAAGCTTACCTAAACACATGGCGCCGGGTGCTTGCTTGCACCCGGCGCCATGCTGTGATAGGGGTCACATAGGCAAGGTGCATGGTGCAACTTATATAGAAATGTAACAATTTGCAACAGAATTGCATCATAATATCAAATTTATTTGTAACTTTGCACTTCAATTTAGGTGGGTTCTATTAATTATGTCGAGGCGATTATGAGAGATGTTTTGAGTAGGTTTTTGGCATGAAGAGGGAACGAAGCGGGCTTCGTGACCGACTGAATGTCAAAAAGATGCCAAAACAGACTCAAAAGCGACCGAAATAAAGAACAAACTTTTTTTCAGAATTAATAGAACCCACCGTTAGACTAACACGGAATATCAGCTACAGTTTTACAGTTTGCAACAATAGTATGAACAATTTACTTGACACTCTAGGGCAATGGATCATCAGCATTGCCGACACATTGTGTAATCTTCCTGAATTCCTGCTGCTCATTGGCGGCGGTTTGTTCTTGCTCATCTACTCGGGCGGTGTGTCGTTTCGCCGATTTGGCAACGCTCTCAAGGCGCTGCGCAGCAAGCAGGCCCAGGACAGCGGCAAGGTAACCGGCCAGATCAGCTCGGTGCAGGCACTGCTCAGCGCCATCGCGGCTACCGTGGGCATGGGTAACATCGCCGGCGTGGCCATCGCGCTCACTGTGGGCGGTCCTGGCGTGATCTTCTGGATGTGGATCAGCGCCATCGTGGGTATGACCACCAAGTTCTTTGAGGGCACCCTCTCGATCATGTACAAGGGACGTGACGACTCGGGCGAGGTGCAGGGCGGCCCCATGTATATCATCACCGAGGCGCTGGGCAAGAAATGGCGCCCCATGGCCGTGGCATTTGCCGTGTTCGGCTTGTTCGGCACGCTGTGTTTTACCCAGGCTAACCAGCTGGTGGAGAGCGTCACCACCGTGTTCACCACCCCCATGGGCATCGAGAACACCCTGGGGCTCAGGTTTGGCATGGGCATTGGCATCATCATCATCGTGGGCATCGTGCTGCTGGGCGGCATCAAGCGCATCGCTCAGTTTGCATCGCGCATCGTCCCCGTGATGGTGGCTCTGTACCTGATACTTGTGCTCGTCATCATGGCACTCAACTATGACAAGCTTCCCGGCGTGTTCGCTTCAATCTTTGAAGGCGCATTCACGATGCAGGCTGGCATAGGCGGTCTGCTGCACGTGGCACTCACCGGAGCACGTCGCGCGGCGTTTGTCAACGAGGCCGGTGTGGGTACCGCCTCGATGATGCACGGTGCATCGCGCAACACCGATGCAGTGCGCGAGGGACTCATCGCCATGCTGGGCCCGCTCATCGACTCGGGCATCGTGTGCACGCTCACCGCTATCCCCATCCTGATTGCGGGCAACTACGTTGACATGGACGGTGTCAAGGGGCTGTACATCGCGCTGGGAGCCTTTGGCAAGCTGCTGCCCTACGGCCAGTACCTGCTCATGGTCATCGTGTTCTTCTTTGCCTTCAGCACCATGTTCTCTTATTCTTACTACGGACAGAAGTGCACCAACTTCCTCTTCGGTTCCAAGCACGCCAGCAAGTATAACTACTTCTACCTGGCGACCATCGTCATCGCGGCCATGATGCCCCTCGACGCGCTGGTAAGCTTCATGGACCTGGCATTCTTCGGCATGGCACTGTGCACCATGACCATGCTCATCAAGCTCAGCCCCCGCGTCAAGGCTAAGATGAACGAGTACTTCGCCAAGAAATAATGGAGATTATTGCTGTCCGGTAAAACTCGTAATAGCATAAAATACCTCCCCGGAGCCCAGTAAAGACTGACTTCGGGGTGCGTTTTCTAAAAAGTAAGCCCCCCCTAATCAAAGAGAGAGAGTTGCGGCGGTCCATTCTGCTGCTCTT
>JAZQPG010000186.1:0-19317 GCA_045628365.1 Sodaliphilus sp. | reverse complement strand
TTCAAGTCCGAGGCGGTCAAGAACCTTGACAATCTTCTCGCTTGCATACAGACGCATAACCTTGTCCTCGAACGATACGAAGAATACTGATGAACCGGGGTCACCCTGACGTCCGGCACGGCCACGCAGCTGGCGGTCGGCGCGACGGCTCTCGTGGCGCTCTGTACCGATGATGGCGGGACCTCCAGCGGCCTTAACCTCGTCGGTGAGCTTGATGTCGGTACCACGACCGGCCATGTTGGTAGCGATGGTAACCACACCCTTGCCGTCGATTGAGCGACCTGCCTGAGCCACGATGTCGGCCTCCTTCTGGTGCAACTTGGCGTTGAGCACCTGGTGGGGGATGTGGCGCAGGTTGAGCATGCGGCTCAGTTTCTCAGAGATTTCGACTGAAGTTGTACCCACGAGCACGGGGCGTCCCATGTCGCGCATCTTCTCAATCTCGACGATTACTGCGTTGAACTTTTCTTTCTCGGTCTTATATACGCGGTCGGGCATGTCGTTGCGCAGCACGGGACGGTTGGTGGGGATAGTCACTACATCGAGTTTGTAGATGTCCCAGAACTCACCAGCCTCGGTCTCGGCGGTACCGGTCATACCTGAGAGCTTGTGGTACATGCGGAAGTAGTTCTGCAGCGTGATGGTTGCGAACGTTTGGGTAGCAGCCTGGACGTTCACGCCTTCCTTGGCCTCGATGGCCTGGTGCAGACCGTCGCTGTAGCGGCGGCCTTCCATGATGCGGCCTGTCTGCTCGTCCACGATCTTTACCTCTCCGTCAGGGGTAACGATATACTCCTCGTTGAGGTTGAACAGGGCGTAGGCCTTGAGCAGCTGGGTGACGGTGTGCACGCGCTCGCTCTTGATCGAGTAGTTCTGGAGCAGTTCGTCCTTCTTAGCAACCTTCTCCTCGTCGGTGAGGTTCTCGTTGGTCACAGCCGAGAGCTGTGTAGCGATGTCGGGGAGCACGAAGAACGTTGGATCGTCGGTACCCTTGGTGAGCACGTCGATACCGTTGTCGGTCAGCTCGATGGTGTTGTTTTGCTCCTCGATGACAAAGTACAGTGGATCGGTGACGATGTGCATGTCACGGTTGTTGTCCTGCATGTAGATTGCCTCGGTCTTGAGCATCTGTGCCTTCACGCCTTCCTCGCTGAGGAACTTGATGAGGGGCTTATACTTGGGCAGACCCTTGTGTGCACGGTAGAGCAGCAGGGTACCTTCCTTGACGGTTTTCTCGTCGTCGCTAGCCATCATGCGCTTAGCGTCGGCCAGCAGGCTGGTGACGAGCTTGCGCTGAGCGTTGTAAACGCGCTCCACGTTGGGTTTGAACGTGTTGAACATCTGGTCCTCGCCGCGGGGGATGGGGCCAGAGATGATGAGCGGTGTACGGGCGTCATCGATGAGCACAGAGTCGACCTCATCGACGATGGCATAGTTGTGGGCGCGCTGCACCATGTCCTCGGGGCGCATCGCCATGTTGTCGCGCAGGTAGTCGAAACCAAACTCATTGTTGGTACCGAAGGTGATGTCGCAGTTATAAGCAGCACGGCGCTCGGGCGAGTTGGGCTGTGTCTTGTCGATACAAGCCACGGTCATGCCGTGGAACATGTAGAGCGGTCCCATCCACTCCGAGTCACGCTTGGCGAGGTAATCATTGACGGTCACCACGTGAACACCGTTGCCGGTGAGTGCGTTGAGGAATACAGGCAGTGTAGCCACGAGGGTCTTACCCTCACCGGTAGCCATCTCAGCGATCTTGCCCTGGTGGAGCACTGTACCGCCGATGAGCTGCACGTCGTAGTGGATCATGTTCCACACTGTCTCGTTGCCTCCGGCTACCCAGTGGTTGCGGTAGATGGCCTTGTCGCCCTCAACGGTGACGAAGTCCTTGCCCTGGGCACAGAACTCGCGGTCGAGGTCGGTGGCTGTTACTTCGATGGTCTCGTTGGCAGCAAAACGCTTAGCTGTTTCCTTCACGATAGAGAAAACCTGGGGTAGCACCTCGTTGAGCTGGTCCTCCAGCACCTCGAGAATGTCTTTCTCGATCTTGTCGATGCGCTCCCACAGGGGCTCGCGCTTCTCGTAGTCGAGAGACTCGATTTCCTCTTTAATCTTTGCGATCTCTTCACGCTTGTCCTGGACTGCGTCCTGAAGTTGCTGGCGGATGTCGGCAGTGCGCTGGCGCAGCCCGTCGTTAGAGAGGGCCTCTATCTCGGGGTATGCCGCCTTGATTTTGTCGACAATGGGCAACAGTTTTTTCAAGTCACGGTCTGACTTGTTGCCAAATAATTTCTTGATAAAGTCACTTAATCCCATAGTGATATATAGTTTTGTTTTTTATTATCTGTACAATAATCCACAAAGATACGCATTTTTCTTGAGAAAAGCGTAGCACAAGGGTGGAATTTTTGCTCTATTGGTTAATATTTAGCGCAATGTTAGGCTTTGCTAGCCATGAAGTGGGGTAAAGCGCGCAGCACGGGGATGAGCATGAGCGGGAAAAAGGCCACGTTTGCCACCTGGGGGATCAAGGGCCAAGCCACCATAGTGCACGCCACGACAGTAGCGTTGACCGCATGGTACCACTTGAGTGCCTTGAGTGTGCGCTGGCTCCACATGAGCGCGAGCGGGATGAGGTAGAACGAATTGATCCACAACGCGTTGAAATTGGGGGTTGTGGCCTCCCTCACCGACACGAACATGAGGAAAAAGATAATAGAGCCCGCCATGGAGTAGACGGTACAGATGCCGAAGTCGAGCCAGCGCGTCACGCGATGGCGCCGCAGGTCGGCGATGGTGATACCCACAACCAGCGCCAACAAGGCGATAGCTGCAGTGAGTGGATGGAAATACCACGGGGTGGGTGGCAGCACGTTGCCCTCCTCGCTGCCGTCGACAACCACTTGGCGGTCAACCACGAGGGGGACCTTGGCGCCTGCACGGTCAACGGTGGCGCTGTCCAGTGCGTTCATCAGCACCATGGGGATGAACATCTGCTGGCGCAGGTCGAGCTGCTGGTCCAGTCCCGAGCCCAGGACGAGGTCGATGCCAAACTGCTCCCACGGGTAGTTGCGCGAGTAGAGTGACATCATGTCACGGTAGGTGACAGAATGTGTCACCTCGGGGTAATGCAACGAGTCGCCCAGTGCCATCTCGATGATGTCGCGTGGACGCGTAGAGCAGTTATCTCCAAGGTATTGGTAGCGGTATTTGCAATTCTCGGGGCGGGCATTGTTGACGAGGAAGTCGCGCACCCTGGCAGCCTGTTCGGGCGTGAGGTTGAGCTCTTGCTCGATCATGCGGCGGCCCTGCATGCCTGCTGTGGCATAGGCCGGTGGCACTGCCACGCACATGTAGTCGGCGTCGCCCTTGACAAAGCGGAATACAAATCCCGGCTCGTTGAAGTCAAACACGCCGTAGTTGAAGTACCAGTCATTACCGTCCCAGGTGACGCGTATCTCGCTGTGCCCGAACACTTCAAACGCCTCGCTGCCAGGGTAGAACGTGACTAGTTTTACCTTGACCGAGTCGTCTTGGGCCTGCACTGCCTGTGTGGCAAATGCGATGGTCATCAACAGGAGTATGTAATTGAACTGTTTCATTAACTGTTATAGTGTTTGCAAATTCCGTGCCAAGTCAATGCAGGGGTTGGCGGGAGTGGATGGTCTTGCCGTCCTCTGTCATGCCTTCCAGGGTGATGTGGAACCCCCTGGCGGCAGGGAGTGTCAGGGTGAGCACGCGGTTGCCGCGGGTGGTCACTGCCGGGTTCCAGTACAGGGTGGGGCTGCCGCTTGTGCGCTCGAATGGCCTGTAAGGTTGATAGCCTGGTGCAAATATTTTCTTGATATTTGTGCTGCGTTTCCTCAGGTCCGTTGCGCTTCCTGCCCGGGTGGTGATTGATATAACCCCGCCGCCACCTATAGCGCCCCAAATCACTGACGTTCCGCTCTTGAACACATCCACCCGCAGCACGTCGCCTATGGGGATTGTGCTCAGGTCAAACTCGCCTTCCATTATCACGCCGTCAACGGCCACAGTGGCGAGGTTGCTGCCATAGATAGATGTGTTGGAACGCAGGTGCAGACCGCCGTCCACGTCAAAGGTGACACCCGAGATGCGGCGGAACAGGTCGCGCAGGTTGGAAGCGTCTAACTCCTTGATTTTGTCGGGCGACAACGACTCGTCGGCCATGAGCGATATGGCATCGCGCCGGGACTTGTCGATGTGCATTCCCAGCACGGTGATGTTGCCCAACTTGATGGAGTTGTCGTTCATGAACGGGTCCAGGGCGTTGTCAGTCAGGTCGACAGGAGTCTGCCTGATTTCGCCGTCGGGCTGCAGGTACTGGCAGGTGGGGAAGCTGCGGAAATCAATCGTGAGCAGCAGCTCGTTATTTTCGTGTGCTCCCATTGCCTGTATTATCAGCAGTGTGCTGTCGGGGAATTCCAGGTCGTTGAATGCAAAGTTGCCGTTGACGTCGCTGCGCGTGGTGAGGAAGAAATTGTCGAGCGGCGCGATGAGCGAGATGTCCACGGGATGGGTGAAACGGGTACCCTGTGGCTCGGTGACGCTTCCTGTGATGCGTTGCGATGTCTCGAGTACCTTGCGCCCGGAAGTTTCTGTTGGCAACTCCCTTGCCATACTAGCGACGATGTTGCCGGTGCAGGTGCTGTCGGTGGACACAGCGATTGCAAATGTTGATTGCTGTGTTGCACACTCGTCGCCTAGGTCGATAGTCACCACCATGCTGTCGCCGTCTTGCTTGCAATAGATCGCCGGGGAATAGCTTGGCATGGCTGTGGTGGTTGTGGTGGTTGTGGTGGTTGTGACAGTGGGTGAGGGTTGCCCTATATCAATGGGGATAAGGCTCTCAAGTGTAGCGATGTTGTAGTTGGCGGCGGTGTAAGCCCGCATGTAGTACCGCCCGCCGTCAAGGTCCCGCGGTATGTCAAGATGGCCGCAATAGATATCGTTCTCGGCCTTGAGTGTGACGCGGTTGTGCACGGTGGCATAGTTGTCGATGAGTTCTACGTAGATGTACTGGCTCTGGGTGACAGGGTGTTTCTCGGATGCGTCGGCCATGAAAACCCTCATCCACACTCGCTCGCCCTGGTCATAGCAGTGGCGGTCGGTGGTGATGTGCAGTCGCTCCATGCAGAGGGAGTCGTGTCCCTCAACATGCATCATTGCCGTCAACAGCACAGTGAGCAATATGACAACCCGGGGTGCCGTCATCACCGCTTGAACTTATCAGGGACTTCGACGGTGAACTCCCAGTCGCCCAGGTCTTCCATCTCAAAGTCCAGGATACGTGCCATGAAGTCAGTGAGTTCCTCGTCGCCTAGCGAGTTGATGTAGCCGGACAACCAGTCTTCAAAGTAGATGCGGTTGTAGGTGTCGCGGTCCTGGAGTGCCTGGTCGGGGTCTTCCTCATACATGTCGTTGTCCACGCCGGCTTCCATGGAGTAGATGCCCTCGTCCCAGCATGCCTGCATCGCCTCGTCGACGTCATAACCCACTTTCCCCTCATGGAAGAACTTGCGCAGGTAGTAGGCCTCGACGGCCGGCATGGTTGCTTCCTCACAGGCGTCATAGAGAGTGTCATAGAGCACGGGCATCTCGTTTTCAAGGTCGAGCTCGCCCACGTCGATGGTTCCTAGCGTGTCGATAAACGCCTTCAGTGCCGCAATGTGGTGGTCAGGTATTTCGACAACGGTAGTCCCGACGGCGTGGTTGCCGTCGGGGAGGGTTGCCGTTGATGAAATTTGATACTGCTTCATGCGTGTAACTGTTCCTTTTTAGTGGGTGACAACCTGACGCAGGTCAAGGTTGACAAAGCGGTAGCTCTTGCTGCCCAGACCGATTTTCTCGGCATAGTCTGTGATGTAGGTGCCGTGCTGGCGGTTGATGCGCTGGATGAGAGGCTTGTTGTCATCGCCCTTCTTTCCCTCGTAGTTGAACACCATGTCAAGGCATGCCTGGTCCAGAGCCACGGGGTCGAGGCTAGCCATGATGCCCATGTCCTTGAGCTTGGGCTCCTCAGGGGTGCCGTCACAGTCGCAGTCAACGCTCATGTTGTTGAGGACGCTGATGTAGAGCACACGGCCATGCATGTAGTTGTGCACCGCCTGGGCTGCTGCGGCCATCGACTCGAGGAAGTCGTCCTGTGTGGGGCCGGCGGCAAGATACTCCTTGCTCCATGCCAGAGACAGGTCGCTGGTCTTGCCTGCAGTGTGGATATAGGCCTTGCCCTCGCTGGATGCAACGCCAATCGATGCGTTCTTGAGCACACCGCCAAAACCGCCCATGGCGTGTCCCTTGAAGTGTGCCAGGTTGATCATGAAGTCATAGTTGGCAAGATGGTCGCCCACGATGTCATACTTGAGGTGCTTCTTGTCCTGGCAGGGGATGCGCATCTGGCCGTACTCGTCCATGATGTCAACTGCAGCGATGGTGTCAAAGCCGTGCTCGTGGATGGTCTGCCAGTGCTTCTTCACGTCCTGTCGGGTACCGCCATATGCGGTGTTGCACTCCACGATGGTGCCGTTGACCTCTTCCACAAGACCGCGAATGAGTGTGGGCTTGAGATAGTGGTTGTTGCCACCCTCGCCGGTGCTAATCTTGATGGCTACGCGTCCGGTAGCCTCAACGCCAAGTGCCTTGTACATGCGCACGAGGCCTTCGGGCGAGATGTCGCGGGTGAAGAACACTACAGGGTTGTTACCCTGGGCCATTGCAGTGAATGCTGCCAGCATAGTCGCTGCTGAGAATAAGAGTTTCTTGATCATAAAACTATAATTTGTGAAAGTTTAAATCTATTAGTCGTGTGGTCTTGGAACAATGGCGGCCACTACCGCTGCAGGTATAGCTCGGGATTGAGGGGCTCGTGGCCTCGCCTCAGCTCAAAGTGCATTGTGCGTTGACGGGTGACGGGGTCGCTGGCTATGTTTCCCAGTTGCTGTCCGCTGGCAACAGCCTGCCCTTTCTTGACGGTGATTGCCGTCAGTCCGCCATACACGCTGATGATGCCTCCGTGCCTCACCATCACTACGTATCGCCCGTCGCCCTGGCTGTAGATGGCGCTCACTGCTCCGTCGCCCACGGCATGAGCCATAGCTCCCGGGTCGCTGCACGCAATGTCAATGCCGTTGTTCACGGTCCACACGTGTTCGAGCGTGGGGTGATGCTGTCGCCCGAAGGGGGTGACCACGGTGTAGCGCCCGCTGGCGGGATGGGGCAAGGAACCGGTGTTGAGTTCAAGCGTTGCGGTCTCGACGAGGGTCTGCGTGGTGTTGACTTCCCGTGGAAGGGTAGTGATGCGGTCCAGCTGAGCACCCAGTTTGTCGGCCTGGGCCCGCTTTTCATCGAGCACAGCATGCAGTTGAGGGGACGACATGGTGGCGATGAGACGCGCGGTGTTGTCCAGGTCGTTTTGCAGGGCTATGCGGGTCGCGTTGCAGTTGTCCAGGCTGGCTTGCCTGGTGGCACTGAGTTTTTTGAGGTACTGTTGCTGGCGGTCCAGGTGTCGCATGGCGTCGGTGATGGTGTTGCTGCGGTTCTCGCGCCACTGTGACAGTTGCCTGATGTGCGTGGCACGTTGCCATGCCTGCGATATGGACGAGGCCGAGAAGATATAGGCCAGCCAGTCAATGGCGCTGGAACGCGCGTGCAGGTTTCGCACCACCTGGGCATACTGCCCCCGCAGTTCGGCCAGCTGCCACTTGCATCGGTTGGTGGAGTCGCCAGTTGCGCGTTGCTGCCTCGCGATGTTGTCGAGTTGGGCCTCAAGGTGCACCACGTTGTGTTCCTGCTCCTGCAGCATGGCCGAGATGCGGTCAAGGTTGCGTGTGGCCTGCTGCAGCGTCTCGGCCGACGCGGCCACGCCACCCAGGACCATCCACAAGGCCATCACCAGTGATGCTGCAACTCTCTTTAACATCGTTCCACCAGATTAAAATATGTTACATCTTTGGACCGTCAATAGGTTACTCGTCCACGTTGAGAAGGGTGTTGATGTGGGTGATGTCAACCTTCTTATAGCTGGTGGGGATTGAAACGTCGGCTTTGATGCTCTTGTTCCAGGTGATATCGTTGAAGTCTAGCTGCATGCTCAGTTCCTTACCCTTGATGGAACCTGCGATGCTCACATTGTGGGCTATGTTTCCTGCGTTGGTGCTCTTGACGTCTTTGTAATCAACACTGTAGACGGTTGACTGCGCGCCATCGGGCACTACCTGGAGCGCGAGGATGCGGCAGACGTCGTCAAAGGTGAACACATAGTTGAAGCCGTTGGGTTGCTTGACCGGGGTGAGGGTAGTCACGCCATCCTTGTCATCAACGGTGGCCTTGGCCATGCGTGACTTGCCATAGGTGCCCTCGCCCAGGATAAACGCGCGTCCCATGAAGATGTCCTGCAGGGTGCTCACTGTGGCTGGCAGCCCGTTGGTGAACATTGACACGTTCTCGGCGATGTAGCGGCGATGCACCTTGTCGATGACATATACCGAGTCGCCGGTGAAGATGAGTCGGCCCAGCTCGATGCCCAGCAGCGGTCGCAGGGAGATGCTGATGTACTTGTCACGCTCCATGCGCACCTGGATGCTGCTGGAGAACGACTTGGTGCCACCCATGCGGAATGTTCCGCCACATTGCATCGTGTTCCAGTCGGCAAAGGTCGACGCTATGGTTTGCTGTGCCTGTTTGCCTGTTGTGGCGGTCGTGCCTTGGGGAGAGTTTGCGGCAGTGTTTTGTGCCACGCCCTTGGTTGTGCCGCATGCGCTGAATGTAGCCAGCGCTGCAGTGAGTACTATGGTTGCCAGGTGTTTCATTCTTTAAATATTGTCTTGTGTTTTACTTTCTTTTGAATCAACTCGTTGTCGGGGTCTTTTTCCAGAGCCTTCTGCCACTGGACAAGGGCTTCCTCGCTCTCTCCGTTCATGAAAAGGATGTCGCCGTAGTGGTCATAGATGTCGGCACTGTGGGTGTCATCGTTTTCGAGCGCGCTCTTGATGTAGACCAGTGCCATCTTGTAGTCCTTCTTCATGTAGAACACCCAGGCGTAGGTGTCAAGGTAAGTGGCACTCTGGGGATAGGCTTTCACCGCGATGGCAGCCAGGCGCTCGGCCTTGTCCAGGTCGGTGCCGTCAAGCGACAGGAAGTAGGCATAGTTGTTCATGATGCCCACGTTTCCGGGGTTGAGCTTGAGTGCTTCCTCGTAGTGTTCGTAGGCTTTTTCGTGCTGTCCCATGTCGTGGTACACGTCGCCCATTCCTCCCATGAGGTCGCTCTGGGTCATGTAGTTGGTTGAGTCGACGAGCGAGAGCGCCTTGTTATAGGTCTCCAGTGCCTTGTCATATTCCTTCATCTGGTAATATGTCGGAGCGATGTACTGGTACAGGTCCAGGCTGTCGGGGTTGTACTCCAGCGCTTTGTCGGCGCTCTTGATGGCTGCGGGAAAATCCTCGGCCATCATCTGGGTTATCATGAGCTTGCGCCATCCCTCGGCATCGGTGGGGTTGATGTCCAGCACATATCCCAGTTGCTCGGCGGCCCCCTTGTAGTCCTTCTTGTAGATGAGGTATTCGCTGTACATGTCGTGGACCAGGGCCTCATGGGGGTGCTGGTTGATAAGCACCGAGAACAGCGTGTCGGCACGTCCGGTGCTGTCCTGCTGCTGTATCATCTCCCTCACGGTCTGTATCATCACTCCCATCTTGTCCTCAATCTCGAGGTCGGGGCTGATGAGTGCCTGCTGTATCTGCTTCTCATACTGCACTGAGTCGCCGTTGAGCATGTAGAACTGAGCCTTGGCCAGGTAGGTGTATCCGTTGGTTGGGTCACAGTCCTGGGCGATGTTGAGGTAGTGGATAGCGCTGTCGGGCATGGCAAACTGCTGGAAGATGCTACCCATCGTGATGTTATAGTCGGTGTTGCGTGGCGCAGTGGCCAGTAGCGATCTCATCTCGTTGAGAGCCGACGCTGTGTCGTTGAGCGTGACATAGTTGGTGAGCTTTTTGCTGGTGATCTGCATGCTTTTGCCCTGCAGTGCCTCGATGGAGTCGTAGGTGGCGTTGGACGCGGCAAAGTCACCCACGCGTGCGTAGGCTTCGGCGAGTCGTGCCTGCAGCTCCAGGCGGTAGGGGTTGTGCTTGCACAGTGTTTTGATGGCTTCAAGCCCGTCGCCTGCATTGTCAAGCATCATGCAAGCGTCGCTGTAGAATGTTGTCTCGTAGAGGTCGGTGGGGCATGCCAGGTAGTGTTCCTTCATCAGTGCCAGAGCCTCGCGGGCATTGCCTCGTGTGGCATTCTGCATCGAGAGCATGCTGAATCCCAGGTAGAACGAGTAAGTCGAGTTGGTAGGGTCCAGCTCGTGGGCTTTTTTCAAGAGGTCAAAGTAGGCGTCGGCACGGTCATGCGACTTGTGGTTCTGTGCCTCGAGGAAGTAGTACTCGGCCTTGCGCTTGTCGCTACCGGTTACCTGCGGCGCGTCCTTGTCGCGCGAGAGCATCACCGGTGATGCTACAAGCATCATCGCCATGACGGGAAGTATTTTGTAAATCAGTCGTTTCATTGTAGGTTGTTATATGTGTGTTATTTTGTTCCGGTGTGTCCAAAACCGCCTTCACCACGCTCGCTGTCGTCGAGCACTTCGACGGGCGTCCACTCCACTGTCTCGTGGCGTGCGACCACCAGCTGGCAAATGCGCTCTCCGTTCTCGATGGTCTGCGGTTCGTTGCCCAGGTTTGCCAGGATGACACACACCTCACCGCGGTAGTCGGCATCGATGGTGCCGGGTGAGTTGAGCACCGTGAGTCCTCGCTTCAGCGCGAGTCCGCTGCGTGGTCTGACTTGGCACTCATATCCCTGTGGCAGCTGCATGTAGATGCCGGTGTGTACCAGCGCCCGCTCCAGCGGTTGCAGCGTGAGAGGCTCGTCGAGCCATGCCCGCAGGTCCATGCCGGCGCTTTGCGGCGTGCTGTAACTGGGCAGAGCGTGTGGCCCCTTGTTTACTATCTTGACTTTCATGTTTGTCTTTAGTTTAATGTATTCAACCTACAAAGATAGTGAAAAACATCGAATCCAGGCTATTTACAAGCCATTGTTTTGAAAAATTAAGATTTCGTGAGGTGGAAAACAATAAATTTATAATTTATTACTAGAATGGTATTGCTTTTTAGCAAATAATTATTAACTTTGCGATGTGAATATGAAAGTATTTGCAACATGTGTTGAAAACTGTAATTATTAACGTTATAAAATCTTTAAAAGAAATGAAACCTACATTGAATTTTTTTGAAGCAGTAAAGACTTGTTTCGGTAAGTATGCAACATTCTCAGGTCGTGCTCGTCGCTCTGAGTTCTGGTGGTTCTACCTCCTTGCTTGTATCCCTGGATGGGCTATGGGTCTACTGGGTCAATGGAAGATGTCGAAGGCTGCTGAACTCACCTCTCAATTAACATTAGGTAATTCTCAAGAGATTCTTGCTCAGGCTGAGCAGGTAGATGCTGTTTTCATGCCTTGTGCAATTGTGCTTGGTTTGATTAGCCTCGCATTGTTCATTCCCCTGTTGGCTGCTATGGTACGTCGTCTGCACGACGTAGGCAAGAGTGGTAAGAACCTTCTTTGGTATTTGGCTTGCGTTATCGGTGGTCTTATTCCTGTGATTATGTGCATCGGTGACGGTCAGAAGGGCCCCAACCAGTATGGCGAAGATCCCAAGGAGTAATCTCTGGATGAAATAAGGCGATACACTGTAGATCGGGCCTCGTAGGGGGGGCTACATCATCATGTGTGTCAGCAATCTAGTATTGGCGTTCCTCTACGAGGCACGTAGTTTTCATTGCTTATACCCCATGCTGCGCACCTCTTTGAGGCTGCTTGCATGGGGTTTCGCATAGTGGGACTCTTCGAGCCTCTAACGTCTCCGACGTTTTTACCGGACAACAATAAATTTCAAGTGTTAATTCCAAGCCGTTAAGGTGGCATGCACCCGTTTTCCAGAGATTTTTTTAAAAACGTCCGTCACAAAAAAGTGGCGTAACTGCTTGTGTGATAGTGAATAATGATACTTTTTTGTGACGGACTTTTTTGAAAAAACTGTCCGTTTTAGGCATGTGTTATTGCTAGAACCCCCAGTAAACACTGGCATTTGCGCGGTTGATGCACGGGAATGGTGTAAACTGTTGTAACTTTGCACCGCCGTTACTATACTCTCAGTATTACTACACTGGGAGACGCACGTCGCATCATGTTACATGCAAGCACGCAACATGGCAGGTGGGTTTGCGATGAGATGTGTTGTTTCATGAAGCTCCTCCCATGGAGGGGGTTCTCGATGAGTAGTGACTGCTGGCGCTCCTCGGTAACTACTCAGCTATGGGATAATCTCGCGCAGATCTCGCGGACTGCGCAGATTTTTCTTTGGTGGCTCCCACAGAGGGCCCATCGCTACCGAAACGCAACAACAGTCCGTCACAAAAAAAGTAACCTAACCAACAGTAGCATAGCGGATTAAGCCGCTTTTTTGTGACGGACATGTTTTGTTGCTCAGCTGCTGATGCAGTGTAATGACTGTGTCGTTTTCATGAAAAACCACTCAAAACATCCCTCAAAATCGCCAAGACATAATTTATAGAATCCGTCATAACAAAAGAAATCCCGCCTATGTGAGCGGGATTTCTTTTGCTTGCCAGTCATGTGGCGTCAGTCTATGGTTAGCGATTCCAGGTCGATGTAGGAACCGCTTTTTCCCTCTACGAAGATGCCGAAGTAGATGCCGGTGAAACCGCCGGCGGTCTCGGTGCTGATGAACTTGGTGTCCATGCGTGCTATCTCCTTGCCGTCGAGCATGAAGATGTAGTCATGGGCGGTGGCCTTGATTGCCAGCTGGGCATCGGCGGTGACGGGTATTTCCTTCTCGACATGAGTGAGCTTGCCCAGGCGGTAGAGCACCTGAGCCACGCACTGGCCGTCGCGTTTCACGAGCGCGATGTCATAGTGGTAATGGTCGCCCATGTAGGCGGTGATGCCGGCACGGGAATTGTCGAGCAGCGTGCTGCCGTTGAGTGTCGTTGAGAAAGTTTGGTCGATGCCAGTTTGGCGCACGCCGATAAACGTGGGCGACCCGTTCTGGTCCAGTGTTTTGTCACCGGCTCTCATGCGCAGGTGTCCCGGGCGCTCGTTGAGCGAGTAGTTTCCTTCAACAGGGTTGCACAGGAAGTTGAGCCGCATGTCCAGTTCCTTGCCTTGGGCAAAGGTGATAGTCTTGGACGGTGTTGCAAACCGATGCTGTGGCAGGGTGGGGCACTCCATCTTGGTCTTCAGGATCTCGCCGTTGTTAAACACGGGCCATTTGCCCTTGTCCCATTTCACGGGCATGAGGTAGGTCTCGCGTCCCAGCAGGTGGTGTGTGCCCGTTTGCCAGCGGAAGGCAAGTGCCACGGCCCAGTAGCTGCCATCGGTTGTCTGGACGATGTCGGCGTGTCCCACGCCCTGGATGTTGCTGTCCTGTCCTTTCTGGGTGAGGTGTGTCATCACAGGGTTACCGGGATGTCCCTCGTATGGACCCCAGATGTTCTTGCTGCGTGCCATGGTAACCTTGTGTGAGAACTCGGTGCCACCCTCGGCGATGAGCAGGTAGTAGTATCCGTCGCGCTTGTAGATGTGCGGGCCCTCGGGATAGCGTCCTCCGGTACCTTGCCACACCACCTTGCGCTCGCCAATGCGCTTGCCGGTGTTGATGTCAATCTCGGTGAGGAGGATTCCTCCCCATGCGTTGCCCACGTAGTAGCAGCGTTCCTTGCCCGTCTTGGGGTCGGTGTCCCAGAACAGGGTCGGGTCGATGCCGTCCTGGTCAACCCAGATGGGGTCGCTCCAGGGGCCCTCCGGGCGGTCGGCGGTGACAAAGAAATTGCCGCCGTTGGCCTGGTTTGTGACAATCATGTAGAACTTGCCGTTGTGGTGTCTTATTGTGGGAGCCCATATTCCTCCGGCGTTGCCGGCGTCCTTGAGTTCAAGCTGTGAGCGGCGGGTTAGACAGTGGCCTATCTGTTCCCAGTTCACTAAGTCCTTGCTGTGGAAGATGGGGACTCCGGGAAAAAACTGGAATGAGCTGTTTACGAGATAGTAATCGTCTCCAACGCGACACACGCTGGGGTCGGGGTGGAATCCTGGTAACACGGGGTTAGTGAACCCCTGGGCATTGGCCATGAGTATACCTAATGCTGCTGCCAGTGATAGTGTAATTTTCTTGATGTTCATGTCGTTGTGATGTTAAGTTGCGATTGCAAATATAACATTTTTTTGTCACATTCCTTCACTGTTGCAGCTTGTTTTCGCTTGGAGTCACATTGCAGCATCATTGTCAATGTCTTTGGGTAGCAGAGGGACTGTTTTGTTTTAGGTGGGTTCTATTAATTATGTCGAGGCGATTTTGAGAGATGTTTTGAGTAAATTTTTGGCATGAAGAGGATTCGTGACCGGTTGAATGTCCAAAAGATACCAAAACAGGCTCAAAAGCGACCGAAATAATTGATAACTTTATCCCAGAATTAATAGAACCCTCCTTTAGAATGTATTGCACTTTGCTTTAGGCTTTGCTCCAAAATGGTTACTGGTAAATTATAATTTGAATTTTTCTTGCATATAATATTAGTTATTTGTAACTTTGCGATTAGAAAAATTTACCTTCGTTTCAGTTTAGAGACTTGCTTATGAAAAAACTACTACTACTCGCATTGGCACTTAGCGGTGCTGTGGCTCAGGCTGCTACTGTGTCTCAAACCCAGGCAATGGACAAAGCCAGGGAATTCCTTAACGTTAATGGCCCCCGTCGCGTGGCATCGCACGGCGCGTCAACTGCCCAGCTCACGCTGGCCCACAAGGCCCTCGACAAAGCGGGCAATGTAGACTACTATGTGTTTAACCGCACTGCCGATGCCGGCTACATCCTTGTTGCCGGAGACGACGCCGTGACTCCTATCTTGGGCTATGGCGACAGTAACTTTGATCCCGCCAATGTTCCTGACGGGCTGCAGTACTGGCTCGACGAATGCCAACGCCAGATTGAGTATCTCAAGCTGCACCCCGAGCAGGCTCGCGCAGCCCAGGCCCAGGCGACAAGCGTGAAACCGTTGCTCACCTGCAACTGGAACCAAAGCGCTCCCTACAACAACAATTGCCCCACCTATAGCAGCAACGGCAGCACCAAGCGTGCGGTGACAGGCTGTGTGGCAACGGCAACCGCCCAGATCATGTACTACCACAAGTGGCCTGAACGCGGCACGGGTTCGCACTCTTACACATGCTCAGTGAACGGCTCAACCAGCACAACCCTCTCGGCCAACTTTGCCAACTCGGTATATGACTGGGCCAACATGGTCGACAACTATGACAGCAACAGCACGTCGACCCAGAACGCTGCGGTGGCAAAGCTCATGAGCGACGTGGGTATCTCGGTCGATATGAGCTATGGAGCATCGAGCGGTGCCTATAGCCCCAACGTGGTGAATGCGTTGACAACCTACTTTGGATATGACAAGAGCGCCACATTCCTGTCGCGTGACAGCTATGGAGTGGATGCTTGGGAAAACATCATCCGCGACCAGCTCAAGCAGCACCGCCCGGTGTACTACAGCGGCCAGGCCTCGGAAGGCGGCCACGCATTCGTGTGCGACGGCTTCAACGCCGACGGCTATTTCCACTTCAACTGGGGCTGGGGCGGCATGTCTAACGGCTACTTCATCCTCTCGATGCTCAACCCCGGCGAGCAGGGCATAGGCTCCTTTGAGGGAGGCTACAACTCGAGCCAGGGCATCATCATCAACATCAAGCCCGACGAGGGCGGTGAACCCGAGGTGCTCCCCCTGAGCGGTTCGATTAAACTCTCGACATCCACTGCTTCGTGTGCGCTTGGCGGTGCGGCGACCTTCAGCATGAATAGCGTGTGCATGTCGGGCGGCAACGGCTGGAACACGTTGTACTGGGGTCTGGCGGTTACCGATACAGAACTGGAGCCCACTCAGTGCTATTGTACGAGCCGGTATATTGATGCCTCGTCGGTGTCGGCAGGCAACAGCTATGTTGTGAGTAGTTTCACGTTCAACCCTCCCACTTCGCTTGCCGAGGGCAAGTACTACGTGCGTGCCTTCTACCTGGTTGACCAGAGTGACATGTATTACTTCAAGGGTGCCACAACGACCAACTATATTGTTGACATGGAAGTGAAAGGCGGCAAGGCCTACTTCACCGAGCATCACGACGTGTCACAACTCGTTGCCAGCGACTTCGTGCTGAGCAGCAACCCTGTGTATAAAGACCAGACCTACACTGCTAAGGTCAAGGTGAGCAACGCCGGTAACAGTGACTACTACGGTAACCTCTATTATGCCCTCATGCAGAACGGAAAAGCCGTCTACACGAGCGATGCGTTCCTGATGGGCATCGGTCCCAATGGCTCTCGCCAGCTCGATGCTACGCTCACTGCCAGCGTGTCGGCGGGTAACTATAGCCTGGCAGTGCTCAACGCTGCCAAGGAGGTGATAGGCCAGACTCCCGTCACTGTTGCCGACGGTGGTGGCACCATCAACCTGTCGGTTGTCACCAACCTCACCCTCGCGGCATCACAGATGCCTGCCAACGATGTGAGGGCAACGGCCGTGATAAAGAACACCGGCGGCACGTTCTCGGGTCCCATCGAGATGTTCATCCTGCGTAGTGACAACACGATAATCGATATCGTAAGCAGTAACATTGTCACCGTGGCCAAGAACCAGACTGCTACGGTTAACTTCCAGTGTGAATTCCCCGGCAACGTGGGCACTACTTACTACCTGTGCCTGCGCAATCCCAACCCCGCGTATGCATCGAGCTATCAGGCTTGGAGCTCATTCGTTCCCTTCACCGTGTGTGAGCCGCCTGTTGAACCCGTGTATGAACCTGGCGATGTGAATGGCGACGGCAAGGTCGACGTGGTCGACATTAATGTCACGCTGAGGTTTATCATGGAAGAGGGTTACGTTGAGGAATTCCGTGAGCGTGCCGATGCTAACGGTGACGGCGTGATTGACGTCGGTGACATCAACTTCATCTTGTTTAAGTACCTGAACGGCGAGTGACATGACCGTGCCGGGTGACAACGGCATGCACCGCCAGTGACCTGAGGTCGTTGGTGAGACGAATCATGGGAGGAATTGCAGCGAGTGTCCATCTCGCCTGCATTCCTCCCATTTCGATTTTTTTGAGGGGGCGCGGTGGTTGGCTAGGGAATATGGGTGGAAGTGCGATATTGTTGCAAAAACACGGAAATATTTGTTTGTTTATGAATTTTAGCGTATCTTTGTGCAATAACTCGTTACCATTAAAATTAACCAACATGAAAAAGTTTTTTTTGTATGCCATGATGTTATGTAGCGCTTCGGCAATGGCTGCCGTCGTGACTCAGCAACAGGCCATGGAGACTGCAATGCAGTTTGTGGCCGAGAATTCAACAACGTGTTTGACATTAAGGAAACCAAGTAATCGTCTGTTACTTGCCCACAGGTCTTTGAGCAAAACGGGCGATGTGGATTTTTATGTATTTAACAAACTCGGGAACACAGGCTTTGTTATCGTCTCGGGCGACGACTTTGCCGCTCCCGTGCTGGGGTACTGTGATCAGGGAAGTTTTGATCCAAACAACATCCCCGACGGCTTGCAGTATCTGCTTGAAAACTACAGTAGTCAAATGGAGTGTCTCAGGAAAACTCCAGGTTTGTCGAGACCACCCAGACCCCTCAAGCCTGTAGCTGTTGCCGATAGCGTAGCCCCGTTGCTCGGTACCACATGGTTTCAAACCGAACCTTACAACAAGATGTTGCCGGTATATGCCCCGGAGAAATCTAAAGCTTGTCCAACCGGTTGTATCGCAACTGCCTTGGCTCAGATTATGCGTTATTATCAATGGCCTGAACATGGTAAAGGAATTGGCACAGCCACTTACATGAAAAACAGCAAGGATTCGTGCATCTTAACTGCCGATTTGTCTACGTCAGTTTATCAGTGGGGGCTGATGGATAATGCTTATGAGGTGGTATATAGCGATGATCCTGTAATGCAAAAGCATGAGGATGCAGTGGCGTTGCTCATGCGCGATGTGGGGTATGCCTGTGGAATGACGTACACCAAAAAGATCAGTTCTACACATGAAAATAATATCGTGAATGCGATGGTGAACCACTTCGACTATGCTTTGGGTGCAAGATTGGTAAGGCGTGAAGATTATGATGAAACAACCTGGACCACGATGGTTAAGGATGAGATAGCCGCCAGGCGTCCTGTGTTTTACGGTGGAGTTGACGTTGGAGGTGGCCATGCATTCGTGGTTGATGGTTATGATAACGAAGGTTTCTTCCATGTGAATTGGGGGTGGGGCGGACTAGGTGACGGTTACTACATGCTGTCGTACCTATACCACACAAGCGTCAATATGAATTTCAGCCACCAAGAGATGATGATAAGGGATCTTTTACCCCGACCTCATCTTGCACTTGAAGACTGGAGCCTTGGCGGGGATGTGATGCCAGCTAATAATGTGCGTGCCACCGTGAGGGTGAGAAATGATGGGAGCTATTTCAGAGGCCGTTTGAAAATGGGTGTTACCGGGATTGGTCTTAAATCTTGTGGCATTGAAAGTGATTTGATCATCCTCAAGCCTGGCGAGACTCGTGAAATCACATTAGCAGGATGCATTCTCGCAAAGAATGGTACGAAATGCATGGCTAGGATGTTAAATCCAAATGGAGTAATAGCATTGTGGGGTAACGCCAAGACATTTGTTGTGGGCAACCGCAGCAAGATGTCACGGGGCAAGAATGCCCCTGTGGGTATCGATGATGTGAACCTGCTTATCGACTGCGTGCTGAATGGTGCAGCAGGCGGTGAGCAAAACGCGGCATGCGACGTGAACGGCGACGGTGTTATCGACAATGAAGACATAACAGAATATGTAAAGGCGCTCCTTGAACAACGTTAATGCGTTGAAGCCAGTTTGAGCTACGCCCCCTTGGACCTATAGTGTTGGGTCTAAGGGGGCGTTTGTTCATTTACGGGTAGTTGAAGCACTGTTGCCAGGTAAAAACAAGGCTTCAAAAACGTGAAAACCACCAAAATAGTTGCCATTGTGAAAAATAATTGCTACCTCCTGACTTCGTCAATGCGCCACCCAAATTAGGATTCGATGCTTGGCAGGTCGAATAGTGGCTTTATGGCAAGGTGTTTTTCGGTCAGGAAGAGTGTTTTCGTGAAGAAGGTGCCGTTTTCGGGCATCCTTACTCGGATTG
>JAZQPG010000185.1:0-11684 GCA_045628365.1 Sodaliphilus sp. | reverse complement strand
GGCGACGAAGGAGCGCAGGTAGGTGTAGGCGAGGCGCGTGAGCGGTATGCCGGTGATGCGTGAGGCGGCGGCCATGTACATCACGAGGGCCATGGCCGAGATGGTGGAGGCGGTGAGCAACACGACCTCGATGCCCAGGCGGTGCAGGGCAAGGGCGGCGATGACGATGAGGGCTTTCTCAACGATGATGACGTTGCGTATCACCGCCGTGTGGTCATAGAGCTTGAAGATGACGCCCATGTAGTTGCACACGGGATAGAAGAGCGCCCACACGGCCATTAGCTGCATGTAGGGGACAACGGGGAGCCAGCGCTCGGGGAAGATGAAAGCCACGACGGGATGGCCCAGGCCGATGGTGAGTCCGGCAATGACCGCCATGGCGAGGGTGATGACCGAGAGCATGCGCAGGATGGCCTTTTGGCGCACGGCGGGGTCGTCGTCCTTGGCAATGAGGACGTAGGATGTCGACGAGATGGCGGCCTCGAGCGAGTTGGTGGGCGTTTGCTGCAGTTTCTGGGCCTGCCCCATGTACCCGGCCTGGACGGGGTTGTAGAACTTGCCCAGGACGAAGGCAAAGATGTTTTGGGACAGCTGGGTGAAGACGGTGCTGAGCAGGAGGTTGACACCGAAGCCCCACAGCTGCCTGAACCGCCCGGTGTCGAACTCCCAGCGCAGGTTCCACCTGGTGGTGAGGGCTAGGATGAGGAACATGGCGGCGGGATAAGCGAGCTGCAGGGCCACGAGCGACCAGTAGCCTAGTCCGCCTCGCGCCATGGCAACGGCAACGGCAACGGCAATGGTGATGGAAAGCAGGTTGACGACAGCGACACGCTTGAACCTGAGCTGGGAACGCAGGCGCGTGAGCTGGGCGATGGACAGGGCGCTGAGCACGGCGCCGGTACCCAGGGCGGCCATGACGGGCTGCAGCTGCGGCCGGCCGGTGTACCACGCCACGAGGGGCGACAGGGCCAGGTAAAGCAGGCACAGGGCGGTGCCGGTGGCGACGTTGAAGTAGAACAGCGTGTTGAAGTCGCGGTCGGTGGGGTTGCTCTCGCGCAACAGGCCGTCACTCAGGCCGCAGTCAACGAGGGTGAAGATGAGCGACGTGAACACGCCGAGCATCGCCACGAGGCCAAAGTCGGCCGGCATGAGCAGATAGGCAAGCACGAGGTTCCCGGCAAAGGAAACCACGCTGGCGCCAAAGCGCTCGACAAAGGACCATATGTAGTAGAACATCTTCATAGGACGCTTCGCTTTAATAACGCTTGCTGGTGGTGAGAGGAGGGCTCGGAGATCTCGGAGATCTCAGAAGGCTTAGAGAACTTAGAGGGCTCGGAGGGGGTGTCTTCCTCGTCGGCGGGCTGGTAGCTGGTGACTAGCAGCAGGAACAGGAAGGTGCACATCCACAGGTCGCGCAGGGAGTCGTTATACAGGAAGATGATCAGTATCGAGCACAGCACGTAGAACTGCATGTTGAGGTCGCGGCCGGCGGCCCAGCGGGGCTTGACGATGAACAGCAGGGCGAGCCACAGGGCCACGGCGATGACGCCGATGATGCCCAGCTGGATGTGGACGTGGAACACGTAGGGGATACTGCCGCTCAGCAGCCAGTCGTAACGGTTGGCCAGGTCGCTCTGCTCCATGCCGGTGCCACCCTTGAACTGGCCCGCGCCCCACCCCATCATCTCGTGGCCCGACTCCTGCTCGTGGAGTATGGGCAGGTACATGAGCTTGGTGAAGCGCGGCACGTCGGCGTTGCGGCCCTGCTCGATTTCCCACAGGGCTCCGCTCTCGGCCTCGTCGATGTCCTCCTTAAGGAAGTAACTCTCGATGTAATCCATCGACAGGATGTCGTCGCCACTCCTCACGATGGACGTGTAGACCATCAGCGCCCCCCATCCGAGCAGCATCACGACGGGCAGGCCCTGCATGACGCGCAGCAGGTAGCGGCGGTCGAGCGGCATGAGCAGGAAAAAGTATATCACGATGAGCACGAAGCTCACCTTGGTCTCGTTGAGGAAGGTGGGGAACAGGAGCGCGATGGGCATCCAGTTGTCACGAAGGCTTGCCAGGAGGTTGCGGGAGTCGACACGGCGGTGAATCAGGAAGAACGACGCCGCATAGAGACACATGGACACCTGGCCCGAGTACCAGTTGCCAAAGGAGCCGCCGCAGTGGTCGCCGGCACCGTAGCTGACAAACTGCCAGGTGACGCACACGGCCTGCACGCCCATGAAGGCGAACAGGTGGCGGTCCATGGTGTCCATGAAGCGCTGGCGGCGCAGGGGCTCGGCCATGAAGTAGCTTATCACGGGGAAGGCCAGCAACAGCCCGAAGAAGTCGCGCATGCCGTTGAACCAGAACGCCAGGCTCTCACCGTTGGCCACGCAGGTGGAGTAGTAGGCGAGCGCCGCAAAAATGGCGATGCCCGCAACGTGCAGCGGGCGGCGCACGGTGCAGCAGGCAAGCACTAGCCACAGGGCGTCGAGCATGAGGAACACAGCCGAACGATATGGAGCGAGGCCGGTAAATATCTCATCGGCCACGAACCCGAAGCATGCTCCCACCCAGAAGATGGTAAGCAGCTGCTGCTGATATATTCCTGAATAATCTTTCATTTTTTTAAGAGCGCGTTGCTTTTCAGAGCGCTGCGCTTTTCAGAGCGGAGATTCCGGATAATCCGGTTTTGCCGGGAGTGCCGGGATAGCCGGGGTGGGCGGCGGGGCTACTTGTTGCCGTAACCGTAGCCATAGCCGTTGTCGGCGCTGGGCTTGGTGTCGTTGATGATGATTCCGGCATTGGGGAGGCGTCCCTCGTCAACGAGGCGGTTAAGCTGCTTCACCTGCGAGCGCTTGGTGTAGCGGGCACGGGTGACGAGCACGGTCATGTCAACCCACTTGGCTACCGAGAAGGTGTCGCTCACCATGGCCACGGGTGCCGAGTCGACCACGACGATGTCATAGCGGTCGCGCAGGTCCTGGAACATCTGCTGGTTGCGCTGGTTGAGGAGCAACTCGGAGGGATTGGGAGGCACGGCACCTGCAACGAGGATGTCGAGGCCCTCGACCACGTCGAGGTGCTGAGCTATGTCGTCGATGTCTACGCTTGCCTGCGACAGGTAGGTGGTGACACCTGGCATGTCGTTGAGCTGCTTCAGCATAGCCGCGAGCTTGGGCTTGCGTATGTCCATGCCCACGAGGGCCACCCTCTTGCCCAGCAGGGCAAAGGCGGCGGCGACGTTGAGGCTTACAAACGACTTGCCCTCGCCGCTCACGCTGGAGGTGACGAGCACCACCTTGTCGTTCTCGCCGGTGAGCATGAACTGGATGTTGTTGCGCACGTAGCGGAACAGCTCCACGATGACCCACGTGCGACCTTCCTGCACCACGAGCGCATCCTTGTGGCGGTTGTGGTGAATGTGGCCAATGACGGGCATCGACGCCACGTCCTCGAGCTCGGCCTCGGTAGAGAACTTATTGTAGAACAGATTCTTGAGAGTTACAAGCACCACCGGGATGAGTATGCCGGCGACAAGGGCCAGGAAGAACACCAGCCCGGTCTTGGGAGCCACGGGGTCGCTCTGGGCATAGGCGTGGTCAACGACTTTGCCCTTGGGCGTGGTAGCAGCCAGCACCAGCGCGTTCTCCTCGCGCTTTTGCAGCAAGAAGGTGTAGAGGGTGTTCTGGATGCCCTGCTGGCGATATAGTGCACGGGTCTCGCGCTCCTCGGTGGGGAACGTGCTCATTCCGGCCGTCGACGCGTCGCTCTGGGCGGTGGCACCGGCGATTTGGATCTTGAGAGCCGCCAGGGTGTTGTCCACACCGCGCACCACGTTGGCGCGCATCACGTTGATCTGCTCGTCGAGCTGATGCATTGCCTGGTTGTCGTCGGTAGCGCTGGCGCTGAGGTTCATGCGCTCGGTGATGAGCGAGTTATAGGCCTTGATCGAGCCGGTTGCGGCAGTGGAGTCGGCGCTGAAGGGTATGAACGAATGCCTGTTGGCGGGATCGTTGACAAAGTCCTTGATCATGGCAGCGATGCGGTACTTGGCCTCGAGAGCCACGATGGCCCTATCGGCAACCTCCTGCTGCCCGATGAGGCTCTTGGTCTGGAGTCCGGCGTCGATCATGTTGTGGGCCTTCTTGTAGGCCTCGATCTCGGCCTCGCTGCCGGTGAGGTCACGGTAGATAAGCCCCAAGCGGTCCTCGATGAACTTGCCGGTGTTGATGGCCTGCTGGTCTTTTTCCTTCTGCCCGCGCTCGTTGTAGAGCATGGTGAGCGTGTTGAGGATATCGCGGCCGCGGGCGGTGTTAGAGTCGGTGATGCTCAGCACAATGGCGTTGGACTTCTTGCTCAGCACCTTAACCGAGAGGCGCTTTCTCAGGGCCTCGGCGGCAATGGTGTTGCCCATCACGGTAGCGGCTATGTTATACTCGCGGCGGGGCACATAGTTGTGGGCCGGGCGCACCGAGAAGATGCCGTAGGGGGTCTTCACCGTGGCGGGCAGGGTGACGCCGGTGACATGGGCAAGTGTCCTGAACCGTCCTTTCTTGACAGTGATCTCGGCCTTGCCGTCCTTGCCGGTCTTGATTTTGAACCCCATGGCCACCGTGAGCGTGTCGAGCAGCCCGGCGGGAGCATCGACCTCGATGGGCGAGTCGCCGTAGCGGTCAATGCGCTTCAGGAAACTCTCGCGCTCCACATAGGTGCGGTTGATGCCCAGCTGGGCAATCGTCTGGACCCGCAGTTCCTGCGACCCCATTACCACCACCTCGTCGTCGACACTGGCACCGCCACCGCCCAGGGCCATGGTCTTGAGCAAGCTCTTGCCCGAGCCCGACGGGTCGTCGCCCTGGTCGACCATGACGGTCGAGACGATGAGGAACACAGGATTCTTGACTTGAAGATACACCCAGGCAAGGCTCAGTGTTGCCACCAGCGACAGCACCAGCAGCCACCAGTAGCGCTTGTAGCGTGCCATGAGCGCCGGGAGGTCTATCGTCACCGGCTTGGGGCGGCGTGCCGCGTCCTTGCCGTTATTGTTAAGGTTATTACTCATTTTTCTATACTAAGCTTAGAGAGAGCGGGACAGTGGTGCCGGTTACTTGATTGCCAGGGCAATGACCAGCGAAGCGACAACGCTCACGGCGCTCACCACGGTCGAGATCACCGACAACTTGTAGGCATTGTTGGTGTTATACTTCGAGTTATCTATCTTGATGGCATTGGGCTCAACGTAGACCACGTCGTTCTGCCTGAGGTAATAGCATGGCGATGAAAACAGGGACGTGTCGGCCAAGTTGAGGCGGTAGAAGTTCTTCTGCCCGTTTTCCTCGCGTATCACCATCACCGCGCCGCGGTCGGCATACTCGGTGAGGTCACCGCATGCCGCCAGGGCGTCGAGCACGCTGAAGCGCTCTCCCTCGACCTTGACGCGTCCGGCCTGCTTCACCTCGCCCATGACGTTGACATAGTAGCCCATCATCCTCACGGTCACAAACGGATCCTTGACCACACGCGACACGTTTTCGCGCACCATGGTCTCGACCTCGCGCACGGTCTTGCCGGCCACGTGGAGCTTGCCTATCACGGGCATGGTGATGTTGCCGTCGTGGTCAACGATGTAGGTGGTGAGGCGATGGGTGCTGCTCACCTCGGTCTGGCCGCGCTGGGCGTTGTTGGTGAGCGGAGCGTTGAACATCGCGGTGGCCTCGGGGGCCATCGACGACACAGTGATTGCCACCTCGTCATCAGTGATGAGCTTGATGCCATAGTCGCCGGTTGTTCCGGGCATGCTACCCGCCACTTCCTGTGGAGTGTTCTTGAAGTAAGCCAGGTTATTCTCCCTGGTGGTGGTGCATGACACCATAGCCAGTGCCGCCACCGCACATATGATAAGTTTGTTGAAACCCATACTTCTTTATTCTATATAATTATTAAAGATAACGCACCGCCCACCGCTATTATTGCCCACGGGTCCAAAAAAAGCGCCCACGCCACAGGGCGGTGTCCACGCGCGGCAAACGGTGTGCGTTCATGCCGGTTAGTAAAGGATTAAATGGTTTGCATGGCGGCAAATGCATTTTTCAGGCCCGGCGATGGACCTCCATTGGCATATTTTGGCTATATTTGCACCACAATAAATAGTAAAGGTTTATGGAAACACGTGACAACATACTGCGCGACGCCATGATGATGGCGCGCCAAGCCGGAGAAGTGCAGATGGAACTCTACCGCTCGGGCCACCTCGACATCACGACCAAGCAGAACGCCTATGACGTGGTGACGGCAGCCGACAAGGCCAGCGAACGCCTCATCGTGGAGCACATCGGGCGCCTTTATCCCGGCCACTCCATCCTGAGCGAGGAGAGCGGCATGCACGAGGGCGACAGCGAGTGGCAGTGGGTCATCGACCCGCTCGACGGCACCACAAACTACAGCAACGGCCTGCCATTCTTCAACGTCTCCATCGGCGTGAAGCACCGCGGCGACACCGTGGTGGGCGTGGTGTATGCCCCAGCGCTGGGCGAGATGTTCCACGCCGTGAAGGGCACGGGTGCGTTTCTCAACGGCAAGCCACTGACCTGCAGCGTGAAGACTTCGCTCGAGGAGGCTGTGGTATCGACCGGGTTCCCCTATGACAAAGCCGTTAACCCCGACAACAACATCGACCGTGCCGGCCGCGTCATCCCCCTGGTGCGCGGACTGCGTCGACTGGGCAGCGCCGCCCTTGACATCAGCTACGTGGGAGCGGGCTTCCTCGACGGCTATTGGGAGATGAGCCTCAACGAGTGGGACGTGTGCGCCGGGCTGCTCATCGCCAGCGAGGCAGGAGCACGGTGGACCGACTTCCGCACCGACCGCAACCGCAGCGTCGTGGTTGCCGCCCCCGGCATCTACGACCGCCTGCTCTCCCTCATCACAGCCGAGACCATATCGGAGGCCGGCGACACGTCATCAGCCTCTAGAGTACTTCAACCCTCAGCCACATCTACCGAGTGATGAAAAACGCCAACGCCACATCCCGAGTCCTCGTCAAACCGCTCGCCTCGCTGCGCTTCCTGCTGGCAATGACAGTAGTGCTCAACCATGCCCAGGTGCTCAGCGGCATCACCACGGGGCGCATGGCGCTTGCCACGTTCTTTGTCATCAGCGGTTTTTTCCTGGAGATGCGACACAGCGTGGAGCGCCTGCAGTGGAGCCAGTGGTGGCGTTTCCCGGTGAGCCGCGTTAAGCGCTTCTATGTGCTGCAGTGGATGTGCCTGGCCGTGTGGCTGGTTTTCTCGACCCATGGTTTCAAGTGGGAGCTGCTGCTCCACGCCACACTCACGCAGTGCTGGTATCCCAGTGACAACGTGTGCATGAGCTACAACGGGGCTTCGTGGTTCATCTCCACTCTCATCTTTTCCTACGCCATGTTCCCGCTAGTGTCGCGGGTGACACGGGCCACACCGGCAGCGGTCAAGTGGCCCATAGCCATCCTGGCTCTTGCCGGCGCCACGTGGGTCAAGTATCACACCTCGACCAACTACTGGTGGCAGTTTTTCCCTCCCATGAGGCTCATCGACTTCACCTACGGCGTGCTCATCGCCCAGATGGTCAAGCACATGGTTTCCAGCGGACGCGGCAAGGCCCTCGCCGCGTGGTTGCCATGCTTCGAGGCTGTGCTGGTGGCGGCAGTTGTCGCCACGGCGTGCATTGTCGACGGCAACAGCTCCACCTGGGCCGCCTGGGCGCTCATCTTCTTTGTCCTGCCCGCTTTCACCCTTGCCGCCATTTACAACCCCAACGGCCCGGTGCACCGCGCCATGTCGGCAACCTGGCTCTACAAGGCCCGCAACTTCTCGTTTGAGCTCTACATGCTCCACCTCATCGTCATGGCATTTGTCGACAATGGTTTGGCACGCATAGGCATAGCGATACCCGGATGGCAGCTCGTCACCCTGTACATAGTCCTTTCCATCATCACGGCCATCGCCGTGCACGCGGCCCTCACCCGCCTGCTCCACCTGCGCAATCTATAGCCCACACACAGCCTGGCACAACAGGGTGCGCTACAGGTTCAAACCAAAAGGATTTCCCCTTTTTTCGCTACATAATCCCCGACATTTGCGGTTATTTATTAAAAAAGTAGTAACTTTGTGGTTCTAAAAGGAATAATTTAGACAGATGAATTTTATAGGTACTTACTGGTCGCTCATGCCTCCGCTCGTGGCCATCGTTCTGGCGCTTATCACCAAGGAGGTTTACTCATCGCTCTTCGTGGGCATCGTGCTGGGCGCTGCGTTCTACAGCGCGTCGGTGGGATCGGGCCTCGACGGTTTTATCAACCACCTGCTCAACAACACCGTGGGCACGGGCGACGACGCCCAGTCCTATGGCTTGATCCATGTACTTTCGGACAACTGGAACGTGGGCAACCTCGTGTTCCTGGTCATCCTCGGCACACTCGTGGCGCTGATGAACAAGGCCGGCGGCTCGGCAGCCTTCGGCAAGTGGGCGGGCAAGCACGTCAAGTCGGCCGTAGGTGCCCAGGTAGCGACCTTGCTGCTGGGGGTGCTCATCTTCATTGACGACTACTTCAACTGCCTCACCGTGGGCTCGGTGATGCGCCCCATCACGCGGCGTCACCACGTGTCGCGCGAGAAACTGGCCTACCTCATCGACTCCACAGCCGCCCCGGTGTGTGTCATCGCGCCCATCTCGAGCTGGGCAGCGGCAGTGGCGGGCTTCTGTGCCGTGGGCGAGAACGGATTGGCGCTGTTTTGCCAGGCAATCCCGTTCAACTTCTACGCCTTTTTCTCCATCATCTTTATCATGACGATAATCCTAAGCAAGAAAGACTTCGCCGTGATGCGTAAGTATAATGCCAAGGCCCAGGGCAGCGAGGTGGAGCACGACGTGGTGGGCGAAGTGGCCGATGCCAAGATGGAAGCCACAACCTCGGGTATCTCGCTCAAGAAACTGGGCAAGAACGGCACCGTGCTGGACCTGGTCGTTCCCATCCTGCTGCTGATTACCTTCTGCGTGCTAGGCATGATTTACTCGGGCGGATTCTTCCACGAGGGAGCCAACCACCTGCACTTCATCGATGCCTTTGCCGCCAGCAACGCCTCGGTGGGCCTCGTTGAGGGTTCGCTCGTGACGCTGGTACTCACCATCGGGTGGCTCGTAGGGCGACGGGTGATAAAGTTTGACGACGCCATGAGCTGCCTGATCAAGGGTTTCGAGGCCATGGTGCCCGCCATCCTCATCCTGGTGCTCGCCTGGACCCTCAAGTCAATGACCGACTCGCTGGGCGCAGCCGGCTATGTGGCCTCACTGATGGAAGGCACCGGCCTGCACATGCTCCTGCCGGCAGTTATCTTCCTGGTAGCGTGCTTCCTGGCGTTTGCCACCGGCACGTCGTGGGGCACATTCGGTATCCTCATCCCCATCTGCGTGGCAGTGTTCCCCGTGGGTGCCCCGCTTCGCATCATCTCCATCTCGGCATGCATGGCCGGAGCCGTGTGCGGCGACCACATCTCACCCATCAGCGACACCACCATCATGGCCAGCGCCGGAGCCGGTTGCAAGCACGTCAACCACGTGTCGTCACAGCTCCCCTATGCCATCACCGTGGCAGCAGTTTCCTGTGCCACCTACGTGGTCGCCGGCTTCACCCAGGACTGGGGCACATGGACCGCCGCCGCTGCGTCATGGGCCTTCGGTCTGACAGCCCTGGCCGCAACATTCATCCACCTCAAGCGCACCAAGAAACTAGCCTAACGACCCTGCCACACACCCCAAAAACACCTCCAAAATGCCATCAAAGGGACAGTCCCCCTGATGGCAATATGGAGGGTAAAGACGCAAAAAAAACGGCAGGAACTTCGGGGTTCCTGCCGGTGTTTTTATGCGGTTGCGGTGGTTACGGGCGGTACACGATGACGCGGGCGGTGGGAGAAAGTGTGCGCAGTATCTGCACCATGTTTTTCTCTTCCACGGCGATGCATCCGGCTGTGTAGTTCTTGTTGCCCATGCAGTGGAAAAAGATTGCCGAGCCTTTTCCAATGACACAATCCTTGTTGTAATCGATGAAGAAACCGTAGTTGTAGTCGGGGGCATACTTGCTCATGTGCTCGCCGGTACATGCGTGCTTCACCTCGTTCACGTCGATAATGCGGTTATAGGCCACGCTGTCGTCGCAGCAATAGGTTGACTCTTTCACGTCAACCCACTTGAGCTGGGTGCCGGGGTTGGACTTGATGCCGTAGGCGGTGATGATGCCCCAGTCGCCCTCAGGGGTCTTGTTGTCTCCCTCGCGTGTTTTGCCCACTCCGTTGCGTCCCACGAAGCCTTTGCATGCCAGTGTCATGTCCCATGTCGCCGAGCCTCCGGTGCAGCGTTTCTCATACATCCTGACTATGCACTCTGAGCCTCCGGTGTACATCACCGAGACCACTTGTTTGACATCCTTAGCCAGGTTATAGGTTGCAGCGGTGCGCGCCGAGTCGGCCTCGCTGCGCAGCAACTGGAGAGCACAATTGTTGTCACAGGCAGGTGAAGCCACAGCGCTCAACGCGGTGATTGCCATAGCTGCCATCAGGGAAAAAGCATGTTTCATCATCAAAATTCGTTTGTTTTTGTTTTGTGTATAATCTGTCACGTGGGGTAGCTGTGTCACTTAGTGAACTTGCTGCCGTTCCACTTGAGCGTAGACTGTTTTGTTGTTCCGTTTTGCTTCCAGGTGGTCATGGTGATGTTCTTGCCATTGCAGGGCAGGGTGTAAGACACCGGGTCGCCGTTGCTGGTGCCATACTGCACTGTGAAACCGGGAGCATTGTCTAGCATGGTCATCTTCTTGGTGGTGTTAGTATAACGGTAAAAGTTGAGGCCGTCATACTGGCCGGGGGTGTACTTGCCGTCGGTGTAGCAGCCCACGTTGACGGCAACGAGTTTGTGCTTGCCGTCGGACTCGTTCCAGAAACACATTTCGATTTTAAGCGTCTGGTTGTCATAGGTTGACTCAAACTCGGCATATCCGTTTTTGTCATCAACGAGAATGAAATCGCTCTGGTCCAGTGTCTGGCCTTTGCGATACTTTTTCCAAGCCTGCAGCATGGCAGCCATAGACTCGTCGGTATCCTGAGCGTTATTGTCATAGTCAGAGAGCAGAGCCCAAGCGAAGTCGCCGATTGTGGGCTTAGAACCCTGGTATTTCACTTTGATGGTTTGTGCGCCTAACGCCATCACGATGCAAGCAAAAACTAATGCAAATGATAATCTTTTCATATCCTTCAAGTATTATGGTTAAACTATTAAAGTGCAAATATATAAAATATTTTATTATCAAAGACAAAAAACGTCAAGTTTTTTATATTTAACCAGATTTTACATGTCAAAGCGAAGGTTGCTTGTTTGGGTTGTCTTTGAGGATCGGCGTAAACTGCAACGCCCAGTTTTAGATAAAAGGGACGGTTCTAGGCTGTCAAGTTTGTTTTTGTAAAAGATGTCCCAAAAATCACATTGCCATTGACAGTATTCTCGCTCTGGTCTTTGCCGGGTTGGGGAGTAGGTTTTCCTTTCTCCACGTGGCTATGTCGGCAAGCTTTGTCCGGCGCATCGCATCATGTAGGTCCAGGTCATGGCACGATTTGATGTCGGCCACCCTGAGGTGCGCCGGTATTAGCAGCACGAGCGGC